>JABCZW010000011.1 GCA_013289475.1 Bacteroidota bacterium
AGCACATGTTGGATGATACTGAAGTAAAAGCTATTATTTCATCACGGGGAGGCTATGGAGCAGTGCGAATTATTGATGGCCTTAACTTTACTTCATTTAAAAAGAGTCCAAAATGGATTATAGGATATAGTGATCTTACTGTTTTTCATAATCATATACATACGCATTATACTATTGAAACACTGCATGCAACCATGCCTGTTAGTTTTAATAAGGATGCAGAATCACTCACCCTGCTTAAAAAAGCTCTGTTCGGAGATGAGATTTCATACACAATTGACGCACACCCTTTAAATAAAAAAGGAGAAAGTACAGGGCCACTTGTTGGCGGAAACCTTTCGCTTTTATATGCATTGGCCTCTACCCCATCCGATATTAATACCGATGGTAAAATACTTTTTCTGGAAGACCTGGATGAATACCTCTATCATATTGACCGTATGATGATGCAGTTGAAACGTTCTGGTAAATTAGCTAAGTTAAATGGGCTTGTAATTGGTAATTTTTCTGAAATGAAAGACAATACCATTCCCTTCGGAAAAACTGCCGAGGAGATTATAATTGATACTGTGAAAGAATACGGCTATCCTGTTTGCTTTGGGTTTCCTGCCGGGCATGGAGATAAAAATTATCCTCTCTACCTGGGCAGAGAAGTTGCACTTTCGGTAAAAGAAAAAACCTCTCTTAAATTTCTTTAAGAGAGGTTCTTCTATAATTTTATTATCAGTTCTATTTCTCGAACTTGTGGTATCCTTCAGGAATTTCAAAAGTTCCGTTGGCAATTTTGCCTGTGGTAACTTTTGTGGCTTTAATAAATCCTTTCGAAACACCCGACATATCAGTTTCGTATGCTTCCATAGGGAACATATTAGCTGAACTAGGTATAACCATGTAGTACTGAGAGAATTTATCTTTACGGTTAAGTATGTTCATCATAGGCAGGAAAAATTCAAAGTTGCCTGTAGCAATCCAATAAGTAACCTTGATACCTTCTTCAGCATCAACCACATCATACTCGGTACATTTATAACCGTTTATGGTTTTGGTGTTTGTGGTTTTAGTTACCTTAGGTGTACCTGAAGGCTTAACAGCGGCAGGTGAAGGCTGATCCTTATATATTTTACGAACAGGGCTAAGCGCTAAAGTTGTTTTGGTTGTAAGGTCAATTAAATAAATACCTTCATCGTTATTGGTTTTAATATCGGTATTCACAATTCTTACGTGTGTAGTTTTAACATCATACGAAAAGTAGGTTGTGTCAATACCATTGTACTGCATAAAGCTGATAGAGCCTTCGAAAGCTCCTGCCTTTTTTTCCTGGCCAAATGCTACGCCTGCAATCAGCAGAGCAGCAGCAGAAAGAGAGAGAATTTTTTTCATGTTTAATTTTAATTTTACCGGTTATAGTGCCCTAAATTAGTTTTTTTTTACATTACTCATACAATCAGCCGAAACCATTGCCTATATTCGCACAAATGAACGAAAAGCAAAAAACCGGTTCGGAGGGGGAGGCAGAGGCCGTAAAACACTTACGGGCAAAGGGTTTCGAAATACTTGAAACCAATTGGCGCTTCGGGCAGGAAGAGATAGATATTATTGCCCGCGACAAAAATTTTTTAGTGGTTGCCGAAGTAAAAACACGTTCGACCAATTATTTTGGTGAACCTGAGACTTTTGTAAACAAGCAAAAACAACGCCATTTAATTAAAGCAGCAGGGGCATACATTGAAAAAAATAATCTTGACCTAGAAGTACGGTTCGATATAGTATCGGTACTTAAAAGCGCCGATAGTTACAAGGTTCACGTAATTGAAAATGCATTTTACCCCATAGTTAATAAATAGAACTTATGTCACAATATCTTTTACCCCTTCACATAATATTTATAGTTACCTGGTTTGCTGGGCTGTTTTATATTGTGCGCCTGTTTGTTTACCATACCGAAGCAGAAAAAAAACCTGAGCCCGAAAAAAGTATTTTGCAGGCCCAATATAAAATAATGGAAAAGCGTTTATGGTATGGCATTACATGGCCATCGGCAATACTAACCTATGTATTTGGCTTTTGGCTTGCCTACTCTATGTTTGGTTTTAATATACCTGCCTGGTTACTTATTAAATTATGTTTTGTGTTTGGTCTTACTCTTTACCAATTACAAAACCAGGTAATATTCAGCAAGCTTCAAAAAAACAAAATCACATGGTCATCGGGCCAGTTGCGCATGTGGAACGAATTGGCAACCATTTTTTTAGTTGCAATTGTATTTATTGTAACAATGCAGGACAAGCTAAGCTGGATATGGGGTGTATTAGGGATATTGATATTCGGATTTATGATGTGGGGTGCCATTGCAATATATAAAAGAGCAAGAGAAAAGAACGAAAAGAAACCTGAATAATATTTAGGCTATGACTGAGAAACCTTATGTAGTAATGGGTGCAGGGCTTGTGGGCTCATTGCTTTCTATTTACTTAGCTAAGCGGGGATATAATGTCGAAGTATATGAACGCCGAGAGGATATGCGCAAAGCAAGTATCTCTGCGGGTAAGTCTATTAACCTTGCTTTATCGGACAGAGGCTGGAAAGGTTTGCAGGGTGTAGGTATTGCCGATGAAATAAAAAAAATTGCCATTGCCATGAACGGGCGTATGGTACATGATATTGAGGGCAAAACAAATTTTTTTCCATATGGAAAAGATGGACAAGCTATATATTCTGTATCGCGCGGCGGGCTTAATTGCCTGCTAATGGATCTTGCCGAGAAACATGGAAGCAAAATATATTTTTACCAGCGTTGCAAAAGCATTTCGCTAAAAGATGCCACAGCAGTTGTAGAAGACACATCACAAAAGGAAACAAAGGTCTCTGCTAAAAGAATATTCAGTACCGACGGAGCATTTTCTGCAGGAAGATTACAATTACAGTTATCTACCGACCGCTTTGAATATTCACAACACTACCTCGATTACGGGTACAAGGAATTAGTAATTCCACCTACGAAAGATGGAGGCTTTGCCATGGAAAAACACTGCCTGCATATTTGGGCCCGTGGTACTTATATGATGATTGCACTGCCGAATATTGATGGCAGTTTTACTTGCACACTGTTCTTTCCGTTCGAAGGAAAAGAATCTTTTGCAGCACTTAAAGATCGCGATTCAGTGAGTAAATTTTTCAAGGCTGTATTCCCGGATGCAGTGCCTTTAATGCCAACGCTGCTTGATGATTTCACAAATAATCCTGTATCATCATTAGTTACTGTAAAGTGTTATCCGTGGAGCCATTCTGATAAACTTTTATTATTGGGCGATGCTGCACACGCCATTGTGCCTTTCTTCGGACAGGGTATGAACTGCGGCTTTGAAGACTGCACCGTGTTTGAACAATTAATGGACGCCTACTTAGGCAAAGGCAATGAAGAAGAAGCCTGGACGAAAATATTTGACGAAACGCAAAAATTACGCAAGCCAAATTCTGATGCTATTGCTGATTTAGCCGTTGCCAACTTTATTGAAATGCGCGACCTGGTAACACACCCAGATTTTATTTTGCAAAAGAAAATAGAGGCGCACTTTAGTAAGTTACATCCTGAATTGTGGATACCGCTTTATAGCATGGTAACCTTTACAGACCTGCCATATAGCCATGCGCTAAAGCAAGGCAAAAAGCAAGATGCCATTATGAAAAAAGTATTGGCAACACCAAGCATAACCGAAAAATGGAACTCGATTGAAGTTGAGCAGATGATGCTGAAACTGGTTAAAGAAATTTAATTTTCTTACTCCTCGTGCACTTAAATTGTACAATCTAAACGAGATTTTTATATTTGCGCCCAACCTTATTCCCTGGTAATATGAAAAAGCTTAAAAAGTTATTTTTAGTTAGTGCTGTTTTGTTTATTTCAAATCTTTTAGTAGCCCAGGCTTTTGATGATGGCAAGAATCTTATTTCATTGGGCTTTGGTTTTCCTCCAACCTCACAAATAACAGAAAGTTTAACTCAATATCAGAACTACAATAACTATAATTATAAAAACTATGGCACAGTTGTTTTGAAATATGAACATGGGTTGACAAAATATTTTGGTGTTGGTCTTGATTTAGAATATTCAGGTGCTAATGTTACCTATCAATATAATGTTAGCAGGTTATTTAATACTGATACTACGTACAAGGTAAATGTAAATGGCACGGTAATGGGGTTTTTCATTCGCTTAAATGGGCACTACCCTATAGGCGATAAGCTTGATATTTTTGCTGGTTTAGGCGGAGGCTATTTGCTTACTATTGATAATAGCACTGACAATAACCCAAATAACAGCAATAATGATAAGAAAACCCAAACCTTTACTTTTGCCGGTCAGTTCACTATTGGTGCGCACTATATGGTTAAGGAGCATTTTGGTTTATTTGCTGAAATAGGCTGGGCGTCTACCATTGTACAAGCCGGAATAGTTTTGGGATTCTAAATCTTTTCTCTTCCTGGTCAATTTTTTTACACTATGGATAATTCTGTTGACCTGAATAAAATACTCGAACTCGAAAAAACATCGCGACTACTTGAGCCTGATGCACAGCAGCGCAAAACTGTTCGTGACAGTGTTGTAAATTATACCGAGGGCTTTATCAATGATATTGAAACTATACCTGCATATACTGAAGGAAGAAAAGCGAGTGAAGTATTTTTAAATTCTCCCATTACCGAGGAAGCATTAGCATTACCTGAAATAATATCTATGCTTAAAACTGGCATGGATGAGCCTGCGCTTAATCCTGCTTCGGGCGGACACTTGGGATATATACCCGGAGGAGGAATATATTACTCAGCATTGGGAGATTACTGGGCGGATATTACCAACCGCTATGCCGGAATATTCTTTGCAGGGCCGGGTGCTGTGCGCATGGAAAACATGCTTATTAAATGGACCTCAGAACTTGCCGGCTATCCTTCCAATTCAGTCGGGAATCTTACCAGCGGCGGCAGTATAGCTAACCTTTCTGCTATTGTTACGGCAAGAGATCATAAGCAAATTACATCTGAGAAAATAAAGAAAGCAGTTATTTATCTTTCTTCTGAAGTGCATCATTGTATTTTTAAAGCCATCCGTATTGCCGGGCTTGCGGAGTGCGTTACACGCCATCTTCCGCTTGATGAAGGATACAGAATAAAATCTGCCGAATTAGAAAGATTAATTATAGAGGATAAAGAAAAAGGATTGATTCCGTTTTTGGTTGTAGCCTCTGCCGGCACTACCGATACCGGCTCAGTTGATCCGCTTACAGCAATTGGAGAAATAGCAAAGCAGCATGGCCTGTGGTATCATGTTGATGCAGCTTATGGTGGATACTTTCTATTAACTGATTATGGTAAGAAAACATTGAAAGGCATTGAATTATCGGATTCATTTGCTATTGATCCACACAAAGGATTGTTTCTGCCCTATGGGCTTGGAATGGTTGTGGTAAAGAATAAAGAAGCACTTTACAATTCGCATTATTACAGGGCTAACTATATGCAAGATACTTTGGATGCTGATGAAGAAGTTTCTCCGGCTGATCTATCCCCTGAGCTTACAAAACACTTCCGCGGTTTGCGTTTATGGTTGCCATTAAAACTATTGGGCTTAAAGCCTTTCAGGGCATGTTTGGAAGAGAAACTTTTGCTCACAAGGTACTTCTATGATGAAATTAAAAAACTTGGTTTTGAAATTGGTCCTTACCCCGATTTATCTGTTGCAACCTATCGTTATATATCAAAGAAGCACGATGCAAATATTTTTAACAAAAGGCTGATGGGAGAAATTCAAAAAGATGGAAGAGTATTTATTTCCTCTACAATGCTGGAAGATCGCTTTATGCTTCGCCTTGCCGTATTAAGCTTTCGCACGCACTTATCTACTGTTGATACATTACTTCGTTTATTGAAAGAGAAAGTAACTGAACTTGAAAACGGGGACACTCTTCTATAACCTCCTAAGCGCACTAACAATATCCGTCTTCTCACCAACAATCTTCTGTACTTCGGCAATAGCAACCCTGTCTTGTTTCATAGAATCGCGTTCGCGGATAGTAACAGTATTATCTTCTAAGGTCTGGTGGTCGATAGTAATACAATATGGTGTTCCAATAGCATCTTGTCTGCGATACCGTTTACCAATAGAGTCCTTTTCATCGTACTGGCAATACATTGATAATTTCAAGGTGTTGAATATTTCTAATGCCTTTTCTGATAAGCCATCCTTTTTAGTCAATGGCAGTACAGCGCATTTTACCGGCGCTAAAAAAGGTGGTAATCTCAACACATCTCTTGTTGTGCCATCTTCCAGTTTTTCCTGTATTAATGATTGAGATAATACTGATAGGAATAACCTGTCTAAGCCCACTGATGTTTCCACTACATAAGGAACATAGCTGCTATTCAGCTCAGGGTCGAAATATTGTAATTTTTTACCTGAGAATTTCTCATGGCTCTTTAAATCAAAATCAGTGCGGGAGTGAATGCCTTCTAATTCCTTGAAACCGAATGGGAACTCAAATTCAATATCGCACGCTGCATTGGCATAATGAGCTAATTTAGTATGGTCATGGAAACGGTATTTATCTTTCCCGAAACCAAGGCTATGATGCCAGGCCAAACGCTTTTCTTTCCATTGCTCGTACCATTTCAACTCGCTTCCGGGTTGCACAAAAAACTGCATTTCCATTTGTTCAAACTCACGCATGCGGAAAATGAATTGCCTTGCAACAATCTCATTTCTGAAGGCTTTACCCGTTTGAGCAATACCAAAAGGTATCTTCATTCGGGTAGTTTTTTGCACATTTAAAAAATTCACAAAAATGCCCTGTGCAGTTTCTGGCCTTAGGTACAAAAGGTTCGATGTTTCTTCCATAGCGCCCATGCTGGTAGAAAACATCAGGTTGAATTGCCTTACATCGGTCCAGTTTTTAGTGCCCGATACCGGGCAAACTATTTCAAGGTCAATAATTACCTGGCGTAAATCAACCCAATTACTTTCTTCCATAGCCTTTTTATAGCGGCCATGCACGGTAGCAATATTGTTCTTAATCTCTGTTATTCTTGGATTGGTTGAACGGTATAAAGCCTCATCAAAATTTTCGGCAAAGCGTTTTTTTGCCTTCTCCACTTCTTTCTCAATCTTATCTTCCTGCTTGCCTATATAATCTTCTATAAGATTATCTGCCCTGTATCTCTTTTTAGAGTCCTTATTATCAATTAGCGGGTCATTAAAAGCATCAACGTGGCCCGATGCTTTCCATATTGTGGGATGCATAAATATCGCAGAGTCAAGCCCTACAATATTCTCGTGCAATTGCACCATTGCTTTCCACCAATAAGTGCGAATATTGTTCTTCAGTTCTGCTCCATAGCTACCGTAATCGTAAACAGCACTGAGTCCGTCATATATTTCGCTGGAAGGAAATATGAAGCCATATTCCTTGCTATGCGATATTACATTCTTAAAAAGTTCTTCGTTATTCATAATGGGCGCAAACTTAATGGCAATTTTTGAATTATTACAAGATTCCTTACCTCATAAAAAAGACTTGTTATATGTTAAAGCCTGTTAAATAATTTGCCATTTCAGAGAATTTCACTACATTTGCTACTTACAAAACACTTAACCATGAAAAAACATTTACTTGCTTTATCAATTGTAGCTTTAGCTTTTACAGTAACTACAACTAAGGCACAAATTATTAACGCTGCCTCCGATGACTTTGAAACCTGGAGTCCTGACGTATTGGTTTCCTCGGCAAATGACCCAAATGGAGGATCAGGTACACCGGGATGGCAGTGCTTTAATATACTAAATAGCCCATTTGCAGGCAGCAGCCCTATTTCAGTAACTGAAGAAAACACAATTGTGCATTCAGGCAGCCATTCATGCAAAATAACATCTGTTGTATTAACTACCGGACCCTCAGGATCTTATAATTACGTTAAAGCCTTTGTACCTCATGATACTTGTGGGATAGTGGTTGGCGGAACAATAGTTACTTCTCCTACTCCTGCCTTTAAACTTGGCCTTCCTTTTACCAATCATATCACTTCATTAAGTTTCTGGTATCAATATATGCCTGCAACAGGTGCCGGCAAGCCAGATACCGGTTTTTGTTCAGTAGTTCTTACACATAAACACCATGTTTTGGGTGCAGGAAAGTATTCCATTAATAACGCAGCAAGCTGGACACAAGGCACAGTTAATATAGTATGGGATAGCTTAACCGGAACACCTGATAGTGCTTTAATATTTTTCAGTTCAAGCAGTTTTTACAAACCTGTTCCAGGTAGCATACTTTATGTAGATGGAGCAACTGTTACCGGTTTTAATGAGTTACACAATGTATCTGCTAATGTTAATGTGTACCCTAACCCTTCATCAACAGAGATTAGTTTTGCAATTACAAGTTCAGATATTGCAAACCGCGCTGACATTTATGACATTACTGGTCAAAAGGTAAGCAGCTATGAAGTAAAAAATAACTTTGCTTCTGTTAGCACTGCTAATTATGCTCCGGGCCTTTACCTTTACCAGATCTATGATAAATCGGGTAGTGTAATGAAGATAGGTAAGTTTAGTGTTAGTAGGTAATATTTGAGATTATTATAACAGGAAATCCCGCAACTATGCGGGATTTTTTGTTGAAAAGAATCCCTATTTTAGGTCCATTAGCTTACCTCCAATACCTTTATAATTAATGAAATCTGACTCTTTATCCGTTTTTAACAATACCTTCTTCAAAGATTCTTGCAAAAATGTTCGCAGATATTAAAATATTACTTAGCTTTGCACCCCTTTTAGAAAAAAGGTTAAAAGAACATATTAAATTATTTTATCGTGAATACGCCAACTTATAAGACTATTTCCGCCAACGATCAAACCGTTAAAAAAGAATGGTTTGTTGTGGATGCAGACAACCTGGTAGTGGGTCGCCTTGCTACACAAGTCGCTATGATATTGAGGGGAAAGCACAAAGCATCTTACACTCCACACGTTGATTGCGGAGATAATGTAATTATCATCAATGCTGAAAAAGTTCGCTTTACAGGCAAAAAATTTGAAGATAAAGAATACGTAAGACACACCGGTTTCCCTGGTGGACAAAGGTTCAGCACACCTGCCAAGGTATTTCAAAAAGATCCTACACAGGTTCTTCATAAAGCATTAAAGGGTATGTTGCCAAAGAACAGGTTAGGCAGAGCATTGCAAACCAATGTTTATATCTACACCGGCACCAAGCACCCACACGCAGCACAAAATCCTAAAGAACTTAAAATTAATACCAATACAACGAAATAATCATGAGTGAAACCATACACTCCATAGGAAGAAGGAAAACGAGCATTGCCCGTGTTTATTTAACCAAAGGAAAAGGTAAGATTACCATAAACGAAAAAGATTATACCCAGTATTTCCAAACAGGAACACTGCAGTATATGGTTCAACAGCCGTTTATTATTGTTAAGGAAGAAGCAGGACAACATGATATTACTGCGGTTATTACCGGTGGTGGTGTAAAAGGCCAGGCTGAAGCAATTCGCCTTGCTATTTCCCGTTCATTGGTTAAGATCAACCCTGAGTACAAACCAGCTTTAAGGGCTGCTATGTTGCTTACCCGTGACCCACGTATGGTTGAGCGTAAAAAGCCAGGCCAAAAGAAAGCGAGGAAGAGATTCCAGTTTACCAAGCGCTAAAATTTTATACAGTATACAGACTTTTTTAAATACAATTATCAAAAAAACAACATGCCAAGAACCTCGTTTGACGCACTTTTAGAAGCAGGAGCACACTTCGGACACCTGAAAAGGAAATGGAACCCAAATATTGCTCCTTATGTTTTCGGAGAAAAGAACGGTATTCATATTATTGACCTGAACAAAACATTGGTAAAGCTTGAAGAAGCTGCTAATGCTATGAAGCAAATTGCTAAATCGGGCAGGACAATATTATTCGTTGCTACCAAAAAGCAAGCCAAAAATATTGTTAGCGAAAGAATTAAGGAAGTAGGCATGCCTTGTATTACTGAACGTTGGACCGGTGGTATGTTAACCAACTTTGCTACCATCCGCCGCAGCGTACGTAAAATGTCTGATATGAATAAAATGGCTACCGATGGTACCATTGAAGCATTATCGAAGAAAGAAAAACTTCAGTTATCACGTCAACGTGCAAAATTAGAACACCAGTTAGGAAGCATAGCTAACATGACCCGCTTACCTGCTGCTATATTTGTAGTTGATATTACAAAAGAACATATTGCTATTTCAGAAGCACATAAGCTTAACATACCAACATTTGCAATAGTAGATACTAATTCAGATCCTAACAAGGTTGAATTCGCAATCCCTGCAAATGATGATTCTTCTACCTCCATCCGTATAGTAGTTGATACCTTGATACAAGCTATTAAGGAAGGCCTTGACGAAAGAAAAGATGCACAAGTATCTAACAAACGTGAGGACGGCAAGGAGGAAGAAGTTGAAACAGAAGGTGTAGATTCAAAATATGAAAGTGCTGAAGGGGATGAAGTATTAGCTGAAGAAGAAAAGAAAGCTAAGAGTCACCAGGGTGGCGCTCACCACAAAGGTGGCCAAGGCCATCAAGGTGGACCTAAAAGAGGTCCGGTAGGTGGAAGTGGTAACAGAAGGTCACCGGTAAAAAAATAATAAACTAATGACAAGCGCAACTATGAACATCACAGCTGCTGATGTAAATAAGCTCCGCCAGCAAACAGGCGCAGGTATGATGGACTGTAAAAAGGCCCTTACCGAAGCTAATGGCGACTTTGAAAAAGCAATTGATATATTACGTGAAAAAGGCCAGAAGGTAGCTGCTAACCGTAGCGACCGCGATGCTAAAGAAGGTGTTGTATTGGCTAAAGTATCGGCTGACGGCAAGAAAGGTGTTATTACAGTTTTGAACTGCGAAACAGACTTTGTTGCACGTAATGCTGATTTTATAAAATTTGTTGATACTATTGGCAATATTGCTTTGAACGGCAACTTTGCTTCTGCAACTGAATTGAAGGCAGCTATTTTTGCTGATGGTTTAACCATTGAGCAAAAGATAACTGAATACGTTGGTAAGATTGGCGAAAAAATGGAACTGCGTTACGAGAAAGTAACCGGCGAAAAAGTTTTTGCTTACAATCACCCGGGCAATAAGCTTGCAAGCATTGTAGGCTTTAATAAAGCAGATGCAAGTAACCTTGCTGAAGTAGGCAAGGAAATATCAATGCAAATAGCTGCTATGGCTCCTATTGCTATAGATAAGAGTGATGTAAGCCAGGAAACACTTGATCGCGAAATGGCTGTTGCTAAAGAACAAGCCCGCCAGGAAGGTAAGCCTGAAAACATGCTTGAGAAAATTGCGATTGGTAAAGTAAATAAGTTCTATAAAGAATCTACCTTACTTAACCAGGACTTTATAAAAGACAGTAAGAAGACAGTTCAACAGTTTTTACAAGACAACGACAAAGAACTAAAAGTAACAGGCTTTAAAAGAATAGCTTTAGGCTAATAATTAAAAATCCTCCAATTGGAGGATTTTTTTTTGCAATATTTGCGGCATGAAATATAAACGTATACTCCTTAAACTTAGTGGCGAATCGCTCATGGGCGACCAGCAGTTTGGTATTGAACAAAAGGCAGTATTGCATTATGCTGAAGAAATAAGAACAGCTGTTGCTACTAAAGCCGAGGTGGCAATTGTAATTGGCGGGGGTAATATTTTCAGGGGAATACAGGCCACCGCAAACGGTATTGACAGAGTACAAGGCGATTATATGGGAATGCTTGCCACTATTATTAACAGCATGGCCTTGCAGGCATCATTAGAAAAACTGGGAATCCCTACACGCCTCATGTCGGCTATTGAAATGAAAGAGATATGTGAACCCTTTATACGCAGAAGAGCAGTGCGCCACCTTGAAAAAGGAAGGGTTGTAATATTTGGTGCAGGCACCGGTAACCCTTATTTTACTACCGATACAGCAGCAAGTTTACGTGCCATTGAAATAGAAGCCGATGTGATATTGAAAGGGACCCGTGTAGATGGAATATATTCAGCCGACCCGGAAAAAGATAAGAAAGCAAAACGATACGATACCATTACATTTGACGAGGTTTACAAAAAAGGCTTACAGGTAATGGACCTAACCGCTTTTACACTTTGCAAAGAAAATAAACTGCCAATAATAGTATTCGATATTAATAAAAAGGGCAACCTCAAAAGAGTCCTACAAGACGAAAAGATAGGCACACTGGTTAAAAATTAACATTGAGGTTTATAGTACTTTCCATATAATTCATATGAAGAAATATATACTTGTTCTACTAGCTATTTGTGCATTAGTAACCACCTCAACTGCGCAGAAAACAGACAGCATTCAACACAAAAAAATTATTGGTAATGGCCGTTTTTATGCTTCCTGGGGTTATAATACCGAGTGGTATACACATAGTAGCATAGCTATTAGTCAACCTGGAATGCAGAACAACTATACGTTCGAGAATCTTACTGCCCATGATCACATAGGCTGGAACAACTTGTTCCATGTACAACTTTCCATACCACAGTATAATTACCGTTTAGGTTACTTTTTTAATGAAGCACAAAACTGGGGCTTTGAAATAAACTTTGACCATGCTAAATACGTTACTTCACAAGGTTATAAAGCCGAAGTAAAGGGCACGCTTAATGGGAGAACTAATGTAGATACTATGGTGTATTTGAATGACGAAACTTTACGCTGGCAGTTAAACAATGGGGCTAACTGGTTCCATGTTAACATAGTCAGGAAGTTATCTATTTTCAACACCAAGGATAACAACTTTATAGTTTGCGGATTAGTGAAATTTGGAGTTGGACCTAATGTTCCGCATGTGGATGATATAGTTTTTGGCCACCAAAATCCGCCTCACTTCCAGGTTGGTGGTGTAAATGCAGGATTAGAAGGTGATATACGTTTCATATTCTTTAAGTATGCTTATATAGAATATTGCAACACACTCGATTATGCTGACTATTGGGGTTTACGCATTTACCAGGGAACTGCAAAACAGAATTTCGGGGCTTATGAAATGATTGCCAATATTGGTTTTACCTTTCACTTTGGTAAAACTGCAGGCACCAATACTGCACTTTAACTATTTCTTATTGTACGTATTCATTGTTCTTTCAATGCCTATCAGGCAAAAGGACTCAATAGTGTCGACCGTTTTAGTTATGTATTCGGGTAGCTTAATTCTCTCCTCGGCACTCCACTGACCTAATACATAGTTAACTTGTCCGCCTTTGGGAAAGTTGTTCTCGATACCGAAGCGCAACCTTGGATAATTAGTGGTGTTCAATATCTCCTGAATGCTCTTTAAGCCATTGTGGCCGCCATCGCTTCCCTGGCTTTTAAGCCTGAGCGAGCCAAATGGTAAGGCCAGGTCATCGAGTACTACTAACACGCGATGTAAGGGTACTTTACCCTCAGTCATCCAATAGCGGATGGCTTTACCACTAAGGTTCATAAAGGTTGACGGTTTTAACAGTATAATGTGTTTGCCCTTTAACGAACATTCAGCAATAGAGCCATAACGCTTGCGGTTATCAAAAACAATTTTGTGCTTTTGTGCAAAGGCATCAAGGACTTTAAAACCAATGTTGTGCCGGGTTTCTTCGTACTCGTCACCAATGTTACCAAGTCCTGCTATGAGAAAGGAGTCCATAAAGTTCTTAAAGATAAAAGTTCATAAAGATAAATGACTTTATGAACTTTAGAAACTTTACAACTTTCAACTTACTTCTTAGCAGCAGGCTTATCTTCCTTCTTAGCAGCGGCAGGAGCAACAGCGCCCGCAGCGGCAGGAGCAGCAGCACCGGCGGCAGGAGCAGCTGTAGTAGTTGTAGCAGCAGCGCCCACAGCAGTTGTTGTAGTTGCAGCAGCTTCAGCTTCACGTGTTGTCCTAACGGTTATAACCGCAGCATTTGCCGGATCCAGGAATTTGATCTTGTCGTTCTTCAGTTCCTTGATAAGGATACTGTCGCCAAGTTCAAGATGTTCTACTTCAATGGTAAGGTGATCTGGAATATCGTTCACCAAACCTTTTACGGTAAGACGACGAAGTTTGGTTTGGAGCTTACCGCCCATTTTTACACCTTTAGGAGAACCGTGTGTTACCACAGGTATTTTAACTGTAAGGGCTTTGCCCGGTACAGCTTCTAAAAAGTCTACGTGGAGGAGCTTATCGGTAACTTTATCGAATTGTGCTTCTTGTACAATTGCACTGGCTTGCTTGCCACCTAAGTCGATTGTTACAAGGTATGCATCGGGAGTATAAAGCAATTTTGCAAATTGTCTTTCTTCCACAGCAAAGAAAACCTGTTCTTTTCCACCGTAAAGAACGCAAGGCACCTGGCCGTTTCTGCGTAATTCGGTTGAATCTTTAAGACCTGTTGCTTTTCTTGCTGTTGCGCTGATTGATAGTGTTTTCATGAGAATTGAAATTTAATATAAACTAAAATATAAAGTTACTACTTATGGATTCGAAACTGTGAATTTTGTGCATTACATCGGCAAATATCGGAGCTACCGACAATACCTTTATTTTGCTGCTTTGCTGTTTTAGCGGAATGGTATCGGTTACTACTAATTCGGTAAGGGCCGATTTCTCAATATTTTCATATGCTTTGCCCGATAATACAGCGTGTGTACACATGGCACGAACACTCTTAGCGCCTTTTTCCATCATCATATCAGCAGCTTTGGTAAGTGTTCCGCCGGTATCTATCATGTCATCGAGCAATACTATGTCCTTGCCTTCCACCTCGCCAATAGCGGTCATTTTATCTACCACATTGGCCTTGCTGCGTTGCTTGTAACAAATAACTATATCAGTCTTAAGATGGTTGGCATAAGCGTTTGCGCGCTTCGAGCCACCCATATCGGGCGATGCAATGGTAATATTTTCTTTAAGGTTCTGCAGGTATGGTATAAAAATATACGATGAAAACAGGTGGTCAACCGGAATGTTAAAGAAACCCTGTATCTGGTCGGCATGCAGGTCCATAGTAACAATACGGGTAACACCGGCAGTAACCAGCAGATCGGCCATAAGCTTGGCGCCAATAGCGGTACGGGGCTTGTCTTTCCTGTCCTGGCGGGCAAAACCAAAGTAAGGCATTACTGCAATTACCTGGGTAGCAGATGCACGTTTTGCGGCATCGGCCATTAATAAAAGCTCAAAAAAGTAATCTACCGGGGGTTGAGTACTTTGTATAAGGCACACAGAGCAACCGCGAACGGTTTCCTCAATATACGGTTCAAACTCCCCGTCGCTAAAGCGAAGGAAGCTCATTTTACCCAAGGCCTGGCCATAGCTATCGGCTATTTTATTAGCCAATGCAATGCTCGAATTGCCTGAGAAAAACTTAACCGGTGTACTCATTTTTTTAAATAGGGGTGCAAAGCTAACATTTTATTTGATTGAAAAGATATGAAAATGCCAAGGAATAAGGGTATGGAATAAGAAAACACATTGGGTTTACAAAAGCTTACACTTTGAGGGATTTATTTTTATGTAAGTTATTGATTATTAAACTATTGACGGTTTACAAAGCTGGAAATATGTAAACTCGGTTCATATTATTGATTTTCAATTATTTAAATGTTTTGTCACTATTTTGTGCCAAACCTGGGTTTTTGGTGTCATTTTTGATACAGAATTTAGCAAAATTGGCACTATTTGTCTCTTTTTGTCACCTCTTGTCCAGTTTTCGGGCTTTTTTTAATATTCCCCTCGCGACCTATTTGTCATCCTGAGACTGCCGAAGTATCACTTCATATTAATCACATAACAAATTTACACATAATATTTATTATGTGTAATAAAATAGTAAATTAATTATTAACAGGTGAGTCCTCCTATATCTTTATCACTCGCTTAACTAGGGTACCTTGTAACGATGTTACACTTATAAAATAAATACCTGGCTGTAAAAACCCAAGGTCTATATCAAACTGCTTTTTATTTGGAACCTCTTCATAAATCACCCTTCCCGTAATATCAGTAACCATGAGTTCTAATGCATTGCTACTATAGAAACCGTGAAATTCACCACCAGATGGATTGGGAGAAATTGTAATATCATTTGTTGGTACTGATACTTCACCAACTGTGGTTACAATACTAAAATCTTCGTAACTAAAAATGACTCCTTTTCCATGTGCACCACCTTGCCCATCCATGCCATAAAGAGTATTTCCTGAAAGCACTAATGAACCATATGGCAGAGAGCCACCTGCTCCTGCATTAAAAGGATATATTCTATTATAGCCTGTTCCATTTGTATCTATTGAAAAAATGCAGCCATACGTAACGTACCCTCCGCCTTGTGAAGTCAAACCAAATAAGGTGTTTCCTGAAATAATCAATGAACCAAAAGGGTAATCCCCTATCGGGCACGATAAATCAATCAATTTTTTATATCCTGCGCCATCAGTATCAATGCCAAAAACTGTACCTTCCTGATTTATTCCACCCTGTTGTGTCATTCCGTATAACCTGCCATTTGCCAATACTAATGATCCCAATGGGCCAGCTCCATCATTATTGCTAAATTGCTGAAACAACCAAAGCTCTCTAAACTGTGTGCCATCAGTATCAATTGCAAAAATAGAGCCCGAATATGCTGATATAGAAGAAGTCATTCCATATAATACCTTGCCGGATATTATTAGTGAACCTGTAGGTTGTACACCGTTTGTATTATTGAAATCAAGCATATCCTTATATCCCGTCCCATCTGTATCTACAGAGAAAATGCATCCTCCATTATGTGCACCACCCTGATAAGCCATTCCATAAAACTTCTTGCCTGATAATGTTAACGAGCCTCTGCTAAATGAACCATATGTATTATTAAAATTATAAAGGGCCTTGAATCCGCTACCATTTGTATCAATGGAAAATATCACGCCATAACTATTTGCTCCTCCACTCTTGGTAATTCCATATAATCTACCTCCGATAATAATTAAAGATCCCTCAGGTTCTGAACCATTAGTGCCATTGAAATCAAATAAATCTTTGTAGTTACTTCCATTGGTATTAATTGAAAAAATACACCCATCCGAATTTAAGCCACCAGATGGGGTCATTCCATATAATACATTACCCGAAACTATTAAATCAGCATTGGGTGAGCCACCATTTGTATCATTAAAATTATGAAGATTTGTGTATTGAGCTTGGGTTTGAAGAATTCCTAAACAAAAAATTACACAGATTAAAAAGGAGATTTTTTTCATTCTCGTGGCTTTAGAATTCAAATGTACTAAGGAATTCAATGCCAATTACCAATCCCGCTGCCATCTCGAGCTTTGAGTAATGTAAATAATAAGTATCTATGCTAATGGCGCTACTAATAAAAAGGCCACCTAAGCAGCCTTTTTATTTAACACGCACTATTTCTACTTTTTATTCCGGAGAACCTTTGCCTTCATCAATTAATTTCAACAAGCTATCCTTAATATGGTGTGTCCAGCCGGGTTTGCAGCTCTCATAACATTCGCTTTCCTGGGTCAAGCCTTTATGCACAAAATCAATCCGGGTTTTACCGTTCTTCTCTGTGAGAGTCCAGATAGTTTCAGTATTTTTCCATTCTTTCTTATCCTTTATCCAGCCCAGGTTGCAATCGGTTACCAACCAGGTGATTTTCTTGTCAGGTATAACTTCAGAGATTTTAAAATCTACATAGGTGTCTCCAAAATAGACAGAGAATTCATCATTTAATTTAGCGGCCTTGCCCTTAAAGTCTTTTGCCCACCATAAATTAACATGACTGATTTTTTTCATTGCTTCTTTAGCCGGAGCATTTACGGTAATGCTATAGCTGAAGTCTTGTTCTGTTAAGGTTTCTGTTTGTTTTTTCATGATTTAAATTTAGTATTGGTTATTAAGAAATTTATTTAGGCTGATTGAAATTACCTTTCCCTGTAGTTAAATAAGAGAATAAACTTGTTTTGATCCAATGGGTCCAACCTTTTTCACAGGCCTTATAGCACTCAACTTCCGGTGTGAGGCCTTCATGGGTAAAACTCAGTTTGGTTTCGCCATTTTTTTCAGTAATGTCGAAAATTAGTTTTGTGTTAGCCCATTCCTTTTTATCAGAAAACCAGGGCATATTACAGTCGGTAACCAACCAAACAATTCTTTTACCCGGAATTAATTCTGCTACGGTAAAGTCATAGAAAGAATCTCCGCCCATCTTTACAACAAACTTATCGTTCTGTTTTTCAGAATTTCCGCTAAAGGTTATTCCCCACCACTCGTTTACTTTGCTAATTTTTTCGGTTACTTCATTAGGTACAGTCTTAACCGTAATGCTTGCATTAAAACTTTGTGTTTTGGTTTTTGGTTCCATTTCTTGTGTTTTCATTTTGTTTTTTGATTTAAAAGGCTTTGTAATTTGTTAAGTTTTGTATTCCAGAATTTATCAAAGAAGTTTATCCATTTCTGTAACTCATTAAAGCCATCTTGCTTCAAAGTGCAATGGCGTTCCCTGCCAACATCTTTAATAGAAATAAAACCGGCACCGCAAAGCACCTTGATGTGTTTTGAAACAGCAGGCCTGCTCATTTCAAAATTATCGGCAATAGAATTTATAGTTAAGCTATCCTTTGCAAGCATTTGCAATATTTGCCTCCGGCTAGGGTCGGCAACTACCTGGAAAGCGTTAAGCCTTTGTTGTGCCATCGTGTTTTTTATTTAGCAGTGCAGCAATTTTATGCATGTTCTTTAACCAGCCATCATTAAGTCCTGCATACATAGGAAGGTTATCGACCAGGCTAAAGCCACTATGTTTCAATACAAGTTCAGTACCATTCTCTTTTGCATTCAGTACCCATTCAACAATAGAATCAATTCTGATGTTTCTTTCTCCCGGGCCCGACTTCCATGAATAGGTTAGTTTTTTCAAAGGAACAACTTCCAGCACGGTGCAATAGAAAGTGCCATCGAAATCGAGTTGCGGAATTGGTTTTGAATTGAATTGGAACTGGTAACCTACAATAGGTTTAAAATCGCTTTTCATTAACCATTGTTCCATTAATTCAGGTATGGTCAAATACTCCCATACTTCCTGCGGAGATTGGGTAAAAAATAGTGTGTGATTTATTTCTTGTTTCATATTATGTAACTTTAAGGTTACGCAAATATATGTAACTTTTAAGTTACCTAACAAGGTTTTTGTAAAATATTTTTCACCGTGATTTTAAACGCACTTGAAATCAGTAGCTTACGTTATCTGAAAAAGACAAAGAAAATCTTCTAGGGAATTATAATTGACCTGGAAGTTATGGCGCATGCATTGAAATAACCCAGTGCACCATTACTGATATTCGATGGTGGATTTGCCGGAGTAGGGTTGCCAGGCCCTATGCCGCTGCTACCGCTTGCATTATAGAGCGAGTTATAATAATTATACATTCCGACATCAATACATTCCAGCAGTATAGTTGCAGTGTCACCCGATTTTAACTGGTACCCGCCCGAAGATATGGGCCCGGTTATTTCATGGCCATTCACCCCGAAGCCTACATCACTCAATGTCCAGTCCTGGTTCTTCACTACCCGGTTCACTATCTCAACTCCGTTATAATAGTTGTTCCCTGTAGCAGGGTCTTTGAAAGAAATGAATACCGAATTGCTACCATTAAGCGGAATATACTTTAGACTAATGCTATCGATATTTACGGGTGCGGGCATAGTACATACACTTGTATAGTTATTACCATTTGCATTAATAAGCAATGTATAGGTTCTATTAGGTGTACCTGTAAGCTTTGATCCGGTATATGTTCCGGCAGGGCTTTCTTTCAGTGTATCTGCATTGCCCACATTATCTTCTATTATTACTCTGGCACCTGTAACCGCAGGAAATGTGTTGGGTGTGGTAAAGCCTACACTTTGAGTAAGCACAACACTGTATGGCCCTGGCTGATTAGATATATTGGCTTGGACAACAAGCGTTGGCGATGCTGCATTAAGATTTATGTTAACTACCTTTTGGCATGAGTATAGTATGCAACTAAGCACGAACACGGAAAACAATTTAAAAGAGGTGCGCATGATACTTAAAATTTGAAGTTGTAAGAGATAGAAGGAATTATTCCAAAAAGAGAGGTTTGTACGGCCTGTGTTTCAGATGCGTTATCAGGATTTTGACGGAATGAAATTGTATAGGCGTTCATTCTGTCGTACACATTATATATAGAAAATGTCCAGCTCGATTCAAACTTCTCTGTCTTTTTTCTTTGCCAGGTTACTCCAATATCGAGCCTGTTATAAGCTGGCATACGGTACCCGTTTCTTTCGGTATAGTAAAAAAACATTTCATTATCTATTTGGTATTTGCCACTGGGGAAGGTTACCGGGCTGCCTGTGTAATAAACAAATGTTGAAGATACCGTCCATTTTTTAGCAAGCTGGTAAATAGCAACTACCGAAATATCGTGGGTTCTGTCCTGCGACGACAAGTACCATTTATTATTATTTATACCATTAATTTGTTGCTCTGCACGCGATAAGGTATAACCTATCCATCCATTAAAACGGCCATATTTCTTTTTCAGTAAAAACTCAATACCATAAGCCCTGCCCTGGCCGAATAATAACTGCGACTGGTTATTCTGGTTTAATTGTAACTGTGCGTTATCTTTAAAATCGACCACGCTCTGAATAGTTTTATAATATACTTCGGCAGAGAACTCGAACATGTTGTCCTTAAAATTCCTGAAATAACCCAGTGAGACCTGGTCAGAGATTTCGGGCTTAACATAATTGGTGCTTGGCAGCCAGGCGGCTGTCGGATCTTCAGAAGTGGAATTATTCAGCAAATGTATATTTTGAACATTCCTTGCATACGATGCTTTTACCGAACTTACTTCATTTAAAATATAATTGGCTGCAAACCGAAGTTCGGGGTTAATATAAGTTTTAACTATTTCATTTGATTTATAAACTGAAGAGTCTGTAACCTGTGCAGTTTCGGTATTGTAGCTATAAAACACCCCCGGGCCCAACACACTAAACATAGTCAGCCTGAGGCCATATTCAAAATTTAAACTGCTCGAAGGTTTATATACATGAGATAGATACAATGCATTCTCCCAGCTATATGTCTTTGATAAATTAAGCGTCGTAGTTTGCGAGTTTACCACCAATGTAAAATCGCCGGGAGTCATTTGGTGATAAGTAGAATTGAACCCGAACTTTAATGTATTTTTCGAATTCATGAAATACGAAAAATCTTCTTTAAGTCCGTAATCCTGTATGTTGGCTTTCAGTGTCTGATCAATAGTAACAAGGCTATTGCTTATAGTATTATTGTAATTACTTACAATTACTGATGTGTTGGAAAACATCTTGTCGCTGAAAAGATGGTTCCACCTTAATGTGCCGGTTACATTGCCCCAATTAACTGCAAAGGCATTAGCAAATCCTAATACATCTTTCCCAAAATAACCCGACAGGTAAACTCTGTTCAGGCTGTCGAGTTCATAACTGGCTTTAACATTTACATCATAAAAATAAAGCTTGTCCCTGTTAAGGTTACTATCTTTAGAAAGCTTAAGAAATACGTCAGCATAAGTTCTTCGGGCAGAAACTATAAAAGAACCTTTACCTTTTTTTATTGGCCCCTCAATACTCAGGCGCGATGAAATAAGTCCAATGCCTCCACTCACTCTGAACTTCTCATCATTACCATCATTCATTTTAATATCGAGCACTGAAGAGAGTCGCCCGCCATATTGTGCAGGCATGCCTCCCTTATAAACAGTTACATCTTTAATAGCATCGGAATTAAAAACGGAGAAAAACCCAAGCAAGTGTGAAGCATTATAAACCGGTGCTTCATCTAACAGAATAAGATTCTGGTCTGCTCCTCCTCCCCTAACATAAAACCCGCTGTTACCATCACCTGCCGATTCAATACCCGGTAATAACTGAATTGTTTTTAAAATATCCTTTTCACCAAACAACACAGGTATTGAACTTATTTGCTTTACATTAAGTTGTTCAACACCCATATCAATTTTCGTAATATTATCATTCTTCTTATCACTCGATATAACAACTTCATCCAACTTAGTCCGTGCTTCTGAAATTTTGAAATTGACGGAAGTAGAAGACGTTAAATTGACCTGTATTGTTTTTGAACTATACCCTATTGATTGCACTGTAACCGTGTATTTGCCCTGGGGAATTGTAATGGAATAGAAACCATACCCGTTTGTGCTGCTGCCTGTAGCTTCTATTTCTTTAACTGAAACAATAGCGCCAATCAATACTTCACCGCTTGCCGAATCTTTTACATAGCCACTTATGGTGCAGTTGCTTTGTGAAAATCCCTGGCTTGTTGATATTGCCAATACACAAAACAGAATTATTTTTTTCAGGCTTGGTAAAAGGTTTTTATTTTTCATCAGCGTTGCTTAGTGTTGTTATACAAATAAGACAACTGAAAAAAATTATACCCCTACAAGAAATACAGTTTATTTAAAAAACTCTCAGGCCCACATGAAAGCCTATCCACTCTTTGAAATGCGTGTCATCAATAAAATTTAATGAAGGCACATTAACTACCGGAATAACGGATGTTATGGCATTATTAGGAGTGGTAAGATATGTATCATCTCTGAAATATACATTAAGTGAAGGTCCGAAAACTACACCCACTTTCTTAAACGGTTGATACACGAAATTCAGGTTGAAAGAATACAGACCGTTATACCCTTGCCAGTTATAATATTTAAAAAGAAACTGATTTGTAAGTTCCATATCAAGACCAAATTTTTGACTAAAAACAAATTCGTGGCCCAATCCATAACCCAATGAATAAAAAGGTTTGCCCGGGCCAGTAGTTATTCCTGCCATTAGTATATTATAGAGTTGTGTTATACCGCTTTTAAACGAAATATTGGCTCCCGTGACCTCATTGGTCGATATCTCCAACTTATGGAATCCATGCACCACATAACTAAAAACACCTATTGGAATTGCAGTTGAGCTATCCGCAATATTAATTACCCCGATTTGCAGACCGTGCGCTTTGGTTGCATAATTTACGAAGCCTGCCAGCTGTGCACCACTCATTGTTCCTGATGCTACATTTACAAAACCCGTTGCCTGTAAACCCGAAATATTATGCGTGTAATTTACAAAACCCGATAATTGCGCACCGTCAACTTTATCTTTAGCAAAATTTACAAAGCCTGCACCTTGCACACCTTTAGCTGTATCTAAAGCTACGTTTACAAAACCGGCGCCCTGGAAACCTTTAATATTTTTTGTATAGTTCACAAAGCCTGCCAGCTGTGAACCATTTACACCTTTTCCTGCAAAGTTTACAAAGCCTGCACCTTGTACACCATTTACTGAATCTAAAGTAAAATTCACAAACCCGGCACCCTGGAAACCTCTTACATTTCCGCCTACTCCGTTCACAAAACCAGCCATCTGAACATATTTAACATCGCCCCTGTCAATGTTAAAGAATGCGCCCATCTCCAATACATCGGTACCACCGGTAAATCCTCCAAAAATATTTATAGATACATCATTTACTATATGCGATCCCAATTTCAGGTTAGTACTAACACCCGGTACAAGCGATAATTGGAATGGCCTGTGTTCAGTAAAGTGAAGGTTCTGCGCCACAATTTTTTGCTTAACCGATAACAGCCAGTTAAATATTCCTGCATGTTCAATTTGCTTTGTAGTGTCAACTACTATTTCATCGGCTGATACTTTTATAACTGTGTCCTTTGCATGATGATTAGTATCGGGCAATACTGCAATCGGCTGTATTCGTTTAGGTGTTGGTGAAATTGAGATAGTCACCTGCTGATCATCCGCAGGCTTTACAATTATTACTGTATCCAAAAAATCATCTTTGCTCACCCCAATTGCAGATTTATTATTTGTTTTAAGTTTCAACGTAAAGAAACCATTAGGGCCGCTTAATGATGAAGACAGTGAAATTTTATCATACACACTTGCTTCATTCACTTTTTCACCTGTTGCTTTATTCACCACATAACCACTAATTATGTAAGAGGTCTTATGAGGCTTTGTTACTATAGTTTCAGGGGCAGGGTTACTTTTTTTCAGGATAAGGTAATTGCCATTCTCCACATAGGTTATTTTTTTACCGAGCAAATTATCCAATACTTCTTTAACCGGTTTATCGGTTACAGTAACCGATACAGTACTATCTATTTTAATTATACCTGTATTATATGAAAACTGGAAATGCCCGGCTGTTGCAACTTTTTCAAGGGTCTTATCTAATCGTTCATTGGTAACCGATACCGATATAATACGGCTAAGAATACCTGTTTGTGCATTGCAGTTCTGTGCAATTGCAATGCTAAGCACAATCAGCAGGCAACTATACAAGAATGGAATTTTCCTCATTTGTATCTTAGTTGCAACCATTTCCGCTTAAATATGTTTGTCCGTTTTGGGTAGTAGCAGTCAGTCCTAATGTCTGTTCGAGTATACCAACAATATTTTTTACTGATTCATTTTTAAATGTTGCTGTTAAGCGACATGTTTTAATCTGTTCCTTGCTTATTACCAGGTTAGCATCAAGTGTTGCGTTCAGCACTTTTACTACTTCATTCAGTTCGGTATTATCAAAAATCAGTGTCTTGGTAAAATAATAGTTGAAGTACTTATTTACTGTTGCGGTTTTATGAAGTGAATGATCATTGCGACAATAAATGGCCCTGTCACCCTTAACCAGCTGCACGCTGTCTTTTCCATCCGATACTTTTACAATACCCGTTTCTACAATAACTTCTGTCGAGTCGTTATTAAATTGTTTCACGTTAAAAGAAGTTCCCACCACAGTAATATTTACATCATCAGCATGTATTATAAATGGTTTCTTTTTATCGGGTGTAACATAAAAGAATGCTTCGCCTTCCAGGCTTACTTCACGGGTATCCCCCATAAAATGATTAGGATATGAGATAGTAGAATTTTTATTTAAAGCAATTGTACTGCCATCAGATAAGGTATCTGTCTGTGGTTCGGCAATAGCTTTAAAACTTACCATTCGCACTTCAGGCTTACCCGAGTTCTTCATTACAAAAACAGTAATTGCCAGGGGCAATATTAAAATAGCAGCTATACGAAGTAATCTTTGGTAAACAGGTAACTTAATTACTTTAGGTTCCGCAGTTTTTAATTTCTTGCTTAACGACTCCCATGCTTTATTGGTATCAACACTTAGGTTTTCAGATTCAGGCAAGCTTTTCTTCCAGGTATTTTCCATTTCAGCATAATACTTCCTATTGTTATCTGAAAGAGAAAGCCACTGTTCTACCGCTTCCTTTTCTGAGGAGGTAGCCTCGCCAAGCATATACTTTACCAGCAAGTCGTCCATATCTTTTATAGAGCTAATTGTCATGCTACTTTAATTTAACTGTTCAATAAAATAAAAATCACTACCAGCGAAATATATTCTGCCAGCTTAACCCGTAGCAGTTTCAGCGCTTTACCCATTTGGTTTTCTACTGTTTTAATCGAGATGCTCAGTTGCTCAGCAATCTCCTTGTACTTTAATTCTTCAAATCGGCTAAGCCTGAAAATAATAGCACACTGTTCCGGCAATTCATCTATCGCTTCCTGTACTTTCATTTCTAATTCGCGGCCCAATAGTTTATGTGAAGCAGAATCGCTGCCCATGTTCGAATAATCAGAATTGTGCTTTATGTATTGCTCTTTTATTTTGATATGCTTCAACTGGTTCAGGCAATCGTTGCGGACACTCCTGTATAAATAGGCTTTAACAGAAGATGTAATTTGCAGTGATGAACGGCGTTCCCATATTTTGCAAAACACCTGTTGCACAACTTCATCTGCCTGGTCCATATCTTTTAACATAGCCATGGCATAAGAACACAACGATTTGTAGTGGGCCTTAAAAACCGACTCAAAAGCAGCTATATCTCCCTTTTGGATACTAACAGCTATATCGTTATCATCCTGCTCCACTCGTTTCAACAAGTTAATTTGGGGTAAATATACCTGTTCTATAGGGTGCTTTGAAAAACCGGAAAGTTCGAGTGCAAGCATATCTTTTGCCATTTGATATAAGACAACCGAAAAAAGGAATACCCCTATCAAAGTGTTAAATTTTCTTAAAATCAAGCTGTAGCTTACTCTTCCCGGCAGGGGTCACAATAATCTATAAGGTAATCGGTTATATTTACTCACAGTCTATTTGAATCTTTTTATAGGAGTTCGTGAATATAAAACGACGACTATCCCATAAGAAGGTTTTATATTTGTCTTACATGAATCGGCGAACTATATTCCTCTTTAGTTTTTTTATTGGCTTGGTACTACTGGCGCTTATATGCGTACAGTTGTATTGGGTAACCAATGCCATACGGCTTACCGAACAGCACTTTGAACAGGATGTGAACGATGCCCTTAACGATGCCGTTTACAGGCTCGAGAAAACATCGGTAGCCAAATTAACCGAGAAGTATAACTTCCGTAAACAGGCAGTCCGTTGGGTGGCGCCGCAAGCCGACAACGTAACCGGGAATAAAACAGTACATACTGCTACCGAAACCCCAAACTATAAGGCTAAGTCTGATAAATATAATGTAAAGGTGGTTGAGGAGCTTTCATCAGACTCTAACGGCGTGGTAACCAGCAAAATGAAGCATAGTTACCTATTGCATGATACAAATAGCAACGGTGCATTTGACTTAGGAATTAAATTCTCAGGCGGCAATGCACTAACCAATTCCGATTCTATTGATAAAAAGCTGCAATGGGCCATGCACCGTGGCGATGTAATGAACGACATTTTTGATGAACTGGTGAGCATAAACGTTTATCATGATGTAAATCCACACATTGACACTGCCCTTGTCGATTCGTTATTACGGAGTTCGCTTGCCGACCAGAATATATTTATGCCTTACCGTTTTGGCATACTTAATTCATCAAAGGATACTGTGCTGGAAACATCTGCGAAGTCATATAAGAATGAATTTTTGAAATCGCCTTATATGGTAAACATTTCACCCAAGAGTGTCTTTATGCAACACCGCTACCTGTCCCTTTACTTTCCTAATGAGGGCATTTACAGCCGCCTCAGCGAGTCAAAATTTATAGTGCTCAGTTCTATAGCTATCATATTGATTATCATTGGTTCCTTTTATTATACCATCTCCACCATTTTTAAACAAAAGAAACTATCGGAAGTTAAAAATGATTTTATAAATAATATGACACATGAGTTTAAAACCCCTATAAGTACCATATCGCTGGCAAGCGAGGTTTTGGGCGATAAGAGTATTGAAAAAACAAAAGAATCAGAAGAAAGATATTTGAAAATAATCCGTAATGAAAATAAACGGCTTGGCGGCATGGTCGAAAATATTTTACAGGCGGCTACGCTCGATAAAGGAGAGCTGAAACTTAAAATACAAGAAGTAGACGTGCACCAGGTTATACGCGATGTGCTACAGAGTCTTAGCCTGCAAATACAGAGCAAACAGGGTGAAGTGGTTACCGAACTGAATGCTGACCGCTACTCGTTATTTGCGGATAAGATGCATATTGGCAACATTATTTATAACCTTATAGACAATGCCCTGAAGTATTGCAACGAAACCCCACGCATAGTTATATCTACCAAAAACGATAGCAACCAGTTAACTATATCGGTAAAAGATAACGGTATAGGCATAAAAAAAGATGATCAGAAAAAAATATTCGATACTTTTTACCGCGTGCCCACAGGTAACGTACACAATGTAAAGGGCTTTGGCCTTGGCCTTAGTTATGTAAAAGCGGTGGTTGAAAAACATGGCGGCCATATAGAAGTAGAGAGTGAAATTAACAAAGGCAGTACCTTCGTAGTATATTTGCCTTTTTCAACTAATCTTAAATAAAAATTCCTGCAAATGGAAACTACCAAACCCCGTGTACTACTCGCCGAAGATGATGACAGTCTTGGAATGCTGATGAAAGACTTTCTGCTTGCTAAAGGATTTGAGGTGGAATTGTGTGTAAACGGCAAAAAAGCTTTCGATACTTTTTCAAAAAAAGACTTTGACCTTTGCATACTGGATGTGATGATGCCTGAAAAAGACGGCTTTACTGTAGCTAAGGAAATACGCATGACAAACAAACACATCCCTATTATTTTCCTCACAGCCAAAAGCATGAAAGAAGATATTATAGAGGGCTTCAACAAAGGTGGTGACGATTATATTACCAAGCCATTTAACACCGAAGAATTATTGGTGCGCATAAACGCAGTTATGCGCCGCAGCCGCCCGGCTAACGAAGGAGCAGATGAGTTCCAGATAGGGCTATACCATTTTAACTATAAAAGCCAAAGCCTTGAATTTAAGGGAGCCCACCAGAAGCTTACAACCAAAGAAGCTGAACTTTTAAAACTGCTTTGCATAAACCAAAACGATGTTTTGGACCGCAACTTTGCATTAAAAGCCATTTGGCACGACGATAGTTATTTTAGCAGCCGCAGTATGGATGTGTATGTTACCAAGCTCCGTAAATTTTTGAAAAGCGACCCCAAAGTGCAAATCATCAACATACATGGCAAGGGCTTTAAGCTTTATGTAGAGAAAGCCTAAAACCAATTCAAATTATACCACTCGTAATGAAGCAGCTATTCTTCATTCTGTTTTTATCAAGCGCCCTGCTGACTTTAGGGCAGGCAGATAAAATGCGCCCCAGGAATGAAGTCATTACCGATCCTTCATTAGTTAAGTTTATGGCTAAGCTTAACCACATTATAGATACTAAAAACACCAAAGCCTTACTGACTGTAATGGATACCGATGTAAAAGTAAGTTTTGATGAAGCACTTGGGAGGCAATCATTTGTAAAAATGTGGAAGCCCGATAGTCCGAAATCAGAGGTATGGAAATTACTCAGAACAATAATTAAGATGGGCGGGGTTTGGAGATATCCCAAAGATTCTTCTGTATTTATATTCCCTTATGCGACCACTGCTAATGGCGATAGTACTGATCCGGATGAGATTATGGTTATAACAGATACCAATGTAAACTTGCGTGAAAAGCCAAGCAGAAATGCTAAAATCATTACCCGTCTTTCATATAATATGGTTAAAGAAGCTCAGGACCCGCTCAATAACTCCAATGCGGAAATAGCCCACTTGCAGTTTCTTGGCCGGAATGAATGGAACTATATAGCTACACTTGATGGAAAATACACCGGTTACGTTTATTATAAATATATATGGAGTGTTATTGATTACAGGCTATACCTGCAAAAAGAAAAAGGCAAATGGAGTATAACGATTTTCCTTGATGGAGACTAAAAATTCTCTGAGTTAATATTTATTAAACGGTTAAACTCTCAGGCGCAGGGCAAGTCTTACTATTGTAAAAGTTTTAACGCGATTTATCGTCTAATTAAACAAACAATAAGGCTATGAAAACCATAAAGTCATTTCTTATACTCTCAATCTTAGGCGGCTCATTTCTTACTGCCGATGCTCAATATTACTATGGCCCTCCTCCTCCGGGGCCGCCACCGCCAAGACATAGGGAAAAACAAGAGAAAAGTGATGATGAAGATTCGCAACCCAGCGGTTATTTTGGCATAACTATTGGTCTCGCACAACCAGTTGGGAGCTTTGCTAACACAGTTGGAAGCGGTTACAGCGGCTATGCCATGCCGGGTGATAATATTGACGTATCATTAGGCATACCTATTAATTATTCCAACATGGGGATAGCATTAATGTATGGGTCGTATGCAAATGCTTTCGATGCAAATAGTTATGTAGCCAATATGCAACTAAATGATCAAACTAAAAACTATGCGCCAATTACCGGTGGTATTTATAACGAAGGTTTTCTTATGGCGGGCTTATTCGTAACCTATCCGGTTCACCGGTTTTCATTTGATTTTAAACTATTGGGGGGCTTTGCTTTTTGCAATCTGCCCGAAGTAGATTACGGTGCTGACTATAACACTGCAGGGTATTATAATTATGAATGGGATAATGCAGCCAGTAGAACTACTGGCTTTGCTTATGGGCTTGGCGCAGACATGCGTTATCGGTTCAGAAGAGCGTCTTTAATGATTGGTGTAGATTATGTAGGCGCTGATCCTGTTATTAATTCAGAACAAACCTATACAGACCCCAATGGTAATATTACATATACGCGTTTGGGCGGAAGCATACCTATTTCAGTAATAAGCGCCAACATAGGGGTCGCTTATGATATACGATAGTATTAGTATAAAGTTCAAAAAATACCCTGAAGCTTATTGCTTCAGGGTATTTTTATCCTTATATTATTTCTTTAAACATTACCGGCTGATCCTGTTACGATAAGGATAGCCCATATTATTGCAACCAGCCAGAAGAGGTAACCGAGCGAATTAAAACCAAAGCCAATACCTGCACCCAACAACCATAATATAAGCACCCACCAAAAATGAGGAGCAATTTGATCATCGTGTAGGTATACAGCTAATGGAGGGCAAATTAAAGCAAGTATAATAAGTATAATAACCGGTATAGATCCACCATGACCACCGGTCTTGGCATCATTAGTCATATCAGGTGAATCAACTTTATTAATTGCATCGGCATTATTACTTACTGCAGCATTAGCTAATTTATTTACAACGTTACTTATTGAAAAATGCTTTTTTGTTTTTTCTTTCTTAACTGGAACACTGTTTGTTGCAATCAATGGCATTTGCTCCGGAGCATCATTCTTTACAGAAGGGATTGCATTAGAAACCTGTACATCTGCAGAAACAATATTTTGTTTTTCAGCTTGTGAGGCTATTGATTTAGCCTGAGTCTTCTTTTTACCACCAAAGTCTATATAAAAACCATGATTATAGTGGCGTTTGGTAATAGTAATACCCTGTGCATGGCTATTTGAAGAAAATAATATTAAACCTGCAATCAGCAGAACAGAAGATGAGAATAATTTTTTCATAGAGGTTTGAAGTTTGTTTTACCAAAAATAAAAAAATAAAACAGATAATTCCATCATAAATTATAAACTAAGGCCAAATCAGCTTCTTACAAATTAAAGACCCCGCAATTGTGGGTCTTTAATTTTTTTATTTCTGATTTATTACGAAAGCACCACAATAAGGCCATAAATAAGACCGGGTACATAAAATAAAAGTGTGAGAATTAAATCGAGCCAGAATTCCAGTCCTATTCCCTTCACTAATGCAACACCCAATGGCGGTAATAGAATGGTTATAATAATAAGCAATAAGAGGTTTATTCCCGAATTATTAGATGTAGATATACTTACCCGGTTATTAGTATTATTTACTGACGAAGAAGTTATTCCTTTTGTTTCACTCTTGTTTGTAGCAACTTTAGCTTGCATTTCTGCAATCTTGGTATTTGCAGTAACATGTCTCCTTGTATTTTCCCTTTTAACAGAAACATTATTTACTGCAACTAATGGCATTTGTTCCGGAGCGTTATCTTTTGCTGTGGGAATGGTGATGATTGTATTTGTTTCTGCCGAAACAATGCTTTGTTTTTCAGTTTGTCGGGCCATAGCTTTACATACAATTTTCTTTTTGCCTCCAAAATCCACATAAAACCCCTTGGTGTAATGGCGCTTCGTAATTGTAATACCTTGAGCCCGGCCATTAATAGAAAATAGTAATGTTATAACTATAATCAGAAGTGTTGATGGAATTATTTTTTTCATTTTCTTTGGTTTAGATATCAATTTATTTCATCAGGCAAAGGTGGGGCGTTGATATCCCGCAACAGTTATATGATTAAATGAAAGAATTGTATAATTCACACATCGGGGACTATAGTTTCGCATAGAAACAAGCATGCTAATCAGAAATAAGTTTTTGAGTCAGCAGCCTCTCTTTTTCGTATTTTTGCAGCGTTTTGAAAATATCTGCATCCATATATTCTAATAAAACCAAGTCTCTTGAAGAATTGGTTAAGGAACTCGATTCGGTGAATGTGGATTATATGCACGTTGACTGTAATGACGACCTGAAAGTGTTTGATGATATTAAGCTCATTCGTAAGATCAGCAAAACCCCTGTTGACCTGCATATTATTTCATCGGAGCCTGAAAAATTCTATGCAGGAATAAAAGAAACAGCAACCGAGTTTGTTACTTTTCAGTTAGAGAATCTCAAGTCTCCACTCAACATACCTTCCGATATAAAATGCAAATTGGGTCTGGCTATAATTTCGGCCACACCTATAGATGTATTTGAACCATACCAGGATAAGTTCGATTTCATTTTGTTTATGACCACCACGCCCGGTAAAAGTGGCGGTGTTTTTAATAAAGAGAACTTTAGGAAGATACGTGATTTTAAAAATAAATTCCCGGGCAAACGAATACATGTCGATGGTGGCGTAACCGACGAAGTGGCTTTTGTACTGCGCAATATGGGTGTAGATTCTGTTGTATCGGGTTCATACCTGGTAAATAATGAAGGCGCCATCGGCCGTGTGTTGCATCAACTGCGTAGCGATAATATTACATCGCATACACGTATAAGTGATTTTATGATCACCCGTGAAGAATCACCTGCCATAAGCACTTCTGCTACTTTTTTAGAAGCCTTACAAAGCATTGAAGATTACAAATTGGGCTTTACCAATGTAATTGATGCAAGCGGAAAACTACTCGGCATAGTGAGTAATGCTGATGTGCGCAAAGGCTTAATAAAGAACATTAAAAAACTGGAGGCCATTAGTGTTAATGACCTTATCAATACAAATCCGTTTAAAATAAAAGCTTCGAGTACCGTTTCGGAAATGCTTGCGTTCATCAAAAGCATTAAGTTCCCGATATTATTCCTGCCGGTAGTTGATGACAATAATGTGTTGCAGGGAATAGTTACATTCAATAATTTAATAAAAGGCGAATAATGATAATTAAGTTAAAACAAAGCGTAGATAATACCAAAGCTCAGGAGTTAGGCAAAGAGCTGCAGGCTTTTGTAATTAAAGATAACGGCAGCTTTACACTTATAACTCCCAACAAATTGAAAAAGTTGGAAGAAAAATATTCTTCATTTGCCGATAGTAGCTTAGCATTCGATGATGATATACAATTAGCCAGCCGCAAATACAAAAATGAAGTACGCACTATTCAGCTTAGTGATAAAATAAGTGTTGGCGGGAAAACCAATAACACTGTAATGATTGCCGGGCCGTGTTCAGTAGAATCGGAAGAACAAATTGAACAAGCTGCACAATTATGCGTAAAACTTGGAATTGGTGTGTTGCGTGCAGGCGCTTATAAACCACGCACTTCGCCTTATACTTTCCAGGGTATGGGTATTGATGGTTTGAAGTTGCTTGCTAAAATGCGCGAAAAATACGGGTTGAAAATTATTACTGAAATTCGCGATTCAACACATGTTAATGATGTAATTGAATATGCCGATATTTTGCAGATAGGTGCTAAGGCTATGTACGATCAGGGAATTTTAAGGACCTGCGGTAAATCATTAAAGCCTGTGTTGCTTAAGCGTGGCTTCGGTAGCACGTTACAAGAATTTGTGCAGGCAGCGGAATTTATTTTATCGGGTGGAAATCCCAACGTTATACTTTGCGAACGCGGCATACGTACTTTCGAAACTAAAACACGTTTCACGTTGGATTTATGCGGCGTAGCATATTTGAAAGAATATACTAACCTACCCGTGGTGCTTGACCCAAGCCATGCTATTGGTTATGCTTATGGTGTGCCTGATTTGGCAAGAGCATGCGTCGCTATGGGTGTTGATGGACTGCTTATTGAAACACATCCTAATCCTGCAGTGGCGCTTTCAGATGCTTCGCAGCAATTAAACTTCGAACAATTTACCGCACTTTATAAATCGTTGCAACCTATTGCACAAGCGGTAGGCAGAAAGATTGTGTAATTAATGAACTACCTTTCTTCTAATATAAAGTTCTTAAAACATCAGCGTAAGCAAACTGTTGCAGGGCGTGCACAACTTTCTGCTATAAAGGATAAATATATTAAGCAGGCAGAAAAGAATAGTAATAATGTAACACTACCGCAATTACTTTCATTCTCGCAGGCATTCGGCCTTTCTATAGATACATTGGTGAATGTTGACCTGGCAACGAAATTTACAAAAGCTGCTGCAGTTAAATTATTAGTAATTGATATTGATGGTGTGCTTACCGACGGCGGCATGTACTATACCGAAAGCGGAGACGAATTAAAAAAGTTCAATACCAAGGACGGGCTTGCTATTAAACGATTAGTAAAGAATGGTATGCAGGTTGCATTTTTGAGTAACGGAAAAAATACAGCGCTTATTCAAAGCCGTGCAAAGCTTTTAGGCGTGCAAAAAATATATGTTGGCTTTGAGGAGAAAGAAAAGATACTTGACAAGTGGGTAAAAGAATTAAAGATCAGTTATAAGAACGTGGCATACGTAGGTGATGATGTAAATGATTTAAAAGTAATTACAAAAGCAGGGTTCTCAGCCTGCCCCTCCGATGCTATGGATATTATTAAGCAAAAGGCAACCATTATTCTTACCCGCAATGGTGGCGATGCGTGCGTGCGCGAGATGATTGATAATTATCTCTAGGCTATTTTACTACAATTAGTTTTTTTGCAGAAATACTCTGACCATTAGAGGTCAATTGATAAAAATATGTACCTGCTGAAACATCAGAAGTAGTTATATGCAAATGGTCAAATCTAGTATCAACATTATATCGCTTTATTTCCCTGCCGGTCATATCATATAGCACAATTTCACCGCTATTATTTCCAGCAGGTAATTTATAATATATATCTGTATAATTTGTTGCCGGATTAGGATATATAGCTGAATAACCATTTGAAGTTGTACTCATATTCTCTATTCCTAATGGTGGATTACCACCAGTACAAGTAGGCATACAAGGCAATTTTCCGCCTAATTTATAAATTTGATTATTTATAACTTGTCCACTCGGATTTTGCTGGGTAACTATCATGAAGGTTCCACTATCACTATTAAAAATGGGAGATACTATGCCCACAATCGACCCAATATTATATATCACATGGGCATTATTCTCACTAAATACAAGAGTTCCGTTATCCTTATAAATAGCAAACGTATCGGGAGTACTTCCTAAATCAACCATATAATCAACATGCAAAGTATCTGTATCAAACAACCCTTCCGAAATAAATGAAATTTGAGGAGGATTATAAATACTCCATGTGCCCGGAATAACAATCGTTTTAAAAACAGAATAATTTAAATTATATAGATTTATAGAATCTAGTCCATTAAAATAAACATACTTGAAACCAGAATGCTCCAAGTATACCCATTGAAAATTATCCCCGGGAGTAGAATACGTATGTTGTAAAGTTACCTGTGCTTTAGTTTGCAAACCAATAGCTAAAAGAAATATAAATAAGAGTTTCTTGTATTTATGCATGATATTGTGGTTTCTTGGTTATAACAAATGTACTTAATTATTTTATTAAAACCTCCGGTTCATTTATTCATATAATTTTGGTTTCTATTTTCTACATTCGCACAGCAATTCAAAAAATACCCTGTAACAGTTGAAAAATTTCCTGGTCATTTTTTTTATTTCTGCCCTTCTCTTTTTTAATTCCTGCGCCCCATCACGTTTAATACGTCCGCTCGATAAAGGACAAAAAGTAGTTAGCGCCAATATAGGCGGGCCACTGTTTCATTACTCAGGCACCGTTATTCCGGTACCATTAACATCCTTAATGTATGCACAGGGAATAACCGATAATACTTCTGTATTTGGTTCGGTACATACCACAGCATTATTATTTGGTGTTGCACAAACCGATATTGGCGTTTGCCAGAGGTTGTATTACAACGACAGCCTTCACCTTGGCATAAGTGTAAATCCTGCATTAAATATTGCACAGGAGTTTTGGCCACAATTTTCGGGTGGATTTAAACTTTGGCCTCAAATAGATTTGAATGCTTACTGGGAAATACATCCTAAAAAGAGTTTTGTTTACGCGGGCTTTGAGAATTGGTTTGAGCTTGCAACGCAACGAGCCGACGCACAACCCCAAACCACACATTGGTTGTTCTGTCCGCAGGTGGGCTATACATATTCAAGGCTAAAATGGAATTACAGCATTGAACTGAAATATATTGCACCTAACCTCGATAATTTACCTAACGTGGTGGATTATGTTGGTATAGGAGGCAAAGGCACACTGGCTTTTTATATAAGTGTAAGCAGAAAATTTTAACATGAAGAAATCATACATACTCTTTGCCCTCCTGGTTGTATCATTCAGCTCATGCTTTAAGTTGGATAGTCAATTGTTTAATAATTTGAAGTGTACCCAATACCTGTTAGATAATTACACCGGTACACAAGATTTTATTTTAGATAACAGCTATAAAATACCCGATAGTCTCATTCATATCTTTACACTGCAATCGAGAGAGCCGAGTGAAAGCAATGCTACACAGATATATGCCATATACATTGGCGACATAAGTAAAATTGCAACCGATACCGTTATTATGTATTGCCATGGCAACAAATGGAACATGGATTTTTACTGGCAGCGTGCCAAGCTGTTGGCTAATACCGGCAACAAAAACCAATATGGAGTATTGATGGTTGATTATCGCGGTTACGGCATGTCAAGCGGCACACCAACCGAAGATGGTATGTATGCCGATGTTGATGCAGCCTTGCAATGGTTGAACAATAAAGGGCTTAGCAATAGCCGTTTAATGATATACGGATTTAGCCTAGGCTCGGTACCAGCGACTATGCTTACTGCACACCCGCGCACTATGACACCTGCCAAATTAATATTAGAAGCGCCCTTTGCTTCATCTGCAACTCTGGTTAACGATGCCACACAATTAGATCTGCCTCCATCGTATGTTACCACTTTTAAAATTGATAATGCCGATGAAATTAAATTAGTTAACCAGCCTTTTATGTGGATGCATGGCCTGAGCGATACTTTTTTAAACTGGCAAACCAACGGGCTTGTTGTTTACAATAACTACCAGGGAATATATAAAGAGAAGCACCTTATACCGGGTGCCGATCATGGAGAAATACCTGTAAAGGATGGTTTTGTGCAATACAGTAGTGACCTGTATGCGTTTATAAAAAGGTAAGAAATTTATCTCTTCAGCAACTTATTATTCACCAACTTATTCATCACTTCTTCTTTAAGAGTCCGGCTTATAGGTATGCTTTTACCTTTAACATATATATCATTGCCATCAATACTTTCAATTTTGGGTATAGCCACAATAAATGATTTATGCACCTTTAAAAATTTGTCGGCAGGCAAATAACTTTCAACTGCTTTCAGCGTGAGATATGAAATGTATTTTTCTTTCAGTGTATGAAAGATCACATAATTCTCCATTGCTTCCATATAAAGCAAATCGTCATACACTATCTTCTCAAACCTATCCTCACAACGGATAAAAAAATAATCATCTGTCTTCGGTAATGTTTTATTACCCAATTGTTTCAGATTATAAAAATCCTTCGCCTTTTGGCATGCCCTTAAAAATCTCTCAAAAGAAATTGGCTTAACCAGGTAATCCAACACATCTAGTTCAAACCCCTGCAATGCATATTCTGAATAGGCTGTAGTAAAGATTACCATAGGCGGATTCTTAAGTTCTTTCAGAAATTCAATGCCGGTCATTTTAGGCATTTGTATATCTAAAAAAATCAAGTCAATGTTTTCCTTGCTTAACAGGGCATGTGCCGCAGCTGCATTTTCACCCTGTCCTTTTAGTTCAAGAAAGTCCACATCAGAAACATATTCTGCCATGCCTTTGCGGGCAATAGGTTCATCGTCTATTATAATGCAATTAATTTTCACCTTTTGTAATTTTTAATATTGCATCAAACCTGTCATTATTCTCAATCACATTTAATTCAAACCTATCCGGATACAATAACTCCAGTCTTCTCTCTAAATTCTTTAACCCTATACCACCGTTATCGTTTTGCTCAGCCTGTTCTGTTGTATTATTCACCTTGCAAATAAATGTATTGTGTACGTAACTCAAAGTTATATTTATTTCATTGGGCTTGTTAGTGTAATGCGAAACATGCTTAAATGAATTCTCTACCAATGGAATTATAAGCAATGGAGCAATTTCAAAATCTCTTACATTTTCATCAATATTGAAGTTTATGTTATAGTTTTTATCCAACCTCTGGCGTTGCAGTTCCACATAACTCTTTAAATAGCTTAACTCTTTAGCAATAGGTATTCTATCGGCAGCACATTCATATAATTGGTATCGAAGCATTTCCGAGAGTTTCATTAATGTTCCGCGGGCATCGGTATTCGCCTTATCTATCTGGAAATAAAGCGAATTAAGTGAGTTGAAAAGAAAATGCGGATTATGTTGCGCTTTTAAAAAATCGAGCTCATTCTTTATCTTTTCTTTTTCTACTTCTTCCAAATAGCGCTGGTTCTTCATTCTGTCTATCATCATTTTACCCGCAACCAATACACTGGTCCAAATAAATATGTTAAGCAATGAATTAGGAAACAGCTTTGCAAAATCAGGTGCAGGTAAGCTGTATAAGTATATAGTTATGTAGTATGAAACCAATGCTCGCAGAAATGCAGCAAGCGCTGTAGAAAATGAAAAAAGAAGAATAAAAGGAACATATTTATTTTTGTTGAGAAACCTGGGAATAAGATAGTTAGTAGTGAAATAATAATTGAGAGCAATGAATACCAGGTAGCAAAATTCAATGCCAATGGTGCGGGTTATGGTAATGGTCCTGTTCTGGAAAACAAGCACCCATACTATATACAAACCAACCCAAAAAGCTATTTCAAGAGGGACCCTATAATTATTCTTTGCCTGCATCTTATTGCTTTACGATTTAAAATTACGCATAATCATATCATCTGTATAGTATTTACGTCATTGGTGTATATTGCTTGATGAAATGTATCTTGTCAAGCTATAGGTGCCGTTCGTCTAAAAAAATATTTTTACGCTTGTATACAATTTATGTTTGCTGCATAATCAAAACCAAATTATCATGAAAAAGACATTTGACTGGCTGTTTAACCCACCTGTTATGGGCGCCAAAGAAATTCTCATTATACGTTTAATGACAGGTAGCGTATTCTTTTGGGAAGGAATATTAAAATTTGTTTACCCCAACCAGGGTGTGGGCCGTTTCACTAAGCTTGGTTTCCCTATGCCTGAAACTATGGCGCATTTTGTTGCTGTATGTGAAATTGTTGGAGGGCTTTTTATTCTGTTTGGGTTTTTAACAAGGGTAACTTCTTTTTATTTTATCCTGCAAATGATTGTTGCCATTCTGTCAACTAAAGTTGCACTTTACCTGGGCACCTCTCCATTGCCTTTACCGCCTGCACCACCAACAGTTGGCTTTTGGGCAGTATTGCACGAAACGCGTGCTGACTGGGCGCAATTGCTTACATCGGTATTTTTGCTTTTAGTAGGTCCGGGTGTATTGTCTCTCGACCACACAAGAAAGAAAGCTTGACTAAGCATTAGGTAAAGCCGGAAAATTAAAATAACTTTGTTGGAGTAAACCCCATTGCAATGAAAAAGTTATTTCTTTTTCTGTTCTTCATTAGTTCTGTCAATCTTTTTGCACAAAGCAATATTGCTTTTACCGATTCGGCTGTAAGTCATGTAGTATCGGGCAATTACAACCCGCTTACCTATTACCCCAGCACGATACTTAACAGGCCCGATACTATTTTTAAAGGCATCAATGCAAGGATAAGCACAGATTCATTGAAGAGCTATATTTTTAAACTTGCTTCATTTTATAACCGTAATACCATTTCCGATACCGTTTCACAAACGCATGGCATTGGCGCTACACGCAGGTGGATATATTCGAAGTTTCAGCAATTCAGCAATGCATGCCAAAACAGGTTATTGCCCGCGTATTTGCAGTTTACATTTAATATAGATTCAGTTAAGCAACACCGGAATGTTGTAGCTGTTTTGCCGGGCATAGATACTACCGATAAATCAATCATAATTATTGAAGGCCACATGGATAGCCGTTGTGCAAATAATTTCGACACGATATCGAAAGCCGAAGGTGTGGAAGATAATGCAACCGGTGCAGCACTGGTAATGGAACTGGCAAGGGTTATGAGTAAGTACAGTTATAATAACACCATAGTATTTATGACTACCACTGGCGAAGAACAAGGCTTATATGGCGCTTATGCCTTTGCTAATTATGCAAAAACAAAAGGCATTAAAATAAAAGCAGTGCTTAATAATGATGTTATTGGTGGCATAATTTGCGGTTATACTTCTTCTGCACCAAGCTGTCCCGGTTATGGTAATTTAGATAGTACACAGGTACGTATTTTCTCACTTGGTTCTTTCAATTCTGCCCATAAAGGACTTGCAAGATTTATAAAACTGGAGTATAAAGAAAACCTGTTGCCTACTGCTACAGTGCCTATGCTCATAAGCGTTATGGCTCCGCAAGACCGCACCGGCAGAGGTGGCGATCATGAACCATTTAATTCTGATGGGTTTACTGCCATACGTTTTACATCCGCCAATGAAGATGGTGATGCCAATGTTACTGATACTGCCTACCGAGACAGGCAACATACCAGCGGAGATTCATTAGGCACATTCAAGAAAAATAGCACAAGCCTTACTCCCGATAGTTTATTTGTAAACTTTGCTTACCTCAGTCGCAATACAATTATTAATGGTAATGCTGCAGGTATGCTGGGTATCGGTCCCAATCAACCTGATATGGCTCTTACTTCACCGTCGCCAGGTTCTTTAAGGATACAGGTAACTAAACAAACGCAATATAAAAAATACCGTATTGGCTTACGCTCTACAACCAATGACTGGGATTCGGTTTATACCATGACCGGCACTCTTATAGATACTATTACGGGCCTTGCAGGAGGAACCTACGATGTAAGTGTAATGTCGGATGATACCAATGATATTGAAAGTTTACCGTCGAAAGAATACACAGCTAAAGTTACAGGAGTGGGAGAAATAAATGCACCACAGCGAAACATTGAATTATTACAAAACAAGCCTAATCCGTTTGATATAGCCACTTATATATCTGTGCAGGTAAATGATAACGTAGAATATAAAAATGCGTATATCTCTATAACAGATCTGAAAGGGGCAGAAATAAAGAGAATACCTATTCAGTTAAACAAAGGTGTTGATGAAGTTCTTTTCGATCATGGTTATCACCCTACAGGTATTTATATCTACACTCTTGTTATAGATGGGCAGGTTGTTGAGAGTAAGCGAATGGTGTTTGCTAATTAATATTTATTCTCCCCCGTTTATCATATCTGACACAATGCCTTTGTTCTTTTTGCCTATCTCGGCCAGAACAACACCGCCAAGGTGTGCTACTATATAAGTAATTATTACCCACATAAAAACAGAATGGAAATCGCTTGCAATGCTTCTTGCATTTTTCAAGCTGTCTACGTCATCAGAATAGACCATAAATAAACCTGTACTTGTCTGCACTAAAAGTGAGAAGTAGAAAAAGAGGTATAACGCCTTCACCAATAAATAATGTTTTGTTTCTTTTTTCTCTGCACCGGGCATTTTTAAATATTTCAATGCTTTTTTTATTGCCCGAATAAGTTTTTGTTCTTTCGGTTGAAAGAATTCAATGAGAATTCGAAAAACAAACAGGCCGGTCAACACATACCCAATATAAGTATGCCAGTTCCATACCAGGTCATTAAATTCATGCGCTACTGATCTGGCCTGCGCGGCGCTAACGGTTACACTACTTTTTTGAAGATTTTCCTGAACAAGAGAAATATTAACCCTGGTATTGAACAAAGTCTTTGCCAGCAAAACTGTTATGAGTGATCCAAAAATGGTTACAAATGTGGTCCAATGCCAAATTCGTATAGTCAAGGAATGCCTTTCCCTGAAAGATGGCTCTGCATTTGTTCCTTTTGATTCTATTGCCACAATAAATAATTTATATTGCTGATATATAGATGGTTGCGTGCATCAAAATACATACCAGGGAATATTTTGACTTTTGTAGCGAGGGAGAGAGTTGAACTCTCGACCTCCGGGTTATGAATCCGGCGCTCTTACCAACTGAGCTACCTCGCCATTCCTTTCGTTTTTTTCAAAACGGGGCGCAAATATAATGATTTTAGAAAGAGACTGAATTTTTCAGCTATTATTAACAAAACCTAGTTTGCTATCATAATTTTTTTATTATTGCCATTCTATTCCGGTCAACTAAATGAAGAAAAAACCAAAAAGCAGTCCAAACAAGCCTAAAAAGGCTGCTGCCAAGAAACCAGCGCCTAAAAAACCTGTTGCTAAAAAGCCCGCGCCTAAAAAACCGGTAAAGAAAGTTGCTCCTAAAAAAGCCAAAATAAAAGTAGTATCGAAGAAGAAAGAGGTTAAAAAACAGGTAGTTAAGGTAAAAGCGAAAGCAGCAAAACCTGTTCCTAAAAAGCCTGTTTTAAAGGCAAAACCTGTTCCTAAAAAACCTGAACCTAAGGCTGCTAAGATAAAACCAACCGGCCCTACAAAAGCTGAATTAAAGGCTGCTGCTAAAGCTCAAAAGGCTGCAGAGCCTAAGGGACCGCCGCCACCAAAAGCAAAAAGGCCGCCGCCTGCACCGAGGAAGCGTTTTGTGGTATTGCCACCAAGGCCATTGGTACCATCGGAAGTAAAAGATGATATTAAAAACCTGAAAGGTTTATATAAGCTTGAATATATTGTAAGTTCTTCGCCTGATGTACTGTTTGAATTTTTATCTACGGCAGGAGGACTTGAGAAATGGTTTGCTCCAAGGGTATATATTAAAGACAGCACCTTTGTTTTCAGCTGGGGTAATGATGAAATGAAACAAGCTACTTTATTGGCTCTCAGGGAAAGGGAATTTGTTCGTTTCCGCTGGCAGGACCAGAGTGACAAAAGATATTTCGAGTTCCGCTTGCAAATTGACGACCTGACCAATGAAATTGCATTGATAGTAAGCGATTTTGCTGATTCAAAGGATGAACTGGAAAGCGCACGTTTATTATGGAATGCACAAATACATGATTTGTTACATGCTTTAGGCTCATCCTGATGTATGATATACTGAAAAAAAATTCAGCATTTTTTTTCCCTTACTTACTTTCACTTCTTGCAGGCACTGCCTTTTTAGGGCTATGGAGCCAAACCTCTATTTCCTTATACATAAACGGCCATAACAGTGCTTTTGCTGACTTCTTTTTCAAATACTGGACGAATGTAGGGCTTGGATATCTGATATTGCCGATTGCTTTAATATTAGCTTTTATCAGCTTCAGGTATATGCTTATGTCGGTGTTTTGTTTTCTGGTAACATTTACTGTAAACGACAGTATAAAATATGCCTTAAATACACCGCGCCCCTCGATGGTATTTGAAGGTATGCACCAGAATTTTTACCATGTGCCCGGTGTAGATATCTATTCTTGGGATAGTTTTCCATCGGGTCATACGGCTATAGCCTTTGGTATGTTTTGCCTGCTTGCCCTCATAGTAAATAAATCTTCGGTTAAATTCCTTTTTTTTATTTGCGCATTTTTAGTTGGCTATTCACGCATTTACCTTGCCGAGCATTTTCTACCCGATGTTATGGCCGCTTCAGTAATTGCAGTTACTTGTACAATTTTGACCTTTAAAATGTTCACCAATTGGTCAGCTATTAATAAATTTGCCAATATTGATAAGCCCCTGATAAAGCTGGGGCGCAAATAAATTATGAAAAGATTCCTGCCCATAATTACACTTGTGTTTTTAGTTGCTTGTGGCGAAAATGCTACAAGAATGAAGGATTTGCAGTCGGAAGTAAATGCATTAAATGCTCAAAATGACAGCCTGAAGAAACTAGTTTCCACCATGAAACCTGGGCTGGGGGAATTGATGCTCGATATACAGGTGCATCATAATAAATTATGGTTTGCAGGACGTGAAGAGAACTGGCCACTTGCACAATTTGAACAAGACGAACTGGTAGAGATCATTAAACAAGCAGAAGCTATTGAAACCGACAGGCCGGAGGTGAAACTGTTTAAACAAATGATATACCCTGCTATAGATAGTTTACAGAAAGCCATTAAGCGAAAGGATGTACATGAATTTTCAGAGAAGTTCTATATGCTGACTAATAGTTGCAATAACTGCCATAAAAGCACACACTTCGATTTTAATAAAATACAAACCCCTGAACGCACGCCCTACTCTAACCAGGATTTTTCTACCGACAATAACTAAAGGCGATACACGTTCATATAGAGCACATTAATTTTGCATCTTTGCCAATAATGTATTTAACATGGCCGAATCTTTAGCAGTAAGCGGTAGCACACGTAAGGATCAATACACCTCATTGCTTCCTCAACTAAAAGCATTGGTTGAAGGCGAAACCGATAAATGGGCTGCTTTGGGCAATATTATGTCGGCCATTAAATATGGCATGAACTTTTTTTGGGTTGGCTTATATGTTGTAAAAAACAATGAACTTGTACTTAGTTCATTTCAAGGTACTGTGGCCTGCACACGTATTGCTTTTGGCAAAGGTGTTTGTGGCCATTGCTGGAAAGAAAAGAAAATAATTATTGTTGATAATGTTGATTTATTTGCCGGGCACATTGCGTGTAGCAGCGAATCGAAATCGGAAATAGTGTTACCTGTATTTGATAAAAAAGGCGAAGTAGCTATGGTATTTGATGTGGATAGTGAACACCTTGCCCACTTTAGCCAAACCGATGAAAAATATTTAAAAGAAGTAGTGCTGATAATTGAAAAGATAATTAATGCCTGATTTATGTTGTACAGGAACATAAAGAGGCTCCTTGCCTGTTGCTTCGTCATATTGCTTTTAAGCCGCTGTGCAATTATTGTGGCGCCAACCGGCGGACCAAAAGATGTAACTCCTCCAAAAGTTTTGGGTTATTTACCCGAAAATAAAAGTTTGAATTTTAAAGAGCACAAAATACGTATCACTTTTGATGAATATATACAGCTCAAAGACCTTAACAAACAGCTTATTGTATCGCCACCTTTAAAATATTTACCTCAAACTACCATTAAAGGAAAGGTACTTGAGATTATTATTAAAGATACTCTTCGGGATAATTCCACTTACACATTTAACTTTGGTAATGCTATTATTGATAATAACGAAGGCAATGCACTTAAGAATTTTCAATACGTAGTGTCTACCGGAGATCATATTGACTCGCTCTCGGTTACAGGGCATGTGCAGGATGCATTTACACACGACCCTATTAAGAACGGATACGTTATGCTTTATTCAGACGTTTCTGATTCAACCCCCTACAAAAAACCGCCTACTTATATTGGCTTAACCGATGACCAGGGAAATTACCGCATAGAAAATATTTCGGGCGGGATATACAGGATACTGGCTATTTCAAACGCACAGGGCGACTATTTATATCATCCTTACATAGAAGGCATCGGATTTAAAAGCAGGTTGACCGAAATACAATTGCATGACACTGCTAATCTTAACGTATTTGTTGAACAGGAGCCCAAATTAAAATTATTGAAAGCAAAAGCATTAGACAGGGGCGAAATAATGCTTGCATTCAACAGGCCCTCAGACACCTTATCATTTAAGGCTCTCAACCAACCCGATTCACTTAAACCAGCTTATACTTACCTTAATTATTCATCAACCGGCGATACTGCCTTTTATTGGTTAAACACCCCGTTTATTGATTCGTTGCGCTTTGTAGTTTATAACAACACCCGGATAATTGATACTGCTTTTGCACATGGCTTCCCCAATAACAACACAGCACGGAAAGTAAAGAAACCCAAGCCTTTTAAGCTGAAAGTACTTAGTAACACCAGCAATGGCTTCGATTATCATCAACCTATTTCATTCAGTTTTGGTGACCCTGTGCTTAAATACAATATGCATAAGATTAGATTAATGCAAGGTAAGGACACTATAACGTTCTCGCCCGATACAAGTAATTTACCCCTGGTTTTTTCTATTAAACCTGTTGCAACTTTAATGAGTGATTCGGCCTACAGAATGGTTTTACTGCCCGGTGCATTTACCGATATGTTTGGTACCACAAACGATACCATGAAAATGAATTTTAGCGTTTTGGAACCAACCTATTTTGGAACATTAAAGCTTGATGCAAAGATTTCAACACAGGGGCATTATATTTTACAGCTACTCGATATAAAGAACAATGTTTCAAGGCAGCAATTTATTACTGCAAGCAAATCTGTTTTATTTGAAGCATTGCCACCCGGTACCTACAGGCTGCGCTTAATTGATGATGCCAATAATAATGGCGTGTGGGATGCAGGTAATTTCTTAAAAGTACTTCAACCCGAAAAGGTTTATTATTACCCTGATAATCTCGTTATCCGTTCTAACTGGGACCTAACACAGGCATGGCAGGTGAAGTAATACTACTTACCTTGTTTCTGCAGTTTTCCGCTTATAGTGTATCTTCCATTTCGATGTCCACGTCTTTCCATTGTCATTTGAACTTCTCCAATCCCAGTCAAATTCATTAGCTGTTATATTATAATACAGCATACTCATTATAACAACCTTACCATCTTTTCCGGGTTGCTCAAAACTTAGTTCCATATTTCCGTTTTTCATACCACCTTCAAAAAGCATATAGTTTCCGCTATTATCTATCCAGGTTTGCTGCCATTTACCTTTTTGCACGTTATACATGCTCCAGCTCTCACCCTTGCCATTATTCTTTGGATCACTGAATTGTTCATGCACCGCACACCCATCCATAATTTTTGTAATTGTATTTGTTCCCTTTACGCTATCATTCCATGTAAGGTCCCAGTTTCCCACCCAAAAGTCAAATTGGCTTGCCTCAGGCGAAGAACAGGGCTTAGTTTGGGCAAACACTGGAAAAGCTAATGCTGCTATAAATATTATTACAATAAGTTTTTTCATGACACTTGGTCTTATAATTAGAATATATTTCTAAAATACTTACAAAGTGGATGAATCTAATAGTCCACACCTTAAACAATATATAGTCCAGGTAAATGGCTAAATATCATTCAAACTGTCTTAACTAACCTGCATGCAGCATATTAAATATATTTGCATAAAATCCTTGCATAGCTAAATGGTATTCAGCAGCATCGTATTCTTGCTCTATTTTCTTCCTGTTTTTCTTATTGCTTATTATTTAGTCGATAAAAAGTATAAGAACATCCTGCTCCTTGCATCCAGTATTTTTTTTTACAGCTGGGGCGCTCCTAAGTTCATCTTTGTAATATTAGGCACTACATTTTTAGATTTTCACCTGGTAAAATGGATGGACCGTTCTGAGCATAGGCTTCACAGGCGCCTGTTGTTAACCTTGTCTGTTGTTGTTAATTTAGGCTTACTGTTCTATTTCAAGTACTCCAATTTTTTTATAGAAAATGTAAATGCCGTTTTATCATTGTTCGGGCACGGGCATATAAATTGGACCAAGTTATTGTTACCACTCGGCATTTCATTTTATACGTTCGAAACTATTACTTATGTAGTGGATGTATATCGCAAAATACATAAACCCCTAACCAATTTCTGGGATTACCAGCTTTACATTATTCTATTTCCAAAGCTTATAGCCGGGCCCATAATTCGTTATCATGAACTGGCCGACCAGATAACCGACCGTTCAGCAAATGATACCATTGATAATAAACTCATGGGCTTCTACCGGTTTATCATTGGCCTGTCAAAAAAGGTGCTCATTGCCAATCACATGGGCCAGCAGGCCGATAGCATCTTTTCGATGCACTATGCCTCTCTCGACACATTTACTGCATGGATAGGCATATTGGCATATACCTTCCAGATATATTTCGATTTCTCCGGCTATTCTGATATGGCAATAGGAATTGGTAAAATGCTTGGATTTAAATTCCCGGAAAACTTTAATAACCCATACACATCACAGAGCATTACCGAATTCTGGCGCCGCTGGCATATTACGCTGGGTAACTGGATGCGAAATTATTTATACATTCCTTTAGGAGGTAACCGAGTAAAAACACAGTGGAGGCATTATTTTAATTTATGGCTGGTATTTCTGGCTTCGGGTTTGTGGCATGGTGCTTCATGGAGTTTTGTTTTGTGGGGCGCTTACCATGGATTGTTCCTGGTACTTGAAAAAGGCTTTCTGTTAAAGGTATATGAAAAGATAGGCAAGCTGCCAAGTGTAGCAATAAACTTTTTTATTGTGACAATAGGCTGGGTGTTCTTCAGGGTAGAAAAAATATCAGATGCGTTTGCTTACATAAAAAGATTATTCAGGTTTAACTTCCGGGGCAGTCATTTAAATGCCTTCAGCCCTGAATTTTATACTTTCTTTTTTATTGCTATTTTCTTTTCCTTTTTTGTTTATTTTAAAAAGGGGCAACAAATTCAGGATGCTGTGTACCTTAATGAATATACAGACATGCGGCATATTACTATTGCTTTTGTTTCTGGTATTTTGCTTTTAATCTCTATTGGTTCAATTACAGCATTTGGTTTTAATCCGTTTATTTATTTCAGGTTCTAAAATGAAAATGTCATCTTTAACCTTACGTAAAATAATTTTCCTGCTGTTGCTGGCCACGCTCATTTTGCCTTTAATTCAGAGTAAGTTTAACCTGGTTAAGATACATCCGTTAAAAGGAGCCATAACACAAACACCCGATACAAGTTTTTCGTGGAAAGGTTGGTTTGCAGGTGGTTACCAGGAACAAAAAGAAAAATACCTGAACGAGTCATTTGGGTTCAGGAACCTTTTTATCAGAATGAATAACCAGGTAGCATTTAACTTGTTTGATTATGCTTTGGCAAACGGAGTTATAATTGGTAAAAAAAATTACCTGTATGAAGAGAACTATATAAAAGCATACTATGGGCTTGATTTTGTTGGCACTGACAGTATAAACAGAACCATGCAACGCTTAAAATTTATTCAGGATACGCTTACAAAACTTAATAAAACGCTTCTTGTTGTTTTTGCTTCAAGCAAAGGCACATATTATCCGGAATTCTTCCCGGACAGATATAATCAGGCAAGAGGCACAACTAATTATGAGATTTACCTGAAAGATGCCAAAGATATGGGCATAAATTATATTGACTTCAACAAATATTTTGTAGATAATAAGAACAAATCAAAATATCCTCTATACTCTAAATATGGTATTCATTGGAGCTATTATGGAGAATGCCTTGCGGCAGATTCTATAATAAAAACCATAGAAAAACTGAGAAATATTAAAATGCCTCATATTTTCTGGGATAAAGTAAACATGGATAAACGCCCAAGAGAAAGGGATGCTGATATAGAAGATGGTATGAACCTGCTTTTTAATTTAAAGAGCGATAGCCTGGCATACCCGGTTATTAAGTTTCAATCTGATTCAGGTAAAACAAAGCCCTCATCAATAATTATTGCCGATAGTTATTACTGGGGCATGTTTGGCTTTGATATATCGAGAGTATATTCCGATACCCATTTTTGGTTCTATAATAACACTATTTACCCCGATTATTATACCAATGGCCTGACTGCAAAGCAAGTTGATTTGAAGGACCAGATAGCGAAACACGATATAATAATTATTATGGCTACCGATGCTACTTCACCTAACCTTGGCTGGGGCTTTATTGAAAACGCATATAACACATTTAAAGGCTACCATGTTAACTCACCGGCAGACGAAAGAGCACAAATAATGGATATTGCGAATAAAATTAAAGTCAATGCCGAATGGATGGCTAAAATCGCAGAAGGTGCAAAAAGAGATGGAATATCATTAGACTCTGCATTAATACTAAATGCCATATGGGTACGCGACAACGCCCCTAAAAAATAAAATCACTAAAAAAACTATTGCAACACTCTTTCCCCATCTTTATAAATCACCTTCTTTTCTACTTTCCCGTTCTTATCATAATATATCCACTCACCATCTTTCAGGCTGCGTACAGTGCCATTTTTTTCAGTTATCACTTTATAATTACTAATACTCTGCACTGTACCATTTGCAAAATACGATGTGCATTTACCCGATAACTTGCCGGCAGTAAGGGTTTGTTCTTCCATTAAAACACCATATTGATCATAGAAAAGGCATTTGCCTTCAGGCAGATCGTTTTTATAATCACATTCCTGTATTTTAATTCCGGTAGGTTGCTGAAATACCCAATGCCCGCTTTTTTTACCTGCTTTATAATTCCCTTCACGTTGCATATTTCCGTTATCAGAATAATATATCCAATGCCCTTCCTCCAGGTTATTTTTCCGTTGTCCCAGGTATTTTGGCTTGCCGTTATCATACCAACCCTTCCATTCTCCCTCCATAATAGTACCCCAGGCACTATCTCGCCATTGCCTCGATTGAGTTAATAACACGTTTCCTGCCTTATATGAACCTTCATTCTCTTCCTGCCCATTACTATACCACGATTTCCACAAGCCATTTTCTTTATCATCAAGGTAACTTCCTTTCTCTTTTAAAACACCATTTGGAAACCACAATGTCCATTCTCCTGTTTTAAGATTGTGTTCGTAATTGCCTTGCTTCCATTTTGCATTTCCTTCGTAATAATAGGTCCAGGTACTGTCTTCCTCATCATTTTTAAAATATCCCTTTACATCTGTATCTCCCTTTTCAGTAAAGTAAACCCAGTAACCGCTTCGCCAATTGTGGTGCATTTCGCCAATTGTCTTGGGTTTGCCATTGGTGTAAAAAAATGTCCAACGTCCATCTTTCTCGCCATTGGCATAACTACCTTTCGATTTAATTTTATTTGCCGGATAAAAAGATGAATATGTCCCATTCATTTTATTTGCAGCATACACAGCTTCGTAATCTTCATCACCATTTTTTACATAAAACTTCCAAAGCCCGCTTTTCAGTCCCCCTGTATAATTACCTGTTGCCTCAACCTTACCGGCAACAGAATATACGGTAAGTGTTCCATTCCCGTCGGTAATAAATTTTTTACCCGTGCTGTCGTTATACTCCATAAGGTACAAAGTGCTATCGGCATGGTTAGTAACCGATTTTACCTGCCCGGTGGAATACCATTCCTGCCATTTACCCGTTTCTTTGTCTTTATTAAAATCGCCTTCACGCTGTTTTTTGCCGTTGGCATACCACGATGTATAATGACCCTCTTTTCTATCGTTTACAAAGGCACCCTGGTTTTGCATGGTTCCATTATCAAAGTAATACGTCCATTGTCCGTTTTTAATATCATTTTTATAAGGCGTTATGCTGCTAACATTGCCATTTTCGAACCATGTTTGCCAGCGGCCGTCTTTCTTACCATCGTTATATGATTCTATTTCAGCCGTATCTCCCTTTGAAAAGAAGAATATACATTGCCCCTCAGGATTACCCTTTTTATACTTTTTTATGGCTTTAAGCTTACCATTTTCATAAAAATTCTTCCAAATACTATCCTGATAACCGAATTTGAAAAACCCCTGTTCAGCCAATTTTCCATCACGGTACCAAATTTTGAAAGGACCATTTTGCATGCCTTCTGTAAAATTGGCTTCACTCTTTTTTATACCTTTAAGGCTATCCCAATAAACCGTTACAGGCTGGGCCTTTAAAGCAAATGCCAAGCCAATGAATAAAGCTATTACTAGTGTTTTCCGCATAGTTGAATAATACTTGGGGCAAAATTAATAAATGAAAAAGCCCTTATACAGAATTTAATAGAATTTAATCCACATGTTATTGATAGGGAATAAAACTGTGTCCTACTTTAAAATCAGGTGATTATGGGGAAAATTATTATATTAGTCGCCTAATATTAGCCTAATTACCCAAATACGTATGAGAATAAATTATCTCAAAACAATTACTTGCATATCAGTTGCAGCATCGCTGGCATTATTTTCGTGCCATGGCAATAGCAATAACTCCTCAACAAACAAGGGAGCTGATAGCCTAACCAAGGCTCCTAACCAAAAAGGTACCGACCAGATGGATCAGGATTCGGAGACCTACTTATTGCCATCTCCGTTACAAATTGCATCAATATTTAAAAATTCAGGCTTAACATACCTGGCTGGTACAACAGCACCTTTTAAAGATGCAGCTGCATTTAATTCGCAATATGAACAGGCATTAAATATGGGCATTTACAGTGCTGATCTTTCTTATTGCATACTAAACAAGCAAACTGATGACGCTGTTAAGTATCTTAATATTGTTAAATCGCTGTCCGATAAACTTGGTTTTGGCAGCGTATTTGAATCAAATTCGTTTCTTAAAAGGTTCCAGAGCAATATGAACAGTACCGACTCATTAGCTTCGCTTATAGCAGAATTGCAAATGGAAACTGATACTTACCTTGAAAATAACAAGCAAAAATACATTGGCGTAATAGCTTTTGCCGGCGCATGGGTAGAAAGTATGCATATTGGTGGTAGTGTTTACGAAAAAGAAAAGAGCACTGGTGTTAGTTCACGTATTTGTGAACAAATGAATATACTTGAAGGTCTTGTAAAATTGCTGACCAAATACCAGGCATCAGATAGCCATATTGCAGGACTGGTTACTGAGCTCAAAACTATTAAGGCATCCTATGAAGCGTTTGATGAAGTAAAGAGCCATAACCCGGATAGCGACGAACTTATTTCACTTACCCCTGAACATATAGGCCAGCTTGGTACAACAATTAAAACTTTACGCAGCAAATTTGTTGCTTCTTAATAAGGTAAAACCCACAAGGTATGATAAAACATCATTTATTCGCTCTATTGTTTGTTGCTCTACTGACAACGTCTGCTATCGGACAATCGTATGAGTATTGCGATACAAAAACTTTAAAAGATAGCTGTAAGGATTACCTCAATAAACCTTATAAATACGATGCTTCCAACATTATATTGGTTACGCTGCAGCGTAAGCCTCAACTTAAAGAACTTGAAATTCCTCTTTTCCTGGGCGAATCATACAGGTTTATATTCAACACCTATGCATTGCCTCCGGGTATTGAGATACATGTGTACAATAAAGACGCTGATCATGACAACAGGAAAGAACTTTTCAGTTGCAGTTCAAGCGGGGCAACAAAAATGTTTATTTACGAGCCTGAACATATACACAGCAAATTATATATAGACTACGTTATTCCTGCAGCACATGATGATGGAAGCGGAGGCACAGCGCCAACGGTTCAGGGTTGCGGAGTATTGGTTATTGGATACAAATAACATTTGAATGAATAGAAAACTAATTCTGATTTGCGCTTTTATTTGTATCCCTTTCCTGGAAAAAAGCAGTTTGTTTTCACAATGTAATCCCAATAAAATTGCCCGTAAATATAAGGGCAACCTTAAAGATTATAAATACGACAGTTCTGCGTATAACGAAATTCAATTTACCGATAAGCCCCAAACCATTGAAGTAGTATTTTCGGCATATGCAGGCAACATATATAAACTTGTTTTCGGCACATCTTTTTTTGACGAGAATGTGAAAGTTAATATTTATGATAAAAGCATGCGCGTAAAGAACAGGAAAAAAGTTTATGATAATGATAACGGTATTGACAACCTGTTTTGGGAACAACTCATAAATAAACCCGGAACCTATTATATTGACTACGACGTACCTGCAAAAGGCACATGCAAAGCTGATGATGGCTGTGTGGTAATACTTATAGGCTATAAGGATGCACCTGCTGCAACCACTAAAACAGGCAAATAACATACATTTTTAAGCTAATTTGGGGCAAATGCTAAATTTGCTTCCCTATCTGAAATATTTATCTTATGGCTACAGACAATTTCCAGGCTCCCGATTATTTTTTGTTAGACGAGCTTTTTACTGAAGAACACAGGCTGATACGTGATACAGCAAGAGCATTTATAAAAAAAGAACTATCGCCCATTATAGAAGAAGCCTGCCAAAAATGCGAGTTCCCTAAGCAAATTGTGAAAGGGCTTGCCAGTATTGGCGCCTTTGGCCCAACTATTCCGCCACAGTATGGTGGTGCCGGGCTCGACTATATATCGTACGGGCTTATAATGCAGGAAATTGAAAGAGGTGATTCAGGCATCCGTTCCATGGCATCGGTGCAGGGTTCATTGGTAATGTACCCAATATATGCTTTTGGTACCGAGGAACAGAAAAAGAAGTTTCTTCCCCCATTGGCAAGCGGAGATAAAATAGGCTGCTTTGGCCTTACAGAACCTGACCATGGCTCTAATCCGTCGGGTATGATAACTCACTTTAAAGATAAAGGCGATTATTATTTATTGAATGGCGCTAAAATGTGGATATCCAATTCCCCCATTGCAGATGTTGCAGTAGTATGGGCAAAAGATGACAGGGGAATAATTCGCGGACTTATTGTAGAAAAAGGAATGAAAGGCTTTACTGCTCCTGAAACACATAACAAGTGGTCACTGCGTGCGAGCGCCACCGGCGAACTTGTATTTGATAATGTAAAAGTGCCTAAAGAAAACTTATTGCCTAATGTAGAAGGGCTTAAAGGCCCTTTATCATGCCTTAATATGGCACGGTATGGTATATCGTGGGGTGTAGTTGGCGCTGCAATGGATTGCTATGATGCTGCACTAAGGTACTCCAAAGAGCGTGTACAGTTTGGAAGGCCTATTGGCGGATTTCAGCTTACACAAAAGAAACTGGCAGAGATGATTACCGAGATAACCAAGGCACAATTGCTTTGTTGGAGATTGGGAACATTAATGAACGAAAAGAGAGCTACACCTGCTCAAATATCAATGGCTAAGCGTAATAATGTTAACATGGCACTGCAAATTGCACGCGAGGCAAGGCAAATATTTGGCGGCATGGGCATTACCGGTGAATATCCTATTATGCGCCACATGATGAACCTTGAATCGGTAATAACATACGAGGGCACACATGATATACACCTTCTTATTACCGGCCAGGATATTACGGGCCTTGCAGCATTCTCATAAAAAAAAGTAATTCAGGGTTCTGTTCGTCTTTATTATACAGCTTACATATACATGTAACCCTAAAAAAATAGTTCTTATGTCGACCAATGAATTAATGAACAATTTGCAGGAAGACGAGGGGATATATATTCCTGGAGTTTGCAATATTGGTAAACAAGAAATAAAAAGGCGTAGGAATGGGGCTATTTTTGGTACAATTCTTACTGCAGTAATTATGGCTATTTTACTTTTAGCTCATGCCGATAAACTATGGCGTTTTCTTGTTTTTCTCCCACTGGTATCGGTAGGTATAGGTTTTCAACAATGGTATTATAAGTTTTGCGCGGGTTTTGGCATGAAAGGTGTTTTTAACTTCAAGCAATTAGGAGAGTCTATCACTGTAGACCAGGCTGAAATGTTAAAAGCCGACAGGTCAAAAGCTATAAAAATGATTGTAATCAGTATTTTGTTTGGCTTAGTTTTAACTATAGCTTTTTATTTAATTTCTTGAAAAGAAAAGTAAAAATATCCTTCTATACTTTGGTACTGCTTGTATTTGCAGGTATTGCTTTTGCAGCTATGCCGGTTGGTGATACCACCATAGTCGATGCACATACTATTCTTACAGGCCTTTTTAAAAACGTTGGCAATATTAAAACACTTACTTATACCATGGTTTATAACGAACGCCTGGATGGAGGTAAATCACATGTCGATAGTTCTTATGTAAAACTTCAGCGGGTTCCACACAGAATTTTCATGAAAATGTCGGACGGAGCTGAAGTTCTCTGGGCAGAAGGAGTTAATAATGGTAATGCTTGGGTGCATCCTAATTCATTCCCTTATGTAACACTTGAGCTTGATCCTGATGGAATGGTAATGCGGAAAAATCAACATCATGGTATTGAAAATGCAGGGTTCGATTATTTTGCTTCCGTGTTAAAACAAGCAGCTGACAAGGTTGGTAAAAATTTCGATTCGCATTTTTTATACCTGGGCGAAATGACGTTTAGCGGAATTAAATGCTACAAATTGGTAGTAATTGACCCGGACTTTAAATACACTTCTTACCTTGTTACCAAGGGAGAAACAATTTATTCAATTGCTAAAAAGCTATCGGTTAGTGAGTATATGATCATGCAACATAATGATCTTAGCTCTTATACCGATATAAGCGCAGGGCAAACCATAATGGTTCCTTCAGATTATGGCAAAGAAATGACTCTGTATATTGATGAAACATCGATGCTGCCATTGCTATTAAGAGTAGACGATGAAAAAGGTTTGTTTGAGCAATTCATTTTCAGAAACCTGAAAGTGAACCCGGCCATTGCAGCAGCAGAGTTTTCGAAAGAATACAAGGATTATCACTTTTAACCTACCTCTTCTCTTTCTTATTTAGTATCGATACTTGCCGGAGCAAACATGGGCATAGCATACTTCATTAGCATTGCTGTATTTTTTATATTCAGCTTCTTTAATATATTTTGCTTATGGGTTTCTGCTGTTCTCCTGCTAATGCTAAGTTTTTCACCTATCTCGTCATTCGTGCAGGCATTTACAATGTATTTAAGTACTTCTATTTCCCTATGTGAAAGCAGGCTTTCAATTTTTTCCCTTATAGCAGCGCTTTTAACATTATCCGGAGAGTTATTATCAAAAGTCACCAGTTTAGTGGTAACTTCATTAGAATAATAACTTCCGCCATTTACTATCGTTTCTATTGCTTTAAGCAGCTCTTCCGGCGCTATGTTCTTTAAAATAAACCCTTTAACTCCTGTTTTGATCATTTTATCTATATACATATACTCATTGTAATTAGACAAAGCGAGTATTTTAGCCTGCGGATCATTTACAAGAATTTTAGCCGCAGCTTCTGCACCGCTTATATTAGGCAATTGATAATCCATTATAATAATATCCGGATGGGCTTTTGCTTTTGTCACACCTTGTTCTCCATCTTCAGCCTCGTCTATTATAAACTTGTAGGTATCTTCCTGCGATTCAAGCATTGACCTTATGCCGTCACGTATCATTTTATGGTCATCTACAAGCAATATTTTAAGTTTTCTCATACAGAATTTTATTTAGTCCCGTTAGTATACGGAATAAGCATTTCATATTTTGTTCCAAATCCGGGTACACTGCTGATTTTTAAAATACCATTATACGACTCCACCCGCGACTTCATATTTTTCAAACCCATTCCTGTATATTCATCCATTTTCTTTATTTCAAATCCCTTTCCATTGTCCTGTAACAATACAGATACATTGCCAGATACAAAAGTTGCGTTCATGCGAACAATTACTTTTTTGGCCTTACCGTGCTTAATACTATTATTAATAAATTCCTGTACTATGCGGAATACTGTAATTTCGAGTGCTTTATCAAGAGCAGGAAAATTATCTTCTATCGAAATATCAAAAGTCATTTTAGAACCCAACTTAAGTTTGGTGCATAGTTCTTTTACAGCATAGCTCAATCCAAAATTCTGCAGGGTGCCTGGCATTATATTAAAACTTATGTTCGATAATTCAGTCATAGCATCGCTTAAAGCATCTTTCGAGCGCGATAGAATAGTCTCATATTTCTGATCTTGTTTGCTATGCTGCATTGCTTTTAATGCTTCAATGTAAAATTTAATGCCCGATAATTTTTGCCCAAGGCTGTCATGCAAGTCGGTTGCAATTCTCTTCCTTTCTTTCTCCTGGGTATCTACTACTGTTCTCACCAACAGGTTTTCTATTTCCCGTTGCCTCGACATATCTTTCACAATTCCCTGGTAACCCACTACCTCGCCCGATTCATTATGTGCCTTACTCATTGAAACCAGGCAGTTTATAAGTGTTTTGTGCTGGTCTCTTATTTTAAGCTTAAAATCTACAACAAACTCATTTGTATCAAGTTCATGCAGAAGAAGGTCCCGCTCATCATTATCAGATATCAGCTCAAAAAATGTTTTTACATTAAATGATTCTTTTGAAATTTTA
>JABCZW010000012.1 GCA_013289475.1 Bacteroidota bacterium
GCAGGAGCTTAATGATATTATATTGAAAAAGATTTTAAAAAGATCCCCTTGGGTTTACCTGAGGGGATTTTTTAATTAATAAACTGTATGATACTTTAATTTAATGAAACAATAATTACTTTTACATACCTAAAATATATAAGTGATGGCCCCTGAAAAAGATAAGTTGATTACAAAGGAAGAGAACGGCAAAAAAATATCGCCTGTACTTCCTGAACATATTAAGAATTTTTTAATTGATATTGACGGTACCGTTTGCGATGATATACCCAACGAGGAACCTGAACGTATGGCGACAGCCAAGGTGTTCCCTGATGCATTGGCAACATTGAACAAATGGTTTGACGAAGGCCATATTATTACCTTTTTTACTTCACGTACCGAAGCACACCGCACTGTTACCGAAAAGTGGCTGGCCGATAATGGTTTTAAGTATCATGGTATGGTAATGGGCAAACCCCGCGGCGGAAACTACCATTGGATAGATAACCACATGGTGCGTGCTACACGCTATACAGGAAAATTCAGTGAACTGGTTGAAAAATCAGCTACGATACAGGTTTTCGAATAATTACTTTTTGCCTTTACCTGCAGGCGGATCATTGGGTAAAATCTGAACATCGGTTGCAGGGCAAATTTCCCATGCTGTCTTTCTATCCGTAGTGCGGCACTTCTTGCAAGCATTAAGCGCCATCTTTCTCATATCGAAGTTATACATCATATACCCGGTTACGGTAATTTTCTTCCCGAACAATACATCGGCATTAATAAGGTGTTTGGCTTTGTACTTAGCAGTAACTTCTACCACAAATACTGAATCTTTACCCGAAAAAATAGAATGGCCTATATATAAAACAATATTTTGCTTGCTCGAATCCCTGGTAAAGCAATTACATGATTCCGGCCCTGCATCATCGGCACCGAGCACATAACCGGTTATGGTTACATATTCTTCGGGCTTGTACCTGGCGGTATCTTCAGGCATACCTTTTAATATACTATCTATGGTTACCGAGGCATCAATTTTGCCGGTCGTAATATCGCGGTTCTTCATTACGTTTACACGCTTGCCAATATCCGATACAGCCCTTCCGTAAACAGGGCAGGTATCGCTGGTGCTTGGGCCAAAACCATTTTGGGCATTGCAGATATTGCTGAATAACAGGGCTATAAATAGGGTAAAAATAAATCTCATAGGCTGCCAGTTGGTTCACAAATATAAAATTTCCACATTAACACATCATTATTATTATAAAGATAAATTAAATAAACAGGATTTAAAATAGCTTATGATAAGAAAGTGGCCATATAAATTAATGGCTTAATTGATTTAGGTGGTAATCAGTATACTTTAGCATACCTGTGCGAGTCAAGGAATTTACCATCCTTAAATACCGATTTTTTAAATATACCCTCAAATGTAAAGCCGCATTTTTCGAGCACCCGCATAGATGGAGGGTTGATAGAAAATACATCGGCATAAAGGCGGTTAAGTTTTAATACTTCAAAGGCATAAGGCACCATTAAATTTATGGCTACGGCAGTAATTCCTTTGCCCCAATATGGCTCTCCTATCCAGTATCCCAGCTCGGCGCTGAAGCGGTAAACATCTTCCTGCGGAAATACACCAATTATTCCAATAGCTACATTGTTATAAAATATGCCAAATGTTTCGGCAGGTGTTTTGTTTTGCTGGTTTGTAATAAAGTCAATGGCATCTTGCTCCTTATAAGGATAAGGAAATCTGTCGCGCATATTAATGCTTACCCTGCGGTTGTTGGCAAGCGCACTAATGCTTTTGGCATCTGAGGACTGTAATGCCTTTAATGTTATTTGCCCATTAGTTAGTTCCATAAGGCAAATGTAAGGCTATTGCAATATCAGGGGTAATTGAGTGCGGGCAATGCGTTAAACGATTTTATAAGAAAGGTGTAGTGCACTCCTTTAATAGTATATATCAGCAAAGCAGCTCCATCGTAATTCCGGTGTGGCATTTTTGCTCTTTCTTTTTCCCTCTCCTGCCTTTTGGCAGGGTCTCCGTAATCCATGTCGTTATAAGAATCGTATGCGTAAATATTGTATTTAACGGTATTGTTCTTTTTATCAACCTTGCGGTTAAGCGTATCATGCTTATCAATATTTACTGAATAGCAATTACCACCTGTATAAAGTGTATCAAGTTTAACGGATGTATCACTGCATGCAATGACAACTAGGTAATTGGTGCCATGGTGCCCTGCTACACCACCCGACCACGACTGCGATGTGGCATTTACCAACTTAACCTTTTGGGCGTTAATCGAAAGACTTATGCTGGCTGCGAGTAAAAACAATAAGTAGCGCATGTTGAACAATTTAATGTAAAACTAGCGCTACTTAATGAAGAAATTATGAATACCTGTAAGGGCTTATTACAAAGCCGCTAATTTCGAAAGATCCATTGACTTTGCAACCGACTCTACCATTTGTATATCGGCCTGGTTATTGGCTTCAATGCCCAGTAAAAAACGACTGCCAATTCCGCAGGTAATAACAGCTTGTTTATTTTTCTTGTTAAACTCTTCAAAACCGCCAACGGTGTTATCGAGCTTAACGCTGTTTACTTTTTTCTCATCATTATCCATACTTACACCCATGGTCCACATAGCAGTTGCCGAAGTGTACAGGTTATATGCCTGGTTATAATCGGCCAGGGTTACTTTTACAAAATCGCCATTATCTTTTTTGAAAGTAATATTAGCACCCGAATACGATATTTTTCCCATGTTCACCGAACCGCCTTCAGGTTTTCCGGCTGTATAACCATCAATAGATGCAGGAAGATATTTTTGAAGATCGGCATAGGCCATAGCCAGTGTATCTCCTTTTGCCCTGCGTTCTTTCAATTTTTCAGCAGCAGCAGCCATTGGGTCGCTTGCAGCAGCAGGCATATTGGTGCTTGGTGTTGTTGCAGCCGCAGCTTTGGTTGAGTCTTTGCCCTGATTTGGGTCGGTCTTTTTATCTCCGCCACCACAGGCCATTAATGATAAAGAAACTACTGCCGGTAAAAATGCTTTGCTGAATGTGTTCATTGGGTTGGTTTTGTTTGTTTTTTTATATCAGGGATAGAATTATAAAACCAAAGATAATAAGATTGAAATAACAGAAGCTTTTAGGGCATATAGGCAAATGATGTGATATTGATAACTTGTTATTAAAACTCGAACCGAGACGTTATCAGAATATTATGTAACTTTATTACTTGATTAGAAAAATACCATCTCATGAAATACAAGTACTTATTGATTAAGAAAGTTTTACTCACATCTTCATTGCTGGTTTTTATTTTTTCACTTTCCGGTGCGCAAACAATTGGCTTGCTATGGGGTATGACAAATGCAGGAGGTGATAGTAGCGGAGGAGTATTGTTTAACTATGATGTGCTCACTTCAAAGGGTAGTCCGGTACATTCATTTCCTATCCAGGAAGGAATACAGCCTTACAATACCGAACTAATACAGGCTACCGATGGCAATTTTTATGGAATGACCGAAGCAGGTGGCCCGAATAATTATGGCACAATTTTTAAATGCGGACCGTCGTATAAAGTTACTACGTTAATTACTTTTAATAATACAAATGGCGCCAATCCTTATGGCGGCCTTATACAAGCTACCGATGGTAACCTTTATGGAATGACATATAATGGTGGTGCATCAAATTACGGTACAATTTTTAAATACAATATTACTTCGGGTGTATTAACCACTTTAGTCAGCTTTACCAGTACCAATGGTGCTAACCCTTATGGAAGCTTAATGCAGGCCAGTGATGGTAATTTTTATGGAATGACATGTAAGGGTGGTACATCAAATGACGGCACAATTTTTAAATGCACTAAAACCGGCACACTTACTGTGTTGGTTAATTTTAATGGCACAAATGGCGCTAATCCTTTTGGGAATTTAATACAAGCTACCGATGGTAACCTTTATGGAATGAGTTATTACGGCGGTTCGATAACCGATGGAACTATTTTTAAGTGCACCTTGTCAGGTACACTTACCAATATACTTTTTTTTAATTCAAGTAGTAGTGAAAGGCCTATGGGTAGCTTAATACAAGGCACTGATGGTAATCTTTATGGAATGACATATGAAGGAGGCACAAATAATACCGGAACTGTTTTTAAATGCACCACTTCAGGTGCATTAACTAATTTATATAGTTTTCCCAACAATGCATATCCTCGCGGCAGCCTTATACAGGCCAGCGATGGTAATCTATATGGCATGACATCGGGAGCAGGAACATCGGGGTATGGTTTTCTTTTTAAATGCACCACATCCGGTACACTTACAACTTTAGTCAATTTCAATAATAAAAACGGTGCAACACCATACGGCAGCTTAATGCAGGCCAGCGACGGAAATCTTTACGGCATGACTTATGCAGGTGGTACTGTGGGCGATGGCACACTTTTTAAATGCAGTACTTCGGGGGCCCTTTCTGTTGTATTTAATTTTGGCTCTACATATATAGGAACTACCCCTTATGGTAATGTAATACAGGCCAGCGATGGTAATCTATATGGCATGACATTTGCTGGTGGTTTATATAATAAAGGCACAATTTTTAAATATACTGCATCGGGTATAATCACTACACTGGTTAATTTTAGTGATACAAGCGGCAGTAATCCCCGTGGCAGCTTAATTCAGGCTGCCGACGGTAATCTTTACGGAATGACTTCGAGTGGCGGCCCAAAGGGTGATGGCACAATTTTTAAATGCACCACTTCCGGTATACTTGATACCCTGGCTAGTTTCGCAGGTATCGCAAATGGTGCCGGGCCTGACGGAAATCTGATACAGGCTAATGACGGTAACCTATACGGAATGACCCGTGGCGGCGGATCAAAAAATATAGGCGTGATTTTTAAATGCACCACATCCGGTACACTTACAACCATATTTAATTTTGATCAAACACATGGCGCAGGTCCTTATGGCAGCCTTATTCAAGCCAGCGATAGTAACCTTTACGGTATGACAAATACCGGTGGGGCAGGTAACAGCGGAATTATTTTTAAATGCACCACCAGCGGTACGCTTACCGATGTGTTTGATTTTAATGGCAGCGAATATCCATGGTGGGGTGGCGATGCGCCTCTGGGTAGCCTGGTACAGGCTTCTAACGGATTAATTTATGGAATGACAGTATCAGGTGGCACCTCCGGTGATGGAAATATTCTTGAGTATGGTCATCCGGGGAGTTTACTTTATAGCTATAGCTTTTCAGTTAACTATGCCCCACAGGGTAGCCTGGTTGAAGCAAGTGATGGCAACCTTTATGGCATGACAACGGGTGCAAGTATAAATAATGGACTTATTATTAAATATGGCCTCGACAGTGCTTTTGCCGGCGTATTTAATTTTACCAGCAACCCCAAAATGGGTACTAATCCATATGGCGATATTCTTGAAGCTTTGAGCACTATCATTATCGATTCTGCCTGTACGGGTTCCAGTTCTACACTTACTGCTTCGGTAAGAGGAGGGAAAAGCCCGTTCACCTATTTGTGGTCAACCGGTGCAACTACTTCAAGTATACAAGGCATTACAACAACGGGGTCTTATTCTGTTACCGTAAAAGACATAAGAGGCATTACAGTTAGCAACATATTTAATTTCCTCAGCGTAAGTACTGACAGTACATCTGCTATTTGTATGGGAGACTCCATCCACTTGTCCGCTTCAAGTAATGGCGGAACCGGAAGTATTACATATAATTGGATGCCGGGTAGCGCAAGCGGCGCATCGCCGGGCGTAAAACCAATAGTAAGCACCACCTATACAGTAACAGCTACCGATAAAAATGGCTGCACTTGCACTGCAACGCAAATTGTAACGGTGAATCCTTTGCCCAAAATAGGTTTTATTGGAAAAACATCAATATGCTCAGGCAGTTTTGACACATTAATTGTTTCCGGAGGAATAAGTTATATATGGAATACCGGAGCTACTAAGGACACAATAATAGTAAGCCCTTTAACTACAGCTACATACAGTGTAAGTGTTAGTAATGGGTTTTGTGCAAGGGATACTATGGTTAAGGTAACTGTAAATACTACTCCTACTATCACTGTAACTCCATTTTCACCGAGCATATGCTCAGGCAGTGGTTTAAATCTTAACGCAACAGGTGCTGTTAGCTATACATGGGCCCCGTCAGCGGGTTTATCTGCAACTACAGGTTTAATGGTCAATGCCTCGCCGGCAACTACTACTAAATATACTGTAACGGGGTTAAGTTCTGCAGGATGTGCAAATACCCGGGCAGATACTATAACAGTTTACCCCAGCAATGGCTTCGACCTAACAGGTAGCTTAACTGCATGTATAGATACCCCGGGGTTTTCAAATGCCTCCATTCAGGCATGTATTTATAATAGCCGGTGTATGCCGGTAAAGGGAACCCTTAAGCTTTTGCTTGATACTGCATTTCATATTACAAGCACAGTTTCAGATAGCATTACCAGGGTAAACGGCGATACATTGATGTGGAATTACGATAGCCTTTCAGATATTGGTAAAACACATTGTGTAAACTTAACCGGTAACATAAGCTCTTTGCCGGCTGGTGATAGTGTATTTGTCAGTATGTTTATTTCGCCTGTAACGGGTGATTCTGTCCCTTCAAATAATAGTGTAATCTATTGGGTAAAAGCAGCTCCTTATAATTGTGTGGGTTTACCCTTCGACCCGAATGAAAAGGCTGTATACCCGGTTGGCGATATTTCATCCGCCCAAAAACTCACATATACAATTCATTTCCAGAATACAGGTAATACAATAGCCAGGAATGTAGTGGTAATAGATACCCTTAGCAGTAAACTGGATCCGACTACATTGAAAGCCTTATCGAGCAGTAGCCCTATGACGATGCAAGTGGTAAGTGGGCATATTGTGAAATTTATTTTCGATAAAATTGATTTGCCTGATACAATAATGAGCAAAACAACATCGATAGGTGTGTTTACTTTTAGTATAAACCCCATGGGTAGCGACCTGCCGGGAGATAAAATAACCAATAATGCAAATATTTATTTTGATGCAAATCTTCCTGTAAAAACGAATACAACATTAAATACTATAAAAAGTATAATTACGGGTGTGCAAAATTTTGAATCGGTTCCTCATATTGCTTGTTTCCCTAACCCATTTGTTACTACAACAAGTATAGTGTTTAATACTGACGGGAAGCATTATATAGAGTTGGATGATATGACAGGCCGGAAAATAGAAACGATAGAATGCACGGGTAGGCAATATGAACTGAAGAGGGATAATCTTGCATCCGGCATTTATTTTATAAGAGGTTACGATGAAGGGTTTAACTATATAGCCACAAGCAAAATAGTGGTGCAATAAGTTTTACCAATCCATCTCTATCCCGCCCTGCAAATAGGTTTTTGTTTTGCCGCTAATTTCAATACTTGTATTCGCTAAACTCTGTTATTTTTATTAAAGTAAGGATATTGAAATCAAGTGAGCCTCTAAATAATATAGGCAAAGGATGTGATTTTACCAATGCTGACTAAATCTGTTTCAGCGGTATTGTAATTATAACCTTTGTTCCGGTTGCTTCTTCTTTATCTTCTACAATAATTTTTGCCATACCGGGGTTCAGGCTGTTTATTATGTCTATCCTGTCTTCGGTAGCCGAAATACCCATTGAACGATGTAAAGGGTCTTTATGCCGTTTTATTTCTCCTGCTTTTTTTCTGCCAATACCATTATCCTCAATAGTGCAAACTAACATGGCATCGTGTTCCCGGATATGTATTTTAAGCATTCCGGTATTGTCCTGCAGCGGCATTAAGCCATGCAATATCGAATTTTCTACAAATGGCTGTAGCAATAATGGTGGTATAAGAGTTGTAAATGTTGAAACATTGGGATCTACTGAAATATTAAATTTAAATTTACCACCGGCACGTAATTGCTCAAGGTTTATATACAAAGAAAGTGTTTCTATTTCCTGCCCAAGGGGTATGTATTCTAATTTCGAGTTTTCCATTACGTTGCGTATAAGCCTGGCGAAGCGCGCCAGGTAATCTTGCGCAGTTTTCCGGTCGTCTTTTAAAATGTGGCTTTGAATGGAATTGATAGCGTTGAAAATAAAATGGGGGTTCATTTGTGCACGAAGCGCTTTCATTTCAATATTGGCAATATGCTGGCCTAAAAGTACCTTTTCAAGTTCTTTTTTTTGTATGCGGCTTAACCATGCATAAAGCAGAGACAGTGTTAACAGAATGGCAAGTACTTTAAACCAAATTGTTTGCCAAAAAGGGCTGTTAATAACAAAAACCATGTGTACGCCGCCCTGGCTTTCCATGCCATTGGCAGCAATTGCCTTAACGGTAAAAATATATTCGCCGGGCGGAAGAAACTGGTACTGTACATTAGGCGTTTGGGTTACATGCCATGCGCTGTCAAGCCCATCGAGTTTGTATTTATACTCAAGCTTGCCAAAACTATTATATGATAAGCCAATGAAGGAAATCTTTATCCTGTTTTCGCTGTAGCTTAGGGATGCATCTTTATCTATGGGGCGTTTTGTATCATTTACTATAAACTGTGTAATAAAAACCGAAGGCACAGGTTGCACTTCATTAGCAGGCAAGGCATGCGATATGATTCCGTTCTCAGATGATAGCCAGAGCTTGTTGCCCGTTTGTTCTATACGTGTTATTTTTTGATTGGGAAACGCATCTGAAAGATTATATTTTGTTGCAAAATAATGGCCGCCCGAATCTGCAATTGATGTAACACCGCTTTTGGTACTTACCCAAATGGTGCCATACGTGTCGGTAAAAACCTGCTGGCAATTATTCGATATTAATCCATTGGCTGTGGTAAGGCGGCTATATGTATTGTTTCTTTTTATTATAATGCCATTCCCGTTTGTTGCAAAGTAATACGTTCCGTCTTTCGCCTGGTAAATATCTTCTATCCTGTCTTTAAAATACGGATTATCATTACCATGATAGGTAAGTTTATCATGTTCGTAAGCCCACAGGCCATTAAAGCACCCCAGCCAAAGTACTCCTTTATTATCTATATAACAGGTTGATGTACGTGATGGGAGTTTATCTATTATTAATTTAGCAAATGAGGAAGTTTTATCTAACCTATATACAGAATAACGATTCAGAACATATACGTATTTGTTTATCGTGTCTAAGGCATTAAGATAGCAGGAGATATGATTTCCATTGCTGTCTGTAATAAGTTTTGGAGGAACATTATAATTGAATATTGCGTATGAAGAAGAACCATTGAGTTCGAATAAATTACCTGAAGTAATAATTACCGGTAAGGTGTAAGCAGAGTAACCTAATATATCAAAAGCTTTTTTAACAGAACTCAATTTTACATTTCTGATAATGGTATCGGGCGTTGCTATATCAATAGTATCTTTTGATTTACTTATGGTAATATGCCTGTTATCTAATTTGCATATATTATATTCAATTGAAGTGGGGCCCTGCGGAAGAGTATATTCTCTTATAAAGTGATGGGGCGATAAATAATACAAGCCGTTTTCAAGTGTCGTAAACCATTTTCCGCCCTCATTATCGGTCATAATATGGGTTACAGAATACCCGTCTAAGTAATGTGTTATGCCCTTGGTTAGCTTACCATTTGAATAAAGATAGTCAGCTGCTCCGCCTGCTCTTTTTGATATCCATATGTGATTGTTTTCTTTTAAAAAGCAGGCTATCTTGCCAAAATAATCGGGACTGAAACTAAGCAACAGATTTTTGCTTTTAGGTGTAACCTGGTATAAGGTGTAGGTATCGGTTATCAGAAAAGTATCTTTTGATATTTCTATATAGCTAAGGTTAGTGGGTATAAGTTTTCCAATATCGGGTGTTCCGTTGAAAATGTTTTTTTTGTAAAAAGATATTTTAACATCATCCTTAATAATGGATCGATAGCCAAATATATAATTCTGCTCATCGAGCTTTACTATATAAACAGAATGCTGTGAAGGAGTTATTTTATGAAAATCGGCAGGTTTATAGCCGGGATATATTTTGTAATAAGAGTCCGTTCCCCTTATTCCGCACCAAAGAGTATCTCCGGCATCAATAACTAACGATATCATTATGGAGTTTTTAATGTTTGCCACTATACTGTCGTTGGCACCAATAGAATATATTGAGTCGTCGGCCCAATAGCAAAGCTTGCCCGAAAGCGAACGGAACCATATACGCCCGTGCCTGTCTTCGTAAATGCCAAATACCGTATTATCGGCAAGGCCATTTTCTATACTGTACGTTTTGAATGAATATCCATCGAATCGGGCCACGCCCTGGTCGGTGGCAACCCAAACAAAGCCTTTAGAATCCTGCATGGAAAAATATGTTTCGGAACTGGGCAGCCCGTCTTTTACATTATAGTTTTTAAATACGGGTTGCTGGGCACTGGCAGTAGCAATAAACATTGCTGCCCATGCCGATAACATAATTGAAATTTGTAAGGCGGTTTTTAATATTATACGGAAATACTTCACTATGCGGGTTTCAAGAGGCACAAAAAAACACAAAATAATTGATTGCAAATAATTTAATATGTATAATAAACAGAAGTGATTACTTTTATCTTTTAAAATATATAATACTGCAATTGAATTATTCTGCTGTAATAGTTGATGATGAACCGGGCGGTACCGAATCGCTTGAATTGCTGATAAAAGAATATTGTCCGCAGATTAATGTGAAAGCAATTGCCCATACTGTGCAGGAAGCAATAGATGCAATAGTAATGCATAAGCCTGCTGTTTTATTTCTCGATATTCAAATGCCGACCGGCAGCGGGTTTGAAGTTATTGAGCATACCACGCATGTAAGCTATAAAGTAATATTTACTACAGCGCACGAAGAATATGCCTTGCAGGCCATTAAAGCAAATGCAATTGATTACCTGTTAAAACCTATTATTGCCGAAGAACTTATTAAGGCCGTTGACAGGGTTACTACTACAAGCAATTCTCAACTAACCGAATTGCTTAATATGGTGGGCCAGATAAATACCAGGCATTCGGGCACCGTTAAAATATCGATACCATGCAGCGAAGGTTTGTTGTTTATAGAATCAGACAACATACAACACATGGAAGCTGATTCGAACTATACTTACTTTTTCCTGGCAGGCGGAAAGAAAATTACTGCATCAAAAACACTGGGAGATATTGAAAAATTACTTCCTGAAAACTTTATAAGGGTACATTCAGCATATATTTTGAACCTCAACAAAATAGAAAAGTACGTAAAAGGCGATGGTGGCCATGTAGTTATGCAGGATGGCAGCACAATACCTGTTTCGCGCTCACAAAAGCAGGCATTTCTTAAAAAAATCAATTAAGGGTATAGTAATATTCGGCCCTTTTCATGTTAACTACTCATTCGGGTATGTTAATTACTCATTTTGATATACGGGTATATATAAGTTGATAGAATTTTGGCCCCATTATGCAACTAATAATAACCCTATTCAAAATTATTAAACCAAAAAAAATGAAAACAAACAAATTTCTATTTTCCACAATTTTTGCCTCTGCCTTATTCTTCCAGGCAGCTAAAGGGCAAACAACGGGTGCTATACCCCAAAGTAAGGAGGAGTTAACTGATAAGGCAATAGTTAAAAATCCTTGCGCTGTTGTATTTGACCATGATAATTTTACCAATCCTTCTGCCTGGACTGTTATAGATGGTGTTAATGGTAACGGTAGTGTAGTAGTAGGTGGTGGGCAGCTTACATTTTCAAACGCCGATGGAACTTACACTTGCCCATCGCAGCATGGCGCATCAAATAACAGGTCATTAAGAACGTATCGTGCTTTAACCGGTCCATTAAGCAATCACAGCTGGAGATCAGAATGCCGCGTGCGCATAACAGATGGCAACGGGCCAACCCAAACATTAATGGCGTTTACTGCCGGAACCCAGGACCCTGAAGGTTCTAATCCGGGCTCAACAACTTGGACGTGCTGCAATAATGGTAATACAAGTGCTTCGTACACACCCAGTGCACAGGATGGTATTTTTGCTTCGCTTATAGCATTCGGTACCGACCAGATTCCTGCTGCCAATACCTGTAATGGCCAATTATTTCCGGGTTCATATTCTAATACTGCTACTCCGGGCTCAGGAAGTCAATTGGGCTGGAGGATATTTGGCCATGCAAAAAGTGCAGCTCATGCCGCAAATTTCTATCCATCTATTTCACAAGTATACCAGGCCGAGAACCTTTTATCACCTGCACCTCCACTTAACTGGTCGAGAGGTATTTTATTACCCGCATTAAATACCGATTATTATATGCGTTTAGAAAGGTTAAATAGCGGAACATGTCGTATCAGTATATTTTCTGATGCTGCCATGACCGTTAATATACCGGGGTCTCCGCAATGTTTTAGTATTGATCCTACTATATCTAATCTCGATATTTTCCAGAATGCTGCATCTGCTTCGGGAAGTTGCTTGAGAACAGCTGCCGGATATATTGCAGACTTAAAAATATTTAATAATTGCCCCGGCGGTATACCAAATCTTATTGCTACTACCGGTGTTCCAACACCTTGTTGTACCGATACGTTATACGCTTCAACGGGTTTTACCAATTATACATGGTATCCGGGTGGCATAAATACCGGTAACCAAAACTGGTTAGTGGTAAATGCTACTTCAACTGCAACAACGTATACAGTAACTGCTGACCTGCCTGGTTATCCCGGCTGTCCGTTTACTGCAACTGCAACTGTTAACCCATGCAAACCAAAGTATCCTATTCCCGATCCAAGCTTTTCGCTGTCAGGTAATTTACCGGCAACGGGTAATTTCTTTACCGTAAGCGCTGCACCAACAATGGCTAATACAACCATAACAGGTTATGGAAGCGGTTGGGCCTATTCATGGGAAGTTGATATGGAAAATGTAACAGGTGCTCCTATTTATTGCACCGTTGTTAACCCAATTAACTGGCAAAGCGCTTTACCTACACTTGCTTTCCCCGGATATGGAAGTACAAACACGCCATCGTGCAGCAATAGTGGTGCAACAACAGGCTCCGGTCAATTTTATGTGGGATACAGGTATAGGGTTATACGCACCATAAAGAGCCCTTGCGGTATCTATACTTCTTCAAAGTCTATTATGCTGTGTTCTAGTTGCATAACTATGGATGGTTCTCCTGCATTTACTGTAATTGATGAAGGCAATACCTCAACTTCAATTGATGGTTCTCCTGAAGCTGTTAGCAGTATTAATGTTATTGAGCACAGTGTTAAAATATATCCTAATCCAAGCAAAGGGATATTTAACATTGACCTTGGCAGCTCAGGAACCGGAACAATTGAGGTGTATGACTTTATGGGCAGAAATGTGAAAAAGCTGGAACTGAACAGCTCCGATACACAATACAAACTCGATCTTTCTAATTATCCTAAAGGCCTGTATCTGCTGGATATGGTTATTGACGGTACCAGGCATACTGAAAGGCTTATAGTTCAGTAAGCTATTCATTATTCTCCACCACGTTAAAAGCCCCTGACTTAATTGTCAGGGGCTTTCTTTATAGATGATTTTTGCTATTTAGTTTTTCCTTTTTACCAGTATGAATTTTCCGATGGCAATGTGAAAATTATTTTCTACCCTGTATTCTAATGTGTCGCCTAAAGGTGAATCAAAATCCTGAATTATTGGAATTCCATTTTCCCCGTAGAAATAGCGATTGTCTTTAGTGAGTATTCGCCAATAAATACCTTCTCCCTTCAAATCATTTTCTTTACCATTTATCAATAATTTATAGCCCTGGGGTTGAATACTTACAATGTTAGATTTCCCATCATAAAAGCAATCTTTTTCAAGCCATGCTTCTTTAATACTAACCTTTAGGCTGTCATTTATTTTGTATGGGTTTGAAGGCGTTATATATTCAGCAATAAATGAGCCATTTTTTTTAGATGTTTTTATGTTTGGTGATATATATTCTCCTGAAAGAGGTAGGCCCAATAATCTTGTAATTATGTAAATCAATCCAAATAGTGAAATAAGGATTAAAATAAATAATATAGCCCATTTGGGAATGAATCCTGCTGATTTATTTGGTGGTGGCATTTTTTTTGGAATAAAATCTGTATGCAAGTTTCACCAATCCATCTCTATCTCGCCCTGCAAATATGTTTTTGCTTTGCCACTTATTTCAACCCGGTTACCCAGGCTAAGGCATTTCACATATCCTTTGCGGGCCGATAATTGCACCGCGTTCATTTCTTTTTTATTCAGTTTCTCTGACCAATAAGGGATAAGTGTGGCAAATGCAGAACCTGTTACTGAATCTTCGTCAATAAGGTTTTGTGGGGCGAAGAAACGTAATACAAAATCTATATTGCTGCCCGGCGCTCCCGGTGCCGTAACTATTACTCCCCTTGAATCAACTAATGACATTACCCTGAAATTGGGTTTCAGTTTAAGTATATCCTGTTCGTTAGGGTAAATGAGCATATAATCGGCTTTGCCTTTATAGCATTCACCCGTGCGTATGTTTAACGATATAGAAAGCTCGGCAGGTGTTTTCTCTCTTTCATATTCATCGGCAGGCAGGTTAAGTATATAGTAACCATCCTGTTTTTTTACGGTCAGCATGCCGCTGCGCGAATTGAAATTTATTTCGTTTCCGCTATATCCTAAATGATTCATTAAAACATGCGCCGTTGCAACAGTTGCATTTCCATTTAAGTCTAATTCAATAGTAGGGGTAAACCAACGGATGTTAAAACCATTGCCTTCTTTTATAAAAAATGCGGTAGTGGTAAGGCTATTCTCAATGGCAATGCTTTTCATTAACTCAGGGCTCAGCCACCTGTCAAGCGGGCATACTGCCGCAGGGTTGCCTGAGAAAAGCTTATCGGTAAATGCATCTACCCTATATAAAGTAAGTTTCATGTAAACGGAAAAGAATGAAATTAATCTATTTCTATTTCGCCCTTCAAATAAATTTTTGCTTTGCCGCTTATTTCAATCCGCTGGCCCTTGTCAACACATTTTAAATAGCCTTTACGGGCCGATAATTGAACTGCGTTCAATTCTTTTTTGCCCAATATACCCGACCAATACGGTGTAAGCGTAGTATGTGCCGAACCGGTTACAGGATCCTCGTCAATACCACTTTGTGGCGCAAAAAATCGAGAAACAAAATCTACGTTGTTACCCTTAGCTGTGCAAATCACTCCGCGGCCATCGAGCATTTTAAAGGCCATGAAATTGGGCTTTATTTTTGTTATTTCTTCTTCGGTTTCATACACCAGCATATAGTCCGTTTTGCCACGGTAACATTCTTTACTGTGTATGTTGAGCGCAATAGATAATTCAGCAGGAGTCTTTACCCTTTCGTATTCATCAACCGGGAAATCGAGCGTAAGGCTGTCACCATTCTTGGTTACCTTCAATATACCACTGCGCGAATTGAATTTTATCTCATCGCCTTTGTGGCCTTCGTAATTGAATAACACAAATGATGTTGCCAGGGTAGCGTGCCCGCAAAGTTCAACCTCAACGGCACCGGGTGTAAACCAGCGTATATGGTAAGCATCGCCGTCTTTTACAAAAAAAGCAGTTTCAGCCAGGTTGTTTTCCATGGCAATGTTTTTCATCTGCTCGTCTGTTAACCATTTATCTAAGGGACAAACAGCCGCAGGGTTGCCCGAGAACAATTTCTCGGCAAAGGCATCTATGTGGTAAATTTTTAGCTTCATATATTATGGAGTTTATATACGTGAAGACAAGATACAATTTTTTGAGTTAATATGAGTTTCTTTTATTAAGATAAAGAGTATACTAATGGAGTATATTTGAATATAATTCAATAACTTACCATGAAGAAGCTTAAAATACCTATAATCTTATTAAAGCTTTGTTGCATGCTATCCCTTTATTCTTGTGAAAGCTGGGCTCAGAAAAATAAGGAGAACAAATTTTACCCAATAATAGTCAATAAGGAATGGGTTATGACGAATAGCCAATATGATGGAATAAATTTTACTGATTCTATACTAGTATTTAAAAGGTTTTACTCAAAGGATACTATTCAGGATTCAACCGGTAATATGTATATTATATCTCTTTTGAAATTTGATACTAATGGAAGTGTAAAGTATGATTTATTGTGTTCGAGAAGCATTGGTTTATGTGGTAATGGATTACTGGATTTAAAGAATGGTCAATGGTATTTAGATGAGGACAGGATTACCTGGGATTTGAAAGGTTCTATATGCTGTTCTCATACTTTTCATGACAAAGTGGAATACCAAATGTTTTTCCCTGATAGTAATACTATACGGTTAGTTAGAAAGAGAATAATCGAAGCTAAATATGAGAAAGGGTGGTAACAGAGACAAATTAAAACGCCGCCGGATGGTTTTTGGTGTGCCAGTTGCTTGGCGCCCACCAGTGGTCCTTTTTGTGCCAACCGTTAATAGGTGCCCTTTGCGAACCGCATGAGGCAAGGAATACTATTGCCAGCAATAAAACGATATAAGATTTGAGATGTCGCATAAAATTCAACTACTACAAAGTTAATCTTTTATTTCAGGCGAAACACTGACTTTTTTTGCCAGATTAATTGCACGTTCTTTTACCTTATCTACATTGGCTCCCGGTATATCGTATGCCAGTGCAACTGCCATGCGGCGGTAGGGGCGGGTAGTGGGTTTATTGAATATGCGTATGTCGCTTTGTTTCTCTTTTAATACTTCTTCTATGCCTGTATAAACAGGTTTTTTACCGCTTTCTTTTGCCAGTATCACTGCCGATGCTCCTGTTCTCTCCAGTGTAATTTCGGCAATGGGTAAACCTAATATGGCGCGGGCGTGCAATTCGAACTCGCTCAGGTTTTGCGTACCTGCAAGGGTTACCATTCCTGTATCATGCGGACGGGGAGAAAGTTCAGAAAAATAAACTCCTTTATCGGTCAAAAAGAATTCTACGCCCCAAATGCCGGCACCGGTTAAAGCCTTGGTTACTTTGCCGGCCATGTCGCGGGCATCGTGCAAATCTTTTTCAGTAATGGCACAGGGCTGCCAGCTTTCCATATAATCGCCACGCTCTTGCCTGTGCCCTATAGGCGGACAAAACAAGGTCGGGCCGTTTTTTTGTGTTACGGTAAGCAATGTTATTTCGGCATGGAACTTGATGAACTCTTCTATTATCACTTCTTTATAATCGCCACGGCTGCCTGCCATAGCATAGTCCCATGCTTTGGTAATATCGTCTTTGGTTTTTATTACGCTTTGCCCTTTGCCGCTGCTGCTCATTAAAGGTTTTACTACGCAGGGTATTCCTATCTCGGTAACTGCCGCAGTAAATTCTTCTAAGGTGTTTGCATATTTATACTTGGCAGTGCGCAACCCTAATTCTTTCGCGGCCAAATCGCGTATTGCCTTACGGTTCATGGTAAAGTTAGCAGCACGGGCGCTGGGTATTACGGTATAGCCCTGCTTTTCGTAATCGTAAAAACGCTCGGTGCGTATAGCTTCTATTTCGGGTACTATAAGGTTGGGTTTGTGTTTGGCTACAATTGCATCAAGCGCGACACCGTCGAGCATATTTATTACTTCAAACTCATGGGCCACCTGCATGGCGGGTGCACCTTCGTAACTATCAACCGCAATTACATATTGCCCTAAACGTTGCAGTGCAATTACCAGTTCTTTGCCTAATTCTCCTGAGCCTAACAGTAATATTTTTTGTTGCATAATGTAATATTGAGAATGCTAAAATAATGAATGGGAGTTGTTTATCGCAATTCCAGTCTTAAATTCATATATTTGTTATACTTAAGTCAGTACAGATGAAAAGCCTATTCTTAATCCCTGTAATTTTGTTTTCATCAATTTTTGCTGGAGCACAAACTTGGAATGCCCTGGGTAGTGGAGTAAATAATGCCCTATATACATTAGATAGCGCCAATAATAAACTATATGCCGGAGGGTATTTCACTTTGGCGGGAGGTGGACCAACAAATTACATAGCACAATGGAATGGATCTACTTGGTCTGCATTGGGAACTGGAATTGGAACAGGTGCTTCAAACATGGTTGGTGTAATACGCACCTATAACGGCAATATTTATGCCGGAGGGATTTTCACTACTGCGGGTGGCTCCTCTGCAAATAATATAGCAGAATGGAACGGTGTTTCTTGGTCTTCATTAGGGACTGGATTAAACGCTACTAGCAATGGTGTCACTTCAATGGTCGTTTATAATGGTGATTTAATTGTTGGTGGGCAATTTACCACGGCCGGAGGAAATTCAGCCAATTTTATTGCTGCATGGAATGGATTGACATGGTCTTCTTTAGGAACCGGAATGAATAGTCCGGTTTTTGCTTTGACTGTCTATAATGGCAATCTTTATGCTGGAGGAACATTTACAACCGCTGGGGGTAAATCAGCTAATCATATAGCGGAATGGAATGGGTCATCTTGGTCTTCGCTTGGAACTGGAACAAATAATTTCATAGTAAGTTTGACAACTTTCAATGATAGTCTATATGCAGGTGGAGCATTTACTACTGCTGGTGGAAAAACAGCCAATTACATCGCCGAGTGGAATGGAGCATCCTGGTCGGCTGTGGGTACTGGAATGAATGATTGGGTAGAAGCTTTGGTAGTGTTTAATGGTAATTTATATGCAGATGGATTATTTACCATAGCAGGAGGAAATTCTGCTAATTATGTAGCCGAATGGAATGATACATTATGGAAGCCACTTGGTTCAGGACTGAGTGGAGGAGGGAATGCATTAGCAACATTCAATGATGATCTATATGCCGGAGGTACTTTTGATAGTGCCGGAGGAATAACGGTTAATAATATTGCTCAATGGAAAGGACCCTTAGGTATAAATGAGCTTTCAAATAACTATTCGGTAAATGTTTATCCAAACCCAAGTAAGGGGGTGTTCACTGTTGAAGTGAATAGTGAACAGTCAAAAGTGAATAGTAAAGTTGAAGTTTATAATGTATTAGGAGAAGAAGTATATTCTGAATTCTCAATTTACAATTCTCAATTTGTAATTGATTTAAGTAATCAACCATCCGGGATATACTTATATAGAATATTAAATAAAGACGGCTCGCTTATTAAAGCCGATAAACTGATTATTGAACGATAGTCTATTTGTTATTCACCACCCCGTTTTAACCATTCGCTAAACCACCCTAACTGTACAATAAGTCCTTGTTCTGTATAGTTTTAGCCCTATCTACCTTTGGGTTAAATATCACCGCTATGATACGTAAGCTGATGTTCTCCATATCACTTCTCTTTCACTTTTCTATTTCGGTTAGTAAATGCGATGTGGCGCATAAAGCCAAACCATCCTCTACAAAGCACATCGTCCATAAGTTATGGGTTAATAATAAATAAGCTCAGCTTATTATTTACCTTCCCACGAAGCAGGAGCTTCGCGGTTACGATGGTGTAAGTAGTTTTTTATCTTTGTAGTAACAGATAAAAAACATATTCACATGTATGATCTTCCCTATCACAAAGAAAAAAACGAGCAGGTAATAAAAGAGTTTGTAGAGAAGCACCCATTTGCTTTTTTAACGGGCTGCGATGCCGGGAATAAACCTGTTGCAACACAGATTCCTGTGTTTTTTGAAGAACGGGATGGGAAGAAATTCCTCAGCGGGCATATTATGAAAAACACCGACCACCATAAGGCTTTTGTGCATAACCCAAATGTGCTGGCGGTCTTTACCGGCAACCATACTTATGTTAGTGCAACGTGGTATAGTAATCCGCACCAGGCTTCTACATGGAACTATATGAGCGTGCATGCCAAGGGTACTATTAAGTTTCTCGATGGGGCTGCATTAGAGGAAATGCTCAGGAAGACTACCCTGCATTTTGAAAACTACAACAAACATTCCTCAACTATATACGATAACCTGCCCTTAGAGTATAAACAAAGAGTAATGGGCGCAATTATTGCTTTTGAAATTGAGGTATCAAAAATTGACACCGTCTTTAAGCTGAGCCAGGACCGGGATGCTAAAAGCTACGAGAATATACAAGAACATCTCAAAACGCAAGGGCAGGACGGAAAGGTGATTGCCGCTGAGATGGCAAAGCGAACGAAGGATGTATTCCCCGGTGATAAAAAATAATGCCTCTACTCACCGACAAAATTCGTACTTCCATCCATTATTAGTATTTACTTTACCTAATTCTATTAACGGGTAGCCTTAACCCCTGTATATGTTTGTGTTATTATTTTAAAATACACAACCATGATGAAGTTTTTCAGGCGCTTTAAAGACCTGGGAGTTGAAGGCGCACAGGCAAAGTTTTACGACAAGAATACCCGCGAACACCGGATGGGGGAAATGAAGGAGGAAGCAAGCGAGGTATTTAAGTTTATAAAAGATGGCGACTCAGTGCTTGAAGTGGCATCGGGGCCGGGTTATCTTTCAATAGAGATTGCAAAATCCGGTAAATACAAAGTTACTGGTGTTGATATAAGTAAAGATCTTGTGACAATAGCTGCCGCTAATGCAAAAGAAGCTGGCGTAAAGGTTGATTTTATAGAGGGTAATGCATCTCAGCTACCTTTTAAGGAGAATACTTTTCATTTTATTATTTGTGTGCTTTCCTTTAAAAACTTTAAGGAACCAGTCATTGCTTTAAAGGAAATGCACCGGATTTTGAAACCCGGTGGTACCGCTTTAATTATGGATTTGAACAGGAATGCCCCTAAGCAGGTAATGAAAGAGTTTGTGAAAAGCTTTGGGATGAAAGGTATAAGCGCATTTATTGCGCGTGTAATGCAAACAAACGGCGCTTATACCAGGAAAGAATATGAAGCTTTTATTTCCCAAACTGAATTTAAAGAGTATGATATAAAGAATTCAAGAATGGGATTCTCTATTTACCTGAAGAAATAGTTTTATAGGGCATTTCTGAAAAGAAGCAGACTCTGATAAACCTGTTTTGGCTACAACAATAGTTGATTAGGCTAAACCTGTTGATTTATTGCTGCGCACCTTTGCATTAACAAATTTAAACAGCAGGAAAATGAAAATTACGATAACAGGTTCATTAGGGAACATAAGCAAGCCATTAACCATAGAACTGGTAAAGAAGGGACATACAGTTACGGTTATCAGCAGCAAAGCCGAAAGGCAAAAGGAGATTGAAGTGATTGGTGCGAAGGCAGCTATCGGTTCTATGCAGGATGCCGATTTCCTTGCAGCCACTTTCAAAGGTGCCGATATTGTTTATCTTATGGAAACACTTGGCTTGGGCCGTTTTTCCGACCAAAATTTTGATGTAATAGGGGCTATAGCCCAAATTGGCCTTAATTACAAACAAGCTATTGAACAAGCCGGCGTTAAGCACGTGGTGCACCTGAGCAGTATTGGCGCCCATACCGATAAAGGCAATGGCATGCTTGCTTTTCATTATAAGGTAGAACAAATATTAAATGAACTGCCCGCCGATGTATCTATCAAGTTTATACGTCCTGTCGGGTTTTACTACAACATGCTTGCGTTTATACCAACTATAAAAAAACAAGGTGCAATCGTTTCCAACTATGGGGGCGATGATAAAGAGCCATGGGTTTCGCCTCTGGATATTGCATCAGTTATTGCTGGAGAAATGGAAAAACCTTTTGTGGGAAGGACTATTCGCTACATAGCAAGCGAAGAACTTTCACCTAACGAAATTGCAAAAATTTTAGGCGAAGCTATCGGCAAACCCGATTTAAAATGGGTTGTAATATCTGACGAACAAATGCTGAACGGAATGATAGCCGCAGGAATGAACCCCAATGTTGCCAAAGGCTTGGTAGAAATGAATGCAGGCAGGCGCAGTGGTGTATTGGGTGAAGATTATAATCGGCACAAACCAGCATTGGGTAAAGTTAAGTTGAAAGATTGGGTAAAGGAGTTTGCTGCTGCATACAATAAAGTATAGATATTTATACTTCGAAGTTCAATTGATAGAAAGGCCATTTAATTAAATTCAAATTTACATGAATACACAAGAAATTATAATAGCAGGAAAAAGTAAAAAGCCTTTAAAGGTTAAACGTTTCGGGTATGGCACCATGCGCCTTACAGGAGAAGGCATTTGGGGTGAACCGGCAAACCGCCCGGAAGCCTTGCAAATATTGAAACAATGTATTAAAAGCGGCATCAATTTTATTGATACGGCTGACTACTATGGAGAAGATGTAACTAACCGCCTGATTAAAGAGGCATTATATCCTTATACTGCTGATTTGGTAATATGCACTAAAGTTGGTGGCGCACGCAAACCCGATAAAAGCTGGGTGCCATTTAATAGCCCCGAAAACCTGCGCAGCAGTATTGATAATAACCTTCGAACCCTTAAGTTGGAGCAAATAGCGCTTGTGCATTTCAGGACTTTTGGTGGCAGGGGAGCTCCTTTTAAAGAATCGATGGATGCTATGTTTGAACTGCAAAAAGAAGGTAAGATATTGCATGTAGGTGTTAGTAATGTGGGCCCCGATGAATTACAAACAGCAATGGCTATGGGCAATATTGCAACGGTTGAAAATATGTATGGGCATGGCCAGCGAAAATCTTTAAAGCAAGCCTGGGGCGAAGAAACCAAAGGGGGAGAAGAGGTGCTTGCTATTTGCGAGAAAAATAAAATTCCGTTGGTACCTTATTTCTCGTTGGTTAATTCAATGCCTAAAAAAGATGACAAAATAGCAACTATTGCAAAGAAACATAATGCTACCGTTGCCCAAATTAACCTGGCATGGTTGCTGCACCGTTCTCCATGGATATTACCAATACCAGGTACGTCTTCCTTAAAGCATTTTGAAGAGAACCTGAAAACAACTGAAATAAAACTGAGCGACGAGGATATGAAGTTTCTTGAATAAAAAAGAGTATATTTAAAATATGGCACATACACAACTTCTCAGGATTAAAACAATAAGCGAGTATCATAAGGTTATGGGGCTCCCTAAGCCGGAGCATCCGTTAATTAGTGTAATAAACCTGGCATCTATTAACCCACCAGCCGGCAAGGGGGCAATAAATCTGGTGTTCGATTTTTATTCTATCTCACTCAAAAGAATTTCGAATGCCAAAATGAAATACGGCCAGCAGAAATACGATTTTGATGAAGGCCTTATGTTTTTTATGTCGCCTAACCAGGTATTTGGAATTGAGACTGAACAGGGTGCAATAGTAAAACGTTCCGGGTGCTTATTATTGGTTCACCCCGATTTTTTGTGGAACACCCCCTTAGCCAAAATCATAAAAAAATACGAATATTTCAGCTATTCGGTGCATGAGGCCCTGTTTCTTTCAGATAAAGAAGAAACAATGATCATAAACCTGATGCAGAATATGGCGCAGGAATATCATTCCAACATTGATAAGTTTAGCCAGGATGTTATTATTGCCCAGTTAGAACTGTTGCTCACTTATTCTGAACGGTTTTATAACCGCCAGTTTATAACAAGGAAGATCAGCAACCATAGAATATTGGATAGGCTGGAAGACATACTTACAAAATACTTTAATAACGAAAACCTGGCAGAGAAGGGATTGCCCACCGTTCACTATATTGCCGAAACATTAAATGTATCGCAGGGTTATTTAAGTGGCTTGCTTAAAGCACTGACTGGGCAGAACACGCAGCAGTATATACATGATAAGTTGTTAGAAAAGGCAAAGGAAAAATTATCGACCACTGATCTGTCGGTAAGTGAAATTGCATACGAATTGGGTTTTGAGCATCCGCAGTCGTTCAGCAAACTGTTCAAAACAAAAACCAAACTTTCTCCCTTAGAATTTAGGGCTTCGTTCAATTAAATTCATAGATTCGGCTCTTGTTATAAACTATTTGTGAGCCCTGAACCAATCCGGAAGATAATTCACGTTGATATGGACGCTTTTTATGCCTCGGTTGAGCAGCGCGATAACCCGGCATTGAAAGGTAAACCCGTTGCAGTAGGTTATGCCGCTAAACGTGGCGTGGTTGCAGCAGCCAGTTACGAGGCCCGCCGTTTTGGTGTGCATTCGGCCATGCCCTCATCGGTAGCCATAAGGCAATGCCCCGATTTGATTTTTGTGCCCTTACGCTTTGATGTTTACCGTTCGGTATCGAAACAGATACATGCCATATTTGCCCAATACACCGACCTTATTGAACCGCTTGCATTAGATGAAGCTTACCTTGATGTAACCATAAATAAAAAAGGAATTGAAACAGCCTGGAAAACGGCTAAGGCCATTCGTGCTGAAATATTAGAAGCAACAGGCTTAACTGCTTCGGCAGGTGTTTCGTATAACAAATTTCTGGCTAAAGTTGCTTCGGGCATACGCAAACCAAACGGACAATTTGGTATTATGCCTGAAGATGGTGAGGCATTTATTGAGAAACTGCCTGTAGCCAAATTTCATGGCATAGGCCCTGTAACAGCAAAAAAAATGCACGAGCTTGGTATTAACACCGGGGCCGATTTAAAGGCGCGTTCGCTGGAAGAATTACAGCAGCGTTTCGGTAAAGCAGGTTCATGGTATTATCATATCGCACGTGGGTTAGATAATCGTCCCGTTAACCCGAACCGTGAACGGAAATCGGTAAGTTCTGAAAACACCTTTGCCGATGACCTTACCGATGAAGCCAGAATTGAAGAAGAAGTTTTATCAATTGCCGATGGGGTGTGGGAGTGGGTAGAAAGAACGGGAAAGCATGGCCGCACGGTAACCGTAAAAATAAAATGGGCCGATTTCAAGCAATCTACCCGCAGCCGTTCGGTTAAACACCCCATTACCGATCTGGCACAGTTCCGGCAAATTGCATTAGAATTGATGCGTACCGTATATCCACTACCGAAAGGTATCCGGCTTATAGGTGTTACCTTATCAAGTTTCTCTTAAGAACACCACCATTTTGCATGCTTTAAGATACTGAATTTTCTCAGTTTTCGGTATGATTTACATCATGGTTAACCCTTTTTTATAGCTGTAATTTTGATACAAAATCAGAAGTACAGGTATTATGAACAGACTGATTAAAATAATAAGTATAACGCTAATAATGCTCAATGGCATTTTAGTCTTTGCTGCATCTCCCGACACAATTGTAAAGAAGGAATACTATAAAAACGGGCAGATAAGAATTGAAGTTCCGTATGTTGAGGAAAAGAAAAACGGTGTGGTAAAAGAATATTATGAAAATGGCCAGATCAGGAAGGAAACTCCCTATGACGATAATGTAATAAATGGTGTTGTACTGGAATATTATCCCGACGGAGCATTGCAGTGCGAAACTGTATATATGAATGGTATCGCAGGCATGAAAACATTTTACAGGAGGAGGATCCGATAATTTTCTCTTTTAAGAAACCTATCTAAACCGTTTTTATCAGGCACTTACGCATAGTGTGCGAAATCTCCGGTCTAAACGCTTTAGATTGTACTATTTATTCACTATATTTGTTTGAACTAATAAAACATGCCCCTGCATGAAAAAAGTTACCCTGTTTATTGCTGCTGCATTTTTTTCGACACAATTAGTAAATGCACAGCCTAGTCATTCGGCAATGGTGCCCAACCAATATGCTGCTTATTTTACTGAGGCCTATGCAAAATACCCTTCCGTACCGGTTGGTATATTAGAAGCGGTAGCATTTAACCATACACGCTTTAATCATATGACGCATGATGCTAATGAGCCACAAAGCTGCACGGGCATTCCATTGGCATACGGAGTCATGGGCCTTACCCTTGATGGTAAAAGCTATTTCCATAATAACCTGCTGCTGATAGCACAACTATCGGGGATTAGTAAGGAAGATATTATAACCAGCCCCGAAAAGAACATACTTGCTTACGCTGCTGCTTATGCCGCAGAAAAGCAAAAACTGAATATTACCAGCGCCAATATAGAAGATCAGGTTGCCGTACTTAAGGCGCTAAGCGAATTGCCCGATTCTACAGCCGGGCAGCAGTATGCATTGAATTCTGATATCTATGTAATGTTTACCTTTTTGAATAATGCAGCTTACCAGAAATTCTATAACCTACCAACTTATAATATTGATATAAAGAAGGTATTTGGCGAGGCTACTTATAACCTGCTTACTTCACCTACCAATTCAATAGAGAAAATAAATGATAATCGTTCAGGTTCTACTGAAAACAGCCACAAGGCTATGGGTTCAGGGGCTGATTATTCAGGCGCTATCTGGAACCCGGCTGCAAGTTGTAACTATACCGTTGGCCGCACTATGGGCATAACGGCTATTGTAATACACGATATGGAGGGAAGTTATGCAGCTTCTATTTCATGGTTTCAGAATTGCAGTTCGGTAGTTTCGGCGCACTATTGCATCCGCTCATCCGACGGGCAGATAACCCAAATGGTGCACGAAGCAGATAAAGCATGGCACGTGGGTAGTGAAAATGGTTATACCGTGGGTATTGAACATGAGGGATACGCTGCCAAAACAGGCTGGTATACTGATACTATGTATGGCACATCATCAAGATTAGTACGCACCCATATTTGTCCTGCATACGGCATTTTAAAAACACGTGTTGCTTTTTGGCCATGGGCTGCCGCAACCGATTATTCAAGCGCAAGCATACCGGGTGCATGCACGCTTATTAAAGGGCACCAGCATTACCCAAACCAAACCCATACCGACCCGGGTATTAACTGGGACTGGGACTACTACTACAAACTGATAAACGATACGGCAGCAAAACAATATACATGGTACACGGCCACCACCGGTAATTTTTACGACGATGGCGGCGCATCGGGAAACTACAGTAACGATGAAAGTGCATTGTATGTGTTTGCACCCACCGGCGCAAAAACAGTAACTATGTCTTTCAGCAGTTATAATACCGAAAGCACCTGGGATTATATGTACATATACGATGGCGATAATGTAAATGCTCCGCTTATTGGTACATATACAGGCACAACCGGCCCGGGTACAGTTACATCTACCGGTAGTAAAATGTGTGTTGAGTTCCGGTCTGACTGCGCCACTACCGAAACAGGCTGGGCTGCCACATGGACAGGCAATAGCGTAACAGGCATTGCATCTAACATGGGCGATAATGCGGTCAAGATTTTCCCCAACCCTTTTTCATCTGCCCTCAACATAACTACTGATAATGGTAATGTGGATATTGCTCTATACGATATGTTGGGCCGAGAAGTGATAAGTGAAAGAAATGCGAGTAGCATAAATCATTCCGCTACCCTCGATACCCAAAGCCTGCCTAACGGTGTGTACTTTGTAAAAGTTACCGGTACTGAGCTTAGCTACACCGAGAAGGTGGTTAAGAATTAAGGGTTACTTTATACAATAGCTTCCTGTTATTTGGCACAGATCGCTGCATCTATGTGTCATTTTCTTCTGTCGTTACTTTTCACCTCACGTATGGGAAACATTGCCTATAAAGTCAAAGGGAATTTTCTGTTCACGCAACCAAACGTCTTTGCTTTTCATCTTATTATAAAACAACCTGTTCCTTAAATCAAGAATATGAAGAAATTATACTTTTTAGCAATATCATTGTTTTATTTCGGAATAGGCGTGTGTCATGCACAAACAGCCTATGTTTCGAGTGAAACTGCCAATACTGTAACGGTAATTAACGTTACAACAGGTGCCGTTATTGATACTATCTTTTTGGGTACTAGCCACCCTTATGGTGTTTCGGTAAGTGCCGATGGAGCTTATGTATATGTTACTACCCAGGTGAATAATTCGGTAACAGTAATAAGCACGGCTACCAATAAAGTATTGGATACAATCCCTGCCGGTACTTTTCCTGGGGGTATAGTGGTAAGCCTTGATGGAACACGGGTGTATGTGGCGAGCCAGACCGATAATAAAGTATATATAATAAATACTGCAACCAGCAAGGTAATAGCCAATGTAAAAGTGGGCGCTTTTCCGCTTGGCGTAGGTGTAACCCCCGATGGCACTATGGCTTATGTTGCCTGTGCACACGTAAATAAAGTAAGTGTAATAAATACAGCTACCAATATGGTTATCGATTCAATCCCGGTTGGCTCCTTTCCTTTTGGCGTGTGTGTAACACCAGATGGAAAAACGGTCTACGTTACTAACTCGGCAGATAGTACAGTAAGTGTTATAAATGAAGCTACCAATATTGTTTCGGGTAAAATATATGTGGGCCATCACCCGCGTGGTATACAGGTTAGTCCCGATGGGAGTAAGGCATACGTTACTAATTTAGTTGACGGAACTGTGAGCGTAATAAACACTACCACCAATTTGGTTACCAATACCATCACAGTGGGTAGTAACCCCAATGGTATATCTGTTACCCCCGACGGAACAAAGGTATATGTAGCAAATGATGCCTCTAATTCGGTAAGTATAATAAATGCATTAACTAACATTGTTGTAAGCACAGTTAACGTAAGTAAGCAACCCGAGGCTATTGGTAATTTCATTTCTACTTATCCCACAGTTACTACAGGAATAACTTCTTTGAAGGGAGAATCAAACATTTCCGTTTATCCAAACCCATGCAATGGCGTATTCGCCATTGAAGTTAAAAGTGAAAAGTTGAAAGTGAAAAGTATAGAGGTGTATAATATGTTAGGAGAGGAAGTGTATTCGCATCTTCTTGTGCAAAGTGAAACCATAATTGACCTGAGTGGACAGGCTAATGGTATTTACGTATACAGGATAATTAATGTTAATGGGGACGAGATAAAAACCGGGAAGTTAGTTAAGGAGTAAGCGCAGAATGAATGCTGATCTGTCAAAAGAGCCTTTATGGCTCTTTTTTTATTTATGGAAATATGTGAAATATATATTTAATCGGGTTAATTATATAACATAATCCCTAATGGAATACCGCACTTTTGTCATTATAAAACAGCTTGAAATATTACACCTTTTATGATAAGCACGGCAAACACATCTAAAAGTATTTCTTCGAAGACGCAAAAAAGAATCGATGATCACCTGAGTGCTGCAAAGCATCATGAAGAAGCGGCGCTGCACCACAGGGATGCTATAAAGCATATGGAAATTGATAATCATGATAGTGCTTTTGAAAGTAAAATGAAAGCAAATGAACATAGCTGGTATGCCCAGGAATGTGAGATGAGAGACCAGGAACGGCATGCTTTAGTAAATTCTTACAATAGTCTTATATCACACCTCTTTATTTAAAAAAATGAAACCAACACAAAATAATATGAAGATAATAATAGCATCACCCCACTTTACACTGTCAGAAGAATTGCAGCAGTTTACTATGGATGAGGCAGCCAAACTGGCTCACCTCGATCAACGTCTTGTAATGTGTTCGGTATTGCTCAAGTTTGAGCATTCATCGACGGACGATAATAAGATATGTGAAATGAATGTAACAGGCGATAAAAAGAAGCTGTTTGCTTCAGCCCGCAGCCAATCATTTGAAGATGCTATAACACATGTTATTCATGAAATCGAAAATCAATTGAGGAAACAAAAGGAATCACCCAGGCATAATGGCGAAAAGATGCAAATAGATACAGATATTATTCAATAAACAAAATATGAAAAATAACACAGACAAAGACCCCAAGGACATTGATATAATTGCAGGTAAAACAAAAATAGATACCACGGGGTATCCGTTTTTTTTAGCCATTAAAGATGCATCCGTAACTGATATAGAAGAAACGGAAATAGATACAGGCAATGCGGGTGAGCAAAAGGAAGAAAATGCAGGTACAGGAAGTAAAGAGAATGATTTTGACCGTATAATGGGAGAGGGCTATAATGGCCTGGAAGAGAAGAAGAAAGTATATACTGAAATGTAATGCTCTCTCTCTAAAAATAAAACTTAATATTCAATCCCTCTCCTTGAGCAAGGAGAGGGCAGGGTGAGGTCTAAGCAAACCTCGGAACCTGCACTAAGCCTTTGGAGCCGGATGTCCGGGTTTCTTTTTTGATATTGAATGTGGCCTGTGATGAGATACAGTAGTTTTATAAAATGGTTGACGTGGTTTTTTTTGCATTCTGTCATTTAAATGTTCCGCTAACCACTGAAAGTACTCGCCTAAGAAAGGATCAGGGTCAGGTTGCCTTTCTCTTATTCCAATAATGAAGGTTTTATATTTATCCCAGGTAGTTGTAACAAACGACCCAAGTGTTTTGTCTACCAATTCAATACTTATAAATTTCTCAGCAACCAGCATACCCAACGTTTCCATTTGTTGAGATAGCTGAAGTATTTTAACTTGTTGGTCAACAGGAAGTGCAAGCATCTCATCTTGTGTAGATGGCATTTTGCATGCTCGTATAAACAACATAAGCCCTGAAAACTCTGCCGTTTGAAAATTCCGCAAAGCTTCAAGGGTAAGTCTTTCACGGCGGTCGCGAGTGGCAGTCTGAACCTGTGCAATTCCGAATACGAGCCCTACAATAAATGATAAGGCTAAGGCAAGATTGGCAATAAGCTCAATAGTGTCTTTGTTCATGCTTTATATTACTTTGCAAACCTCGGAGCCAATACTAATTCTTTACTTCCTGCTGTGTATTTGTAAAACCCTATACCCGATTTTACACCAAGGTCGCCTGCGGTAACCATGTTAACCAACAGAGGGCAAGGAGCATATTTAGGATTGCCTAAGCCATCGTGCAATACACGTAATATAGAAAGGCAAACATCTAAGCCAATAAAATCTGCTAATTGCAATGGCCCCATTGGGTGTGCCATACCGAGTTTCATAACGGTATCAATTTCATTAACTCCACCCACACCTTCAAACAAAGCATAAATGGCTTCGTTTATCATAGGCATAAGTATGCGGTTGGCAACAAAGCCTGGATAGTCGTTTACCTCGGTAGGTATTTTGCCCAGTTTTTTCGAAAGGTCCATGATCAGTAATGTAACTGCATCCGATGTATTGTAGCCACGTATAACCTCTACCAGTTTCATAACCGGTACAGGGTTCATAAAGTGCATGCCTATAACTTTATCCGATCGCTTGGTTTGTGCAGCAATTTTGGTGATAGATATAGAGGATGTGTTGCTTGCCAAAATAGTATCGGGGGTACACATGGTATCTAAATCGCGGAAAAGCTTGAATTTTATATCGGGGTTCTCGGTAGCTGCTTCAACAACTAATCCGGCTTCTTTAACGCCTGTAGCGAGATCGGTATAGGTAGTAATGTTTTTAAGGGTAGTAGCTTTATCGGCTTCGGTAATAGTTCCTTTGGTAACTTGCCTGTCGAGGTTTTTGCCAATCGTAGCCATGGCCTTGCTCAACGCATCTGCCGATATATCTATAAGTGCAACCTGGTAACCGCATTGTGCAAAAGTGTGGGCTATTCCGTTGCCCATAGTACCCGAACCTATTACCGCTACATTTTTCATAATTATGTTTTTTGCAAAACTACTTTTTTTTAATTATGAGAGATAATCAAATTAAATTTTGGGCGTTCGTATCGTTCAGCGTTGTACATAATACAGAACAATAGAAAAATATTGCCTAACTTTATACCCGACCAATTAACCATTTAGGAAAGTGTAAATTAATCCTCACCACAATGAAAAAAATATTTTCTGTAGCTTTCTTAACAATTTGCGCAGGGATATTCTGTGGCAAGGCTCAGGATACTATTACAGTAAATTTTGCCTATACCGGGGCTGTCCAGAATTGGACAGTACCCTGTGGTGTGAAGCAGGTAAAAATAAATGCTGTAGGAGCGGCAGGAGGATATCTGAAGGATCCTATACATGGCACTTATTATTATATAGAAGGCAAAGGAGCCTCTATTACCGGATTATGTAATGTTATAGCCGGAGATAATTTATCGATAGTTGTAGGAGGTAATGGCGTATTGGGTTTGAGTAGTAGTGGAAATGCTCGTGGTGCAGGGGGCGGAGGAGGAAGTTTTGTATATGATTCCACTACATTGAATTTGATTGCAGTAGGTGCAGGGGGCGGAGGAGCTAGTTTATTGTCTAAAGCCGGTGGACCGGGCGGGCTTGATATTATAACCGATTCGGCAACTAAAGGACAAGGGGCAGATACTACAGGCGGCATAGGAGGAAATGGAGGAAGTGGGGGCTCCCAGCTTTATGGGGGATCTGGTGGTGCAGGATGGTATAGTAATGGAGGAAATGGACAGACGTCCCCGGATAGTAGCTTTGGTGGTAAGGACAGGATGAATCTATTTGCCGGTGGAGTTGGATATAAGTCCGGTAATGGTGGATATGGCGGCGGCGGCGGCGGTGGAGAAGATGGCGGCGGCGGTGGCGGCGGATATAATGGCGGCGGCGGTGGTTTTCCACAAGCTCCCGGTGGCGGTGGTGGCGGTGGTTCATACCTTAACGGAACACTTGTTGGTACTCCCATTGCTAATAATACAGGCGCCGGGCATGTATCGGTTACTTATATTGTGAACCCGCTTAAAGTGAATGACATTAATGTGAATCAGAATGTAAGTTGTAATGGAGGAAACAATGGAAGTGCTTCTATTGTTATTTCAGGCGGAAATTCACCTTACAGCTATTCATGGTCTGATGCTAAATTACAAACCACTGCTTCGGCAACAGGCTTAAGTGCGGGTAGCTATACAGTTAATGTTTCAGATTCCTGTGGTACTTTTATAACTGATTCAATAAAAATTACTCAACCTGATGCTTTAAAAGCATCTGCAAGTGTATCTGCAAATGTTAAGTGTAACGGAGAAAATGGCGGCATTGGTTCCGTAATTGTTACAGGCGGAAGTTCCCCATATACCTATTCATGGTCTGATGTTAAATCACAAACCACTGCTTCGGCAACAGGTTTAATTGCAGGTAGCTATACTGTTACGGTTTCAGATTCCTGTGGCGCTTTCATAACTGATTCAATAAAAATTACTCAACCTGCAAGTATAATGCTGACTGCAGATTCAACCAATGTTGCAACAGGCTGTGATGGTTCTGCCTGGGTCATAGCATCAGGAGGAAGATCGCCCTATAATTATTTATGGAATACTGCCGCTACAACCGACACCATTACAAACCAATGTGGTGGAAGCTATTGCTGTCTGGTTACTGATAGCCTTGGATGCAGGGATAGTATATGCACAACTATAAATATAACTACACAGATTGAAAATATAAACGCAGGTAAGGCTCAATTCACTTTCTTTCCTGCTTTGGGTAATGGGAAATGCAGTTTTATAACCAATTGCCCGGCAAATGTGGATGTATATAATATGCTTGGACAGAAAATTCTTTCCGCTAAAACAAAGGCAGGTCAAACCAATATTGATTTGAGCAATAATAGTGCAGGGATATATTTTTACAGAGTGTTTGCAACCAGTGGTGAATTTATTTCTGAAGGGAAGTTTATAATTCAAAAATAAATACAAAGAATCAGCCTATATCAAGGTGGTAAAAGAGAAGAACAAGTTTGCGGGAAAGAAAGTAAGCAGCCTCACCAATATAATCGTAACAATACCAGAGCAAAAGCGCAGTTATGGCCGAGGTGATGAGAAACTTAAGCCATACCCTACGGTAACGGTACAAACCAACTAAAAAAATAATGCCGCCAAAAATGAATGTGGCAAGCATGCCGGCAATGTTAAGTTCTATCAATCCTTTGCCTGTGGTTTTGTATTTGTAAAGCCATAAAGCATATTGGTAGTTATCGAACCATGCAGCCAGAAAACTGAAAAGAATAAAAATTACAGCAAGCCCGATGGGGTTATCTATGAGCTTTATGAATCTACTTTTCATTATTTATTCCTTTTGCCCCTCTCCTTGTCAAGGAGAGGGTAGGGTGAGGTATGTTTAGCTTTTCACTTTCTTATACTTCCCCATCAACTCAGCCTCTGCCAAAACATGGCCTTTCATTACAGCGAGCAATTGCTTTTTGTTCAGTCCGGCAGGGTATGGGAGCATAGCATCAAGCGCATAGATTTTAAAATAGTAGTGGTGCATTCCATCGGGCGGACAAGGGCCACCATAACCTGCGGTGCCAAAACTGGTAATGCCTTCTTTGGTTCCGTTGGCAAGCAACGTATCCTTATGCATATTGGTTTGCAATACTGTATCATTTGCAGGTATGTTATAAAGTACCCAGTGTACCCATATTCCCATAGGTGCATCAGGGTCGTCGACAATTAGTGCATAACTGACAGTATTCTTAGGCGGGTTGCTCCAGTGCAATTGTGGCGAAATATTACTGCTGTCGCAAGTATAAACCGATGGTATGGTATCGCCCTGCTTAAATGCCGTTGAAAAAATGCGAAATGGGGCGGGGGCATTCAACGATTCGGGGTTTGTAGCCGAAAGAGTGCCATTCTGGCTGTTTGAGCATGATGTTATTGCCAGTGTACTTAAAATGAGTAAAAACCTAGTAAAGTTCATAATGTTGAAAGTTCTAAAGTTTATAAAGTCGTATTTAGTATCTTCGTCGTGCGATTTTATATCAATTTATTATGGCGAATATACAAGACTTTACAACGCTTACTGCTATATCTCCGGTTGATGGAAGATACAGGAAAACAACTGAAAAGCTTTCGGACTATTTTTCGGAATATGCACTGATACAATACCGCCTGCGTGTGGAGGTGGAATACTTTATTGCACTTTGCGAAATACCATTGCCGCAACTTAAAGCCATTAAAAAGCCTGTACTTGAAAAGTTAAGGCTTATATACCTTGATTTTACACAGGCTGATGCCAGGCGCATAAAAGAATTAGAAAGCGTTACCAACCACGACGTAAAAGCGGTGGAGTATTTTACAAAAGAGAAGTTCGATAAGCTGGGCTTGAAAGAATATAAAGAGTTCATCCACTTCGGGCTTACATCGCAGGATATTAATAACACTGCTGTTCCGCTGGCTATGAAAGATTGCCTCGAGGAGGTTGTGTTGCCCGCACTGGAAGAATTATTATTAAAAGTAGCCTCGTTGGCTGCCGAGTGGAAGAAGGTGCCAATGCTGGCATTTACACATGGCCAACCTGCATCACCTACACGTTTGGGTAAGGAGTTTATGGTGTTTGTAGAAAGATTAGAGAACCAGTTGAACGCCTTGGAAGGTATACCGGTATCGGCAAAATTTGGCGGTGCAACGGGTAACTTTAATGCCCACCATGTAGCATATCCTAAAACCGACTGGAAGGTATTCGGAAATGGGTTTTTGGCTGATATGGGATTAAAGCGCCAGCAATTTACTACCCAAATAGAACACTACGATGACCTTGCTGAGCTATGCGATGGCATAAAGCGTGTAAATACAATATGTGTAGATATGTGTCGCGATATATGGAGCTATATATCGATGGGTTATTTTAAGCAAAAGATAAAAGAGGGTGAAGTGGGTTCATCGACTATGCCGCATAAGGTAAACCCAATAGATTTTGAAAATGCCGAAGGTAATTTGGGTGTGGCCAATGCTGTATTTGAGCATTTGGCTGCAAAATTACCTGTATCTCGCCTGCAACGCGACCTGACCGACTCTACAGTAATACGCAATTTGGGTGTACCATTTGCACATTCGTTAATTGCCTATGCATCGTTAATGAAGGGCTTGAATAAACTTTTATTAAACAAGTCTGCAATAGAGCATGATTTGGAAAGCAATTGGGCCGTTGTAACTGAAGGCATACAAACTATATTGAGACGTGAAGGTTACCCTAATCCGTATGAAGCACTTAAGGCGCTTACCCGTACGAACGAAACTATCAGCCAAAAGCATATTGCAAAATTCATTGATGGCTTGAAAGTGAGCGTTGCCATTAAGGCTGAGCTGAAGAAAATTACTCCACAAACCTATACCGGCGTATAGCTTATGAAAGTAGTCGGCTTTACCATTGTACGTAACGCTATAAAGTTAGATTACCCTGTCATGGAATCGCTGGCATCGTTATTGCCTTTGTGTGATGAAGTGATTGTTAGCGTTGGTAAATCGGAAGACGATACGCTGAACCTTATAAAAAGCATTCCCTCTGATAAAATAAAAATAGTAGAAAGTGTGTGGGATGATTCCCTGCGTAAAGGCGGCGTTCTCTTAGCCATTGAAACCAATAAAGCCCTGGATGCTGTGCCTGCAGATGCTGACTGGTTAGTATACCTGCAGGCCGATGAGATTTTGCATGAGCGTGATATACCGCTTATAATGGAATCCATGCAAAAGTGGAAGGACGATAAAAAAGTAGAGGGTTTATTATTCCGTTATAACCACTTTTATGGCTCATACGATTACCTGGGCGATTCGCACCAATGGTATAAGAATGATATACGTGTGATTCGTAACGATAAGCACATCCGTTCTTATAAAGATGCGCAGGGCTTCCGCAAGTTTGCCAAGCCGCCTACAAACGAAGATTTATTGGATGGAGGCGAGAAGCTAAATGTAAAACCATCAGGCGCCATGGTTTATCATTATGGTTGGGTAAAGCATCCCGAATTTCAACAGAACAAACAAAAGTCGTACCATAAAATGTGGCACGAAGATGACTGGCTCGATAAAAATGTGGGACAAGCTACCGAGTTCGATTATACAACCGTTGAATCGCTGGTGAAGTTTACCGGGCAGCACCCTGCTATGATGCATCCGCGTATAAGAATGAAAAACTGGGAATTTGTTTACGATGAAAGAAAGAAAAAACTTTCGTTGAAGGACAGGTTCTTTCGTTTTACCATAAGGACCTTTGGCTGGAGGCCGGGAGAATATAAGAACTATAAACTGATATAATATTTACAGAACAGCATGGAAATAGAACGTTGGATAACCATATTTAATAATGATAACGAAGGGAAGCTTATAAAAGAAATAAGCGTTGATAATTTAGATATGGATATGATAAAAACCCTTTTTACTTCTGCTCCCGATGATCCTGATTTTTATAAGCCATATAAAATTGAAGAAGCGCAATATGACGCTATAGTTAAATACGCCCCGGAATTGGCAGATTACTCGTGCGATTTCTATGATATATATATGGAAACTTTTATTTAGTAATAAGCAGGCATGTTTTTCATCCTTTCTAAAATACTCGAGTTCCTTATTACTCCTATTGTGTGGATATTTGTTTTATTGCTTTTAGGTATACTGGTTAAAAGGCAGCCTTTGAAAAAGCGCCTGCTGATATCTTCGGTGGTGGTTTTATACTTCTTCTCAAACGACTTTATATCGAATGAATTTATGAAAGCCTGGGAAATTCCTGCTACGGTTGATTCTGCCGTACATGGTAAATACGATGTAGCTATTATATTGGGCGGCATGACGGCATGGGATGCAAAATTAAATCGTGTGCAGTTCTTTCATGGCTCCGACAGGTTGATGCAGGCATTGCAGCTTTATAAAAAAGGACAAGTCCGTAAATTGTTGATCGATGGTGGCTCGGGAAGTATTGAAGGTACTAATGTAGAAGGGCCTCACATAAGGAATTATTTATTAAGCATAGGCATACCCGATACCGATATCGTACTGGAGCCCCGGTCGCGTAATACGCATGAGAACGCAACATTTGCAAAGCATTTATTAGATAGTGTGGCACCCAACGGGCGTTACCTTTTAATTACATCTGGCTATCACATGCGCAGGGCAATGGGCTGTTTTAATAAAGCAGGCATACATACACTCACCTATACCACCGACAGGATTGCAGGCCCTATAAAGTACGACCTTGATTATATGTTCATACCTGATATTTATGCCTTTAGTTCATGGCAGGTGTTAATACACGAATGGGTGGGTTATATTTCTTATAAGATATCGGGGTATTTGTAAGCAGAAAATTACCTCCGTTTATTGATAAGATAAACCACATAGTTCTCACTCCGTATTGTTCCCTTATCAAATTCCTTTCTTTCTTTTATCGAATAATCTTGTTTGCTGAGTCTTGTCTCTATATAGTTTTGCATGGTTTTAATACTGTCGTCACCAAAAGCCAATACAATGGCAAATTGCCTGATTTTGGTATTGTTCATTTTCTCTGCAATGCAGTCATATAAATCTTTGCGGGGTATATGCATTACGCTATCCCAATTAACAAAACTGCCATATGCGGCTTTCTCAGGATAATATACTTGTTTGTCTAAATAACCGGCAACCGCGGGGCCCTGGTAATAAGGTTCAATCATTACAAGGGTGCTGTCGGGCGAATTGGCCTTTATATATGCAGCAACGTTTTTACCTTCCGATAATGGCACTGTCACATCCTTACAGTAAGCATATATACCTGCAACAACCTGGCACAGCAAAATACTATACATAAACGGAATGTAACTATATGTTTTAAGGTTTGTTAATTTGCTTTGCCATTTGCTGCTTTTAATAAAATTGCCGGTTAATCTTTCATCCTTGCTTAACCATAATGCTATAATAAGTAGCATGATTGTATATCCTTTATAATGTACGCTAGTCAATAGTTGCAACCTGAAAATAAATACCAGTATAAGCAGGTTGGGTACATAAAAGATAAGTAGTGAAAAGGGTTTGTTATAGAAAACAAAGAAGGGAGCTATAAATAGAAATGGTGTGAGCAGCAGGCCAATGATTTTGAGATGAGAGATGATAAAATTGGTGTTCCAGTAGTGAACATCGGTAAAGTCGGGCATAGGGTAGAAGCCTCTTACAAAATAGGATAGGGCTTTTGAAATGCGCCCGTAATTCAGGTAGTGCCCGGCATTCTGTCGTATTATAAGTGTTTGCTGTGGGGGGATAATAATTATAAGTGCTGCAACAACCGCAACTGAAAAAAGCAGACTGTATAAAAGAATGATTCTTTTGTTGTTTTTATTATGAAGCGAATAATCGCTCAGGGTCATTATAAATAAGGGTATAGCTGTAAACATGGCAAATAGGTGAACATTGGCAAGCAACATGAGTGTTATTACAAGCAGGAAATAGTTCTTCTTTTCTCGTAAAAAAAGAACGCAAAAGATGATAAGGAATAGCCAGGCAAGGCTATAGTTCCGGCTTATAATATTGTATTCGTAAAAAATAAAATAGCTGAAAAGAACACAGGCTTTAAAAAGTAAGTTAAACGGCGCATAACGTAGAAACAGATAAGCTGCCGTTGCTGAAATTACGAGATGCAATACCTGCATTGCCATTATATTGGCAGTAAAACGCGTAAGTATAAAAAGTAGGATGTTCCATATTAGTGGGTGGCCGCTGTTGCAATTATTTACCAGCATTTCACTAAAGCTATGGCTGTCGCGGGCTACTAACCAGCAATTGGCCTCATCTAACCACATGGCATGGTTTGCCAGCCCGATTATTGTCAGGATTATAAAAAGAATCAATAATAACAGGCTATTCCATTTCATTTTATAGCAAACCGGATGAATAGTGTTTCACAAATAAACAATTTTATAAATTTGTGTAAAGATACACCCCTACCATGAACAAGTTTAAGCATTTTCTTTTTGTTGTTTTCATCGCCATCACTACTTCAGTTGTTGCACAGGTTAACTGGAGAATACAGAATGACCTGGAATACCATTACCAGCGAATTGATTACTGGCGCTCCCGTTTAAATAACGATTCGGCAGTTTATGAAGACTCTATTTTAAGGGCAAAGCTGTTGTATTATACAAGTGTTAACCCTGCTACGCTTAAAGATAATTTCAAATATCTTAAATACTACGATCATCTGGCCGTACTAAATTCCGACGATAATAGTTTCAGGATATATAGCTGGGATAATGGTACTAATGGTAATCACAATTTCATAAATGTGTTCCAGTATAAAAATGGCGATAAGGTGGAATCGGCACCAATAGTACCCGGAGCTGATGCGGGTACCTTAAAATCGCGCGAGTATAAAAATATGTATACCCTAAAAGCTAAGGGCAGGGTATATTACCTCGTTACATTTATTACTCCCCGTGATAAACAAGACTATTCTATGGGTATTGAGATATTTTCAAGAAACAGCCATGGCGACCTGGATGATTCAACTCATATTATTGTGAACAATAGCTATGGCACTGCCGTAAACGAGCTTGAGTTTGAAATGGCCAACGCTTCGGGTGCTACCAACCATAGCATTTATTTCAATAAGAAAAACCGCATGCTTTATGTGCCTATTATGTGGAAAGACGGAGTAGTATCTACCGCGTATACCCAATACAGGTTTAAGAACAATTACTTTACGGAAGTGAAGCAATAGTAATTAGTAGTAAACTTTTTCAGTTTTCTTCAATAGTTTTAGTGTATGCTCCAGGCTCTTATTGTTTTCCCAACTAAAGTGCCCCGGTATAACATATAAGGGATCAGGGCATTGTTTCATTACTCTTTTAATACTGGTGGGCCAGCTCCTTACATAGCCATCAGCTATATTTCCAAGCCCGTCATTTTCTGTACTTTTTACCAGGCACCCGCCATAAAGTATTCTTTCTTTGGCAAACCATATCACTATATTATCCCAGGTATGACCGGGGCCGGGGTAATAGGTCCGGAAGGTATAATTAGCAACGGTAAAGGTGGTGTCGGTTAAAAAGTAATACTGTGCTTGCTTTTCATTGCGTTCTTTACATAAGAGATAGGTCTCATATGATGAGTACGTTTTTACACCTTTTGTTTTCAAAAAATCAAGCCCTGCAGTTCTGTCATCGTGGAAATGTGTGGCAATACAGTATAATACCTTTTTATGATGGCGCTTTTCAATACTATCCATCAGGGGTTGAAACTGGGTTGTATCCCATGGAGTATCTATCATTACAACTCCGCTGTCCGTTACGAGGTACATACTGTTCGACGGAAATGGGCTTCCGTTAAGGGTTTTATAAGTTGTGTAAACATAAAAATCTCCGGTTAAATGAGATATTTTTAAAGAAACAGCGCTGTCTTGTCCATACAGGTTAAATGTAAAGAGAATGCCAAGTAAGAATAGGCATGCGTTAAGCCGTTGTTTCATGGTATGCAGTAACATAGTTATAAAGGTAGTGGAATAATTTATATAAATTTGATGCTATGAAATTCATTAAATACTGCTCCTTCATAATTATTGGTACATTTTGTTGTTTTCCAGCTTTTGGGCAAGACGCAAAATCCATTGAAAAGGATTTGGTGAATTGTTTTAAAAAGCGCGCTGCGTATAATGATTCGATTTTGGTAAAAAACTCAGTTGATCCGCCTAAGGGTAGTGTATTCTTTAATGGGCATGATTCAGCTAAGGCCGCTTACGTAACACCGATAGTGCCTGTCGACACTACACTTGCGAATAAAGTACTTTACTATACTTCTAAATTCCCGGTAACCTTAAAATCTGATTTCCAGTTACTGTGCACACAGGATGTGAATATCATTACCTCTGATGATAGCCTGTTCCGTATATATGTATGGGAAGAGCGTCGTAATATGCTTGGTCGTTTTTACCGCAGTGTGTTTCAATTTAAAGCAGGAGCGAAAGTTAAATCGACATTAATACCTCATGCCGATACCGCAATTACAGGTTCAGCACAAGCTTTCTACGATGCTATTTATACTATTAATGCTGATAATAAAACATATTACCTCTGCACTTATATAAACAAATACACACCTACCATAAGGGAAGAAGGAATAAAAGTATTTGCCATAGACAGCGCTAAAGTAAAAGGTGTTATGAAGTACTGGCTGAACGATACCGTACACTTATTTAAAACCAAGACAGGTAAACATAATGAGCTGAGTTATAAGTACGATGTTATTGCATCGGGTGATGCAGGCACCGATAATGGTATAGAATATGATACTGCTGCGAATACTGTTGCAATACCTGTTGTGGAAGAAAAAGGCAGAATGACCGATAAACATATAAAATACAAGTTCAAAGGCCAGTACTTTGAAAAAGTAGAGGAAGTGAAACCTAAGACAGTTAAGACTGTAGCTAAAAAGAAGAAGAAAACCACGAAGTAGTTTAAACAACCAGGAACTGTACCGCTTTCTTCAACGCATTATAATCTCCCGTTGGTACAATAACTAAATTTTCTTGTGGAGGTAATCCACAGGTCTCGGTAGCAATTACAGGTATGCCTTTAGCTAATGCCCTTAATAGTATACGCGGCTGGTGTTCTATATATGCAGGGTAAATAACCAGTTTCACACCGTCAAGGGAAGAGTTGGCACTTTGCACTTTCAGGCCCTTCCAGAAATCGTTCTCTTCAATGTTTCTACCGCTTACCAATAAATCTAAGTTCAGTTCCTGCGCCAGTTGTTTTACTTCGTATGCACCTTTGCGGGCAAGTGCAGAGGCGGGGAAAAGTACTTTGCCGACTTTGTTTGTATTTATTTGCTGCTCATTCTTTACCCAGTCAATCCTAATAGATTTATTATTGAATATTTCGGCAATCTCTTTATGCGGGGTAATTATGTTCCTCGATTGGGTAAGGGCTATATTCTCAAGGTCTATTAATTGTTGGGAGGCACGGAAATCGTTAAGGGTTTTGCTTACCGGGTATTTTTTATGTGCTTCATCCAATCGTTGCTGCAGCCGTTCTATGGGCAGGCGTGTCATAAGCACATCATAGGTACGGCCACCGAGGGCTCCTTCGGCCCAGATGAATGGCAACAGGTTTTGAGATACTACTATATGTGTACTTTCCACCGGAATATGTTTTGCCAACGAAAGAGCAATCTTATTATCGTAGCGGAGCAGGAGGGGAGGTATCTTTCCGTTTCTTCTGGCTGACCAACGTGTAGCCAATGCCCTGCGGTAAACCACCATTTTAGCGTCGTGGGCATGCTTTGGGTTCTTCAATTTCCATTGGTATTTCTTCTTGTCGCTGTTTAACAACGGTACTAAAAAGTAATCGTTTTCGGTAGCCAGTTTCTCTACGTATGCTTCGTATTCGGGCCACTTCTCATCTAATATAAATGTGGTAACGGTGCCGCCTTTTACCCTTATTGTTTTACCGGGATGCTTAAAGCATGCTGTATTTCCGCAAGAGAAACAATCGTTGAGTTTGGATGAAGGTATATTTATTGGCTTCGATTCCTGCCCGTCATTTCGAGCAGGGCTGCGAAAAGAAACTATTAAATTGTCATTAGTCAGTTCCGCCTCGATCCTGAATGCGTATTTCGATTTGAACCTGAGATCGACATAGTTCCATTTTACGGTTGCATCGCGGTCTTGTTCCGCTAATGAGCCCTGTATTACCTGTGTATGCTTATGGCGTTCCACAATATCGAACCCTGCCTTAAGTGCAGCATCATACAATCCGTTCGATAATTGGCAAAGCCCACCTGCAACGGTAGCTACCAAACAGCCCTCGCGTATTTCTCTGCCTTCTACATAGCCCCTGCTTTCAGTCGGGTTCCCCAATTGCGCCCAAAAACTGAAAACACTGTTGGCAGGTACTTCTATATTATTGAACTTCTTAACGGCAACCCGCAGGTTCTGCACCTTGCCTGCCGTAAGTATCCAGTTATGTTCGTTGTCGTGCTTGTTCCATAGCGAACTTTCTGAACGCGCTATTATGGGTGCATCTAATAATGTTTGGGTATCATGAAACCTTTGTTCCCGGTATAAAAACGTGTTTTGTAAATAGCGGTGGGCTGTATGAACCAGAGATTTCAGTCTGAAGATTCCTTCGCTGACTACGCTGTGCTTTTCTGTTAAGGCCGCTCTGTCCATGAGTGGTTGACAACCCTGTTTTAATAATTATATAACATCTAATATACCCAAATATTGTGGTAACACAAAATTATTGTTGAACCAGATTCCTCTCTTCGCTCGGAATTCATGAATGTACGGTGCACATTCATGGAGTCATATTAAAGGGGTGTGCGGGCTTCGCCCGCATACCCCTTCCCAAACAAGTCTGTTAACCTGTCATTCCGAATGGAGCGAAGCGAAATGAGGAATCTAATTGTGGTAACACAAAATTATTGTTCTAATTACCTTTAACCATTATATTTGGTTTTATAAATTCATCTTTCAACAAAACCTCATGAAAAAAATTACATTTTCGTTTACGGCAATGCTTGTATTATTGCTTCTGTCTTTTACCTGTGTTAATGCCCAAAAAATAGGTCAACTCTGGGGCATGTCGGGCCAGGGTGACAGCGCGACAGGCCTAATATTTATGTATAACCCTTTAACCGGTAAGGATAGCGTTGTTCGCCATCTCCCGGGTTATAATGGCCCCGAAACACCCTTGTATGCTTCTTTAATACAAGCTAATGATGGCAATTTTTATGGTACCGCATCAAATGGCGGTAATAATAATGGCTGTGTTTTTGTTGTTACTCCTTCTGGAACATATATACTTGCCAAATTTAACGGGTTCAATGGCGCTTTCCCCAGTGGCGGACTGATACAGGGGGCTGATGGTAACCTATACGGTACTGCTACACAAGGCGGTACTTCTTCTTACGGAGCTATATTTAAATGCACCTTAGGCGGAACCCTTACCGCAATAGCCAATTTTAATAATACCAATGGCGGAAGCCCCGATGGGGTATTGGTTCAGGATAAAAATGGCAATTTATATGGTATGACACAAACAGGTGGCTCGGGTGGCAACGGTACTGTGTTTGAATGCACCACAGCAGGAACATTAAAAACACTTGTGAATTTTTCAAGCGGAGAGACCCCTTATGGCAGTCTTATTCTTGTTAAGGATAGCCTGTATGGAATGACCCTCCAGGGCGGATCGGGTAGCGGAACTATTTTTAAATGCGATACCCTCGGACACCTTGTTACTATGGTGACATTTACAAACAATGAAGACCCCTACGGCGCTTTATTACTTGCCAACGATGGCAATCTTTACGGAATGACATCCGGTGGAGGTTCGAGTGGATATGGCACCATATTTAAATGCACAACTACCGGCACGCTAACAACCCTGGTTAATTTTGCCAACCAGGAATATCCATACGGCAGCCTGGTGCAAGCCCTCGACGGTAACCTTTATGGAATGACCAGCGGTGGTGGTATTTATAATAGCGGTACAGTATTTAAATGCACCACAAGCGGTACACTAACCACTATTGATAACCTGGCCGGTGCTACCGGGGCACCGTATGGCAGCCTTATTCAAGCGCTCGATGGCGACCTGTATGGCATGTCGAACAGTAATACAAGCTTTGGAAGTGTTTTTAAATGTACCACGGCTGGTGTTCTTACCAATTTGTTTATTATGGGCGCTACCGATATACCATATAATCCCACTGGTAACCCCGCCTCAGGTGGCCTTACACAGGCTTATGACGGTAATCTTTATGGTATGGCGCAAGCAGGAGGGGAGTTTGGTAGCGGAGCTTTGTTTCGTGTTTCTCAGCAAACTGGTATTGTTACCGACATAGTTGACTTTAATGATACCAATGGTGCGAATCCTTTAGGCCGTGTTATGCTGGGCGCTGATAGTAACCTTTACGGAATGACTGAATATGCTGGTACCAAAAACGATGGCATTGTATTTAAATATAACACACATACCGGTAATTTTAAGGTGCTTGTTAATTTTAACGGAACAAACGGAGCGTACCCATATGGTAACCTTATTGAAGGCCCGGGCGATACTCTATATGGAATGACTGAAGGAGGAGGTTCCGGCAACAATGGTACCATATTTAAATGCACTACCAAGGGAGCCTTAACTACCTTATACAATTTTGCCGGAGGCGAATACCCATCTGGCAGCCTGTTGTTGGCCAACGATGGTAACCTTTACGGTATGGAAGGTAATAATGGTTCGGGTAGTATTTTTAAATGTTCTACATTGGGTGTATTCTCCACTCCTTATTTCTTTTCTCATACCGAATATCCATCGGGTAGCCTTATTCAGGGTGTGGACGGTAATTTATATGGCATGACATACGGAGGTGGAGCCTCAAGTAATGGGTATATTTTCAAATGTACATTGGCCGGAGCGCTTACCGATATATTTGACTTTACCGGTACAAATACCGGAAGCCACCCTTACAGCAGCCTTATACAAGCTACCGACAGCGCGCTTTATGGTATGACACGCAATGGCGGTGGTATATATAGTTTGGGTTCTGCTTTTAAATGTACTACTACTGGGGTATTCGATACACTTTTCACTTTCAATTACTACAACGGAGGTAATTCTCAATACAACGACTTTACCGAAGTAATGAATATATCGCTGAAGCCGGTAACTACATGCGGCGGCTATATACTTACCGATACTGTTTTCGGTGGTGGTATTGGTGCACTTAAATACAAGTGGTCGAATGGGGCTACTACAGCAAGTATAGATAGTATAAAAGCTGGGGGCACTTATTCTGTTACTGTTACCAACGCAAGTGGATTTTACCTTACAACAAGCACGACCTTATCTCCCTATGTTCATGTTAATGCTAGTGTAATCGGTGGTAACCCTAAGTGTACCGGCCTTAGTGATGGAACTGTTACTGCAATTGCAGCAAACGGAACACCAACATATTCTTATTCCTGGAACACATTGCCAATACAAACCAATGCAACTGCTACCGCCTTACTTGCCGGGAAATATGTTGTGACTGTTACCGATAATACAGGCTGTACTACAAAAGACAGTGCAACTATTATTGATCCTGCCAAGGTATCGGTAAGTACAGGTTCAAAAAGCAATGCATCGTGTAACGGTTGCACCGATGGCAGTGCAACATTGGTTGTAACCGGCGGAAACAAGAACATAATTGTCTGGAGCGATAGTGCCACGGGTTATACAACTATGGGTAACCATACCGCTGATACTATTAACCATCTTGCAGCAGGTACTTATGTATGCACCGTAACTGATAGCTGTGGCGATAGTAAGACCGATACTATACGCATTACACAGCCTGCACCATTGGGTATGCAAACTATTAGTGCCAATGGCGGAGTAAGTATTTACCCTATGCCAAGCAACGGGCATTTTGCCATAGCCTTTACTGGCGGTGGGTACCAGCTCGTAACTATTTATAACGAAACCGGGGCCAAAGTATTTAGCAAAGAGCTGAATGAAAGTAATACTAACAGCACACTTTCAATCGACCTTTCTGCTTATGCCGATGGTATATACTTTGCACAGGTTATTACCAAGCATGGACCAGTGAATAAGAAGATAGTTATTCAGCGATAAACTATAATTGAAACTACAAATAAGAAAGCCCGGAATTTCCGGGCTTTCTTATTTTACGTAATTCGTAATTTTTAATTCGCAATTGAATTAATTCATCGGCACTTCCATCAGCAATATCTCAGCTTTATTAGAATTAGCCTCAATCTTAATCTCAGCCTCAATCTCACTAATACCAATACCATCGCGCTTGTTAAGCTTTTCGCCGTTAATGGTAAAGTCGCCTTCGAGGATGAACGCATAAACCCCGTTACCTTTTTTTCTGATGGTATAATCAACCTTTTGGCCATTATCAAAGTTACCCATGTAGAACCATGCATCCTGGTTCACCCAGGTGTCGCCGTCTTTTTTATCGGGCGATACTATTTGTTGCAACTTATTTCTCCTGTCGGCAATGTTTAAAGTTATTTGTCCGTAACGGGGAGTTGCGTTTTCAATCTTCGGGAACACCCATATTTGTAAAAACTTAACTTCTTTGTCCTTGTTCTTATTCATCTCGCTGTGCTCTACACCGGTGCCGGCACTCATTACCTGCACATCGCCATGCTTTATAACTGCAGCTGTGCCCATGCTGTCCTTGTGTTCCAAATCACCTTCCAGCGGAATACTTATAATTTCCATGTTATCGTGCGGATGTCTGCCAAAGCCCATTCCTGCTGCTACGGTATCGTCGTTTAGTACCCGCAATACGCCAAAGTGGTTCCTGTCAGGGTTATAGTAGTTAGCAAAACTAAAAGTATGGTAACTGTTCAGCCAGCCATGGTTTGCATGGCCCCTGCTGCTTGCTTTATGAATTACTGTTTTCATTGTGTTTGTTTTAGGATACAAAAATACTACCAATATGCCCTTTTACTCCTTGAACTAGATTAAGATTTATAGTCGATAGTCATTAGTCGTTAGTTCTTTCGTCACTGCGAGCAGAGCGTGGCAGTCTCAGTTTTATTTGGGCGTTCCCCTTCGGGTCGGGCTTTACGTTTCAAGTCCTCGTTCCTGCGGGCTTTCTACTGCAATCCCTAACGCAGAAAGACATGGCACGTGAGGTGAAGAGTGATGATGATAGAATCTGACACATAGGTGCAAAGGATTGTGCCAAATACAAACCCAACATAATTAATTATACCAGGTCTTTATCAAAAGTAATACTCAGCGCACCGCTGGGGCACTGCTTAACCTGGTTCACGATCTTCTCGGTAGTGCTGTTGTGCTGCTCAATCCATGGTAGTCTGCGCGGGTCAAATACTTCGGGCAGGCCTCTGAAGCATACACCACTGTGGATGCACACATGTGGTTGCCATACTATGGTTACTTCTCCGTTGCTGTAGTGTTTGGTGATTTTCCTTTCCATGAGGTTTAACTAATTATAAATTATGAGTTATGAATTATAAGTTGCAAAATACTAAATTTTTAAAATTGATTTGCATTCACTCATAACTCATAATTTATAACTCATAACTGCTTAATGAACTTTCAACTTCTCAACCATTTCACTTGCCAGTGGCTCGGCCGATATACCATAACCGTTCACCAAAACCCCTTTCATATGGTTTTTAGGAGATGATATGGCGTACAATATAGCTTCATCTGCAGGGTCACTGTTGCCTTCAAAACGGAAGAACTTATCTACCACAAAGTCATCTTTAAAGAGTTTTAGTTTACCATCTTTACCTATAATAGCATCGTGTTCTATATTAAGGTCTTCGGTGTAACCTTCTTTTTTCAGTTCGGCAATTGCTTCCGATAATGTGTCGTAACTCATGATTTTTTTAGTTATAAATTATGAGTTATAAGTTATGAATTTTAGAGATACTAACAAAGATATTTTACTCATAACTCATAATTTATAACTCATAACTATTTTATTTGGCCTTCGCTTTCTTCTTTACGTCAGTTTCAATAGGTTTACGGAAGACAACCTTGTTATCGAACACATCCATAACAATGTCGCTGTTGCGTTCAATTTTGCCCGATAGTATCTCTTTCGATAACTCGTTGAGCACCTGCTTTTGGATCAGCCTTTTTACGGGCCTTGCACCAAATGCAGGATCGAAGCCGGTATTGGCAAGCCAGTCGAAAGATTCATCAGTTGCGGTTATACGTATGTTCTCTGCTGCCAGCTTTTTAACCACATCGTTGAACTGCAATTGTACAATTGCTTTCATATCGCTCTTGGCAAGCGGGGTAAACATAATAACCTCATCAATACGGTTCAAAAACTCAGGCCTTAAGCTTTTGCGCAACAGGTCCATCACATCTTCTCTTGTCCTTTCAAATACTTTATCCGGGTCAAGTTTTTCATCGTCGTAGTTCTCTTGTATAATATGCGAACCAATGTTTGATGTCATAATGATGATGGTGTTCTTAAAGTTCACCGTACGGCCTTTACTATCGGTAAGCCTGCCGTCATCCAATACTTGTAATAGTATATTGAACACATCAGGGTGAGCTTTTTCAATTTCATCTAGCAGCACCACTGAATATGGTTTACGCCTTATAGCTTCGGTAAGTTGTCCGCCTTCATCATAACCCACATAGCCGGGAGGCGCACCAATTAAGCGCGATATACTGTGCTTTTCCTGGTATTCGCTCATGTCTATACGTACAAGGTTGTTCTCGCTGTTAAATAAGTATTCAGCAAGTGCCTTGGCTACTTCTGTTTTACCCACACCGGTAGTACCCAGGAATATAAACGAACCTATTGGTTTCTTTACATCCTGCAATCCTGCACGGCTACGGCGTATGGCATCAGCCACGGCTTCAATAGCTTCAAACTGGCCTACAACACGTTTATGTAGTTCTTGCTCAAGGTTCAGCAGCTTTTCTTTATCGCTTTGCAGCATTTTGCTTACAGGTATACCTGTCCAGCGAGATACTACTCCGGCAATATCTTCACGGTCCACTTCTTCTTTTAGCATTTGCGAACCCTTGCCCTTAATCACATCCCATTTCTTTTCCATTTCTGCTAACCTTGCTTCAGCATCTTTGGTTTTGCCATAGCGTATTTCGGCTACCTTACCAAAGTCACTTGCACGTTCAGCCTGTTCAGCTTCTACTTTCAGAGTTTCAATCTCCAGCCTTATTTTATGTATGGCGTTCACCACTTCTTTTTCGCTGGTCCATTGTGCCTTTAAGTCCGAACGCTTATCGCTCAGTTCTGCAATATCATGGTTCAATTGGCTCAACTTGGTTTTGTCGTTCTCGCGTTTTATGGCTTCACGTTCAATTTCAAGCTGGCGTATCTTCCTTTCTATCTCATCCAGTTCAACCGGCACTGAGTTTATTTCTAACCTCAGCTTACTTGCAGCTTCATCTATAAGGTCAATGGCCTTATCGGGTAAAAACCTATCCGATATATAGCGTTGCGATAATTCTACAGCTGCCACAATAGCATCGTCTTTAATACGCACCTTATGGTGGGCCTCATATTTTTCTTTAATACCACGAAGGATAGATATTGCATCTTCTTCGCTTGGCTCATCAACCATTACCTTCTGGAAACGGCGTTCGAGCGCTTTATCTTTTTCAAAATACTTTTGGTACTCGTTCAATGTGGTTGCACCAATAGCACGTAGCTGGCCTTTTGCAAGGGCCGGTTTAAGTATGTTGGCAGCATCCATGGCTCCATCGCCACCGCCTGCACCCACAAGGGTATGTATTTCGTCAATAAACAATATTACATCGTCGGCACCGGTTACTTCTTTAACCACGGCTTTCAGCCTTTCTTCAAACTCGCCTTTGTATTTGGCGCCTGCAATAAGTGCAGCCATATCCAGCGAGAATATTTTTTTGCCTTTCAGGTTTTCGGGTACGTCGCCATTAACTATGCGTGTGGCCAGGCCTTCGGCAATGGCTGTTTTACCCACGCCCGGTTCACCCACCAAAATTGGATTGTTCTTTGTCCGGCGCGATAATATTTGTAATACTCGGCGTATCTCATCGTCGCGGCCAATTACAGGATCCATTTTACCGGCCTGTGCCATAGCACATAGGTCAATGGCATATTTATTCAGTGCGTTATATGTTTCTTCTTGTCCGCTGCTGGTAACAGTGCTGCCCTTACGCAAGTCGGTAATAGCTTTCTTGAGGTCCTTTTCGGTCATACCGTTGTCCTTCATCAACTGGCCAATAACGTCTTTGGTATTCAATAAGCCAAGCAGCAGGTGTTCAACCGATACATATTCGTCTTTAAACTCCTTTAAGTAGCTGGTGGCTTTTATCAATACCTGGTTAGCATCGGCAGATAAGTACTGGCCCGTAGCATTTTCAACCTTTGGGTAACGCTCCAGTATTTTATCTAATGCCTGTTTAAATATAGGCAGGTTTACATTCAGCTTTTTAAACAGGAAGGGAGCCACGTTCTCATCTACTTCTAATATAGACTTAAGTATATGCCCGCTTTCTATATTCTGGCTGCCCAAGCCTACAGCAATTTGCTGAGCTTGTTGTATGGCTTCCTGGGATTTTAATGTGAATTTATCGAGATTCATAGAGTTTGTAAAGTTTATAAAGTTCTTAAAGTTTGTAAAGTATCCTAGTTCTTAAAGTTCGCAAAGTTCATCAAGTTTATAAAGCCTATGTTATACTTTGCCTTCTAAACTTATCACTATTCACTTATCACTATTCACTTTATTTATCTCAAATATTGAGCCATAGGTAAAAGTCTGAAAGAATGGCAGGGAGTGGTATGATTTCCGTCATAAGATGGCATGTGGTTTGTCATGGTTTTAGTGTTTAAAAGGCTATAATATTGCACTGTGAATGAGGATATTAATAATTGTTGCGGGGTAACTTAATTATAGTACTTTTGCGCCCATTAAGATAATCCCCCCCTACAGGAAATCTACTTTATGAAACTAAAAACCATTACGCTGATTAGCAGTTTATTTGCTATATCTATTGCTACAACTGCAACTATACATACATCAGTTGCAAACGGAAGCTGGTCTTCCTCTACAACCTGGTCGCCGGCCGGTGTACCCGCCCAAAACGATACTATTATACTGGCTTCGCCATATAAAGTTACATCTACCAGCGATATTACTATAGGCACCTCTACGGGAGGTAAAATTACCATCAACGATGGTGCTAACCTCGATATGGGGTCACATCAGTTTTCGTTGGGCCATAATGCATCACTTATTAATAATGGTACCCTTTCTATATCTACCCTCGAACTTGATGATGCTTCGTCACTTACTAATGCAGGTACGTTGACTGCCCACACAGGTATAGAACTGAACACCTCAAAATCATTTACCAATAGCGGTACACTTACTACAGGCAGCTTTAGTCTCGATGATAACTCAACGTTTACCAATACCGGCTCGGTAACGGCAACTACGGTAGAAACCAATTCAACATCTACCTTTACCGATAACGGCAGCATGACCGTAAGCACCAGCATTGAAATAGATGCCAGCTCTACCTTTATTGTCGGCGCAGGTGTTACACTAAACGATGGCGGCGCGTTTGATGATAATTCATCTACCGGTATAACCGATAACGGTGCCATATTGGTATCGGGCACAGCAACTTTCTATGGCGGTTCATCAATTTCGGGCTCTGGTTATTTAACCGGCAACGTAATAAGTGACTTTCATAATACTACCGTGTGGGGCGTACCAAGCAGTTACTTCCCTTGCCATACCTGTACTATACCTACTGTAGGGCTGCCAATTCAGCTTGTGTCATTTTCGGCTGCTAATAGCAATGATGCAGTACAATTGGAATGGACAACCGCATCTGAAATTGACAACAACTATTTTACCTTAAGCAGAAGCACCGATGGCACTGACTTTACCGTAATTGATAATGTTAAAGGATCTGGTAAGTCATCGGCAGCGCATAGCTATACCTATACCGACCTTGGCGCAGAAACAGGTACCAACTACTACAAGCTGCAACAAACCGACTATGACGGAACAATTACTACCGTAGGTATTGCAGTGGCTAATGTTACAAGCCTTGCTACACATGCCGAAGTGTTCCCTAACCCGGTAAAAAATAACTGCTTCGTTGCTTTTACCGATGCCGTGCAGGAAAACATGCAGGTAACTGTATATGATTACATGGGCAGGGAAGTTGCAACTATGAATGTACAAACTAATAAAGGAAAGAACGTTATTGAACTGAATACATCGGCATTAGCTGCCGGTATGTATTTTGTTACCATACCTGTTAATGGCTCATCGCTTAAAGCCAGGTTTGTAAAATAATAAGTGCTTTAATGTACATCGCGGTGCTCATCTTCCACACGATGGTGGTACCTGCCATGCTCATGGCGTTCAACGCCACGGTCATCGTGGTAATACCAAATTCCTTCCCTGAAGTAATATCCGCCCGTAGGCTCTATATATGCAGCGCAGCCTTGTATTAAAAGTGCTCCCAATATGCATATGCTAAAAATTAGTGTTTTCATGTTGATTCATATTTGGTTCAGGTGTAAAATTATATCGGGTAATAACCATTTCTTTTATTTATTCTTTCAAAGGCTTAAAAGCTTAGTTCAATTGCGTCAATGCTGATTTTAAAGGGGTATCACTTTTTGAACTCTTGTTTTTATTAATAAGGTCATGTTTTCTGTTTACATTTACAATATAATGGGAGCGCTAATTTTTTTGATTATTATATTTCCTTTAACCGGGTTAATGGTTACAGGTATTGTCAACCTGTTTCTTCCTGAAATGAATAAAACAAAGCGAATTATATTATTGGTGCTTGTTTTCTTAACTGTTCTAATTGCAATACTTGTCTTTTTTAATAACGCAATTACAATGCCTCAATTTGGGTAGTATTGCCTAAAGCAGTAAATGCTAAAAATATTCATTTTCAATTACTTAAATGGGGTACCACTTTTTGAGCCTTATTTTTTATAATGCATTGATAATCAAATCTGGTTTTCTGAAAAGGGTCTGAATATTGTTACCTTTTGTATACTTTTTCTATCATCATCATTTTGTGCTTATCGGTCAGTGGTGGTATTCGCATATCTATTATTTTTAATTGTGCTCATGATTATTAAGCTATTATTTTAGGTGAGGCTTAATAATTGTTACCTTTTGGTACCCCCCCTCAGGTTATTTTGCTTCTGCTAAATCATTAAACAGGTATGCTAATGCATGGTGTATAACACGGTCTTTGTTTTCCCAATATCTATACGCAGCCTTAACACCTTTCTTTAATTCCTTATTAGTCTTAAAAGCGCAACCGCTATCTTTTAATATCGAATTCAAAGAGGCATAGCTGACTTTTATATATTTAGAATAAAAGCATATTGCCAAGTCACCTATAAGCCTGTTTATTTCTCGTTTTTTCATAACGTATTTTTTAATTTACCTGAACTGATAACCAATGCCGATACTGTAACTTATAACAGATATGGGTAACATTCCGCCAACATGAGAATAAGAAGAATTGCCAAATTGGTCGGTATATTGTTGCGTTGTATTAACCATTGGGTCGGCATATAAATAATCAATGCCCGCCATAATTGAAGTTCTGTATATACGAAAACGTATATTCATTCCCAGGTCTGAGGCAAAAGATGTTGCAATACTGCCGTAGGTATCCCATTCAAAATTTTGCGTTGCGGTAGGCGAAGTAGCATCTGCTCCGTAATCGACTTCGGGTAGGGCACATATTGCCAGGCCACCCATTAGCCTGAAATCGAACGAAACTCGTTGAACCGGTATGGTAGCGAACAAGCCGCCCAGTATAAAGCTTTCGCGGTATGCATCCTGGCCAAGCGGCATATATGTGTTGCTCTGGTCTGTCATCTGTATATTATCTACGTATGTATTTATATCCTGAAGATTCCAGGCGTAGTTATACATAAGTGCAATACCGAAATTAGAATGCTCAATAGGTATACCAAACGAAAGATTCACATTAGCCCCCGGTAATGCATAGCCACCGTATGAAGAACCGGCCTCCTTCGCAAATGCGTTAATAGGCTCTGCTGCACCAATACCTAATTCAAAATAGCCGCTTGGTGGTGTTCCTTCATAAGTTGGTGTGGGCGCCGGGCTATCTTGTGCCATTGTAAAGTTTACTAATCCCATATAAACGAGTAGTGCCGAAATTGCTTTTGTAGTTTTCATGATGTTTTAGCTTAAAGGTTAAAACTCCGTTATTTTCAGGGCCAAGGTAGGGGTGCAGGCAACCTTAAAACTCATATTTTCTATTAATCCGCTTATTCAATAGTTAAAAGTGGCTAACGAAAAGCCGAAAAGATTAGTTATCTGAAGGAAATGGCCGGAGTTACAATTCATTATTTACAATTTTCACGATGCGCTACGCAACCCCGAAGGGCTCGTGAGCTCATTAATTTTAAAAATATTCTGCGAACAAATATAGTCAATTTATGCCTATTAATTAATAAAATGTTTATTAATTATGAACAACTATTTAACGTGTTGTACATTGCTTCGCATTGTATCTTTATCGGGATAGTTCCAGTCGCGAATGGATATACATATTCCTTTTTTGAATATATAATATGAACCACCCAGGCAGTACTTGCCATAGTCAAAGAATACTCCGTCATTTTTCGTTTTCGTACATAAGAAATAGATAGTTTGTATAGAATCTTGTGAGAACAATAATAATTTAGTGTCGTCCTTATTTTTACATTTAAGATAAATTGAGTTGTATTTTTCTATTGATTCTCCAATATATGCCGGCTTGAATGGATTACAGCCCAGGAATAGAAAGATAGTGATAAAAAGTAGTGGTTTCATATCTCAAATATAGTTTGAAAAGAGAGGAAAAGCAAATGCCTTTTCAGTTGCCACGACCTTTAGGTCGTGGAATAGAATACAAAACAAAATAGGGCTTTAGCCAAAATGATTGTGCTGGTAAAATTTTCCGGTTCAGTGTGATGTTGTGTCCTGGTTCAATATCTCGGTCTTGGTTAGGGGACCCAAGCCAACTGAATCCCTGAATGAATTTACATTTTCATTATTCTGTAGTTTATACAAGCGTTGCACACCGTCTTTTTTTACAATATATTGGGTGCCATATTTCTGGGGCTTCCCATTATTTACCAATACTCTGTCTTCAAGGAAAGCAAGATTGTGCGCAGTGGCCTTGTC
>JABCZW010000013.1 GCA_013289475.1 Bacteroidota bacterium
ACGAATCGAATGGCTCGGTTTACTTTGATATAAATAGTTACCAGAAAGAACATAATTATGGGCAGTTATCAGGCAGGGTCACTGAAGACCTTTTACATAATACACGCGAACTTGATGGGCAGAGCGAAAAAAGAAGCCCGATAGATTTTGCATTATGGAAGAAAGCATCGCCTGAACATATTATGCATTGGCCATCGCCATGGGGAGAAGGTTTCCCGGGCTGGCATATAGAATGCTCTGCTATGAGTCGCAAATACCTGGGCGAAACATTTGATATACATGGCGGCGGCATGGATTTACTATTTCCCCACCACGAATGCGAAATAGCACAATCAATAGGTAGTAGTGGCAAGCAACCTGTACGTTATTGGATGCATAATAATATGCTTACCATTAACGGGCAAAAAATGGGCAAATCGTTAAATAACTTCATTAACCTGGATGAGTTATTTACCGGCAAACATAAACTGCTGGAGCAAGCCTATACCCCAATGACCTTACGTTTTTGCATGTTACAAAGCCATTACCACAACCCAATAGATTTTTCGAACAAAGGATTACAGGATGCTGAAAAAGGGTTAGCGAAACTCAGCGAAACCTTTTTGCTTTTGCGTGATATGAAATGGGTCGAAACACCTGTTAATGCAGATGTAGAAAAAGAGCTATCTAACTTCGGGGCGGAATGTACCGATGCCATGAATGATGACTTAAATACAGCAATAGTTATCTCTCACATGTTTCAATGCGCTGCACACGTAAACCGTTTTCATGCTTCGGGCAAGACCGAAGGTGTTAGTGAAAAGACATTTGAAAGCTTCAAAAAGGCTTTTGCTACTTACTTTACCGATATACTTGGTTTGATTGCAGAAGAAAAGAATACCAGCAATGAAGATTTCGACAACCTTGTAAATACCTTGATTGAGGCGCGTACTGAGGCTAAACAAAAGAAAGACTTTACATTGAGTGACACCATAAGAAACATACTATCTAAATTTGTAATATTACAAGATTCAGCCACAACAACTGTTTGGAAACATGAACGGAAAAAGTAAAATCATTTCAACTGCTTTAGCAGTAGTTTTAATAATAGCTTTCTTTATGGGAGGTTGTAACAGTGGTTGTAACCACCCTACTCCACCCCATGCCGATACTACTCATTCACAAACAACACAAAACTTTACTGTTCCCAAGTTCAGTGCCGATTCTGCATATAAATACACCAAAGAGCAAGTTGATTTTGGCCCGCGTATTCAAGGAAGCAAGGCTCATGAAAAGTGCCTGCAGTTTATACTTGCTAAACTTAAAGCCGATAGCCTTACAGTTACAGTTCAGAAATCGAATGCGAAGACTTTTGATGGAAAAACATTTGACTTTGAAAATATAATTGCATCATCGCAACCGGCAAATCCTGTGCGTATATTATTATGTACCCACTGGGATACCAGGCCATTTGCAGATGCCGATACCGTTGACCCTAAAGGCACATTTGACGGTGCCGATGACGGTGCCAGCGGCGTAGCTGAATTACTTGAAATTGCACGTAATTTAAAAAAGGCTAGTATTTCTATAGGTATAGACCTTGTATTCCTTGATATTGAAGATTACGGCCAAGAAGCAGGCAACCCTGCCGATGGTAAATACCCCGAAATGGAAGACAGCTGGTGCCTGGGCTCACAATACTGGGCAAAAAACATTCCTTCTAACTATGCACCGCGTTTTGGAATATTACTTGATATGGTTGGCGGAAAGAATGCAGTATTTCCAAGAGAAGGCACAGGAATGCATTATGCATCTGATATAGTTAATAAGGTTTGGGGCATTGCCGGCAAATTAGGTTATGGTAATTACTTTACCAGCGATGTTACTGGTATGACCACGGATGACCACCTTTATATAAACAAGATTGCGAACATACCTACTATTGATATTGTGCATTATGAAATACTGCACAGCGATTATCCATATTGGCACCATAAGCACAGCGATAATATGAGTGTGATAGACACTTCTACCATGCACATGGTTGGTAGCGTACTTTGGAACGTTATTTACCAGGAAGGAGCGCCTAAATCGTAATCTATTTCTTCTTTTTCTTCCAGCAATCATCAATATGGTCGTCGACCATACCAACTGCCTGCATAAAGGCATAGCATATTGTTGAGCCACGAAATTTGAATCCGCGCTTGCCCATGTCTTTACTCATGGCATCGCTTACGGCTGTGGTCGGAGGAACATCTTTTAATGATTTGCGTTTATTTACAATTGGTTTACCACCAACAAATCCCCACACATATTTATCAAATGAGCCAAATTCTTTTTGAATTTCAAGAAACCGATTTGCATTGTTAATAGCAGCTTCAATCTTCAGTCTGTTGCGTATTATGCCTTCATCCTGCATAAGTGCATCAAACTTCCTTTTATCAAACTTCGATACTTTTTTAGCATCAAAATTGGCAAATGCCTTACGGAAGTTCTCGCGTTTTTTCAATACGGTAAGCCAGCTAAGTCCTGCCTGGAAGCTCTCTAATACAAGAAACTCAAATAGCTTCTGATCATCATGTACGGGTGTCCCCCACTCTTTATCGTGGTATTCAATGTAAATGGCTTCTTTGATGCTCCAGCCACAACGGATTTTCTCCTTCATATAAAATCAATTATTTATAATACATAGAACTATTGTTTACTTTTTACCGTATTTATCTGAAATATTTATTTACCCATATTGAAAGCAAAAATTGCACATATTATAGCGATTAAAGTACTAAGTGATAGGATATTTGAGATTTTTTTAAGAGAATTTTTATCTTTGTTTTTCCAATACAGAGTCCACTCACTTATAGCCATATGCTTCATCATTCCAAGGTATTGTTTGCCAAACGTTTTTGACAAACTAAACATTGAATATTTTGTTTGATTTTGATTATTTAATATTATCCAATTAATTGCCCATCTCGCTAAAAACAAAAGAATTGAAACAATTAAAAAAAGTGGGTACATACTATATTTAAACTTTTAAATGTATCTGAAATCCTCACAAATTGCATTATTATTGGGAAGTCTTAGAAATAGCAATCTTCTTTCTACCGTTCACCCAATTTATCAGGTCGAGTAAAGGGCCTGTCATAAACGTAGTAGCAAGTGCCATTAATACCATCATGGCAAATACTTCCGGTGATAATATCCCTAAATCATAACCTATATTCAACACAATAAGCTCCATAAGCCCACGTGTATTCATAAGTGCACCAAGGGTTAGGGAATTACTCCAACTTTGCCCAACTATCTTAGCAGAAACTGCCGTACCTATAAATTTACCCGATACCGCAACCAGCATAATAAAACCAAATGCGACCCATGCAGAAGGTTCGTTAAGTAAACCCATTTGCGTGCGCAAACCTGTAAAAGCAAAAAATATTGGGAGCAGTACCAAAACGCTTACGTCTTCTATCTTTTCAGTTATCTTTTTTCTAAAATCGAGGTTATGTGGCATTATGACTCCTGCCAGGAAAGCACCAAATAAGGCATGTATACCAATTAGCTCAGTAAAATATGCCGATGAAAGTAAAATAAAAAAAGCAATAGATATGACTACCTTGCCTGGTTCATGCTTTTTTAACTGGTCCGCGGATAATTTTTGAAGTATTGGTCTGACAACATAAAGCATCCCGACAACAAACAATATGGCAAGTATTATTGTAAATAAGGAACTGGTAATATCTCCGGCCTTTGCAATTGCAATTATTACCGCCAGCATACACCATGCCATAAGATCATTTGTGGCAGCGCTCATAATTGCCATGGACCCAATAGGAGTTTTTGTCATTCCCCTCTCCTGCAAAATACGCGCCAATACCGGAAAGGCCGTTATACTCACCGAAATACCAATAAACAAACTAAAAGCAAGAAATCCAACTCCATCGGGGCCGAAAGATGGGTAGAGATAATATGCGAGGCCAACGCCCAACAGGAATGGCACCACAATACTTGCAATACTTACAGTTAGCGCGTCACCGGCTTTGCTAATTATTACATCAATATCTAAATCCATACCAATAATGAACATAAAAAACGCAAGCCCTATCTGGCTTAGAAATAATAATGTGTTGAGTGAATCGGAGGGAAAAAGGAATTGAAAAAAATGCGGAAAGAATACTTTCAATACCGAGGGCCCTAACACAATACCTGCTATAATTTCACCGATAACCATTTGTTGCCCCAGCATTCTTAACAGGGCGCTAAACACACGCGATGCTGCGATAATCACCAGAATCTGTAACAGCAATAAACTGAGCGGATGCTTTATATTTTCTTTAAATTGTTCTATCGCCTGCGATATACCTGTTATCGGCACAGCAACTTTTGATACATTTTGATTTGCCAATATAGGTTGTATTGTTACTGCTTTAGGTTTAACCGGCAGTTGCATTCCCATGCTGACAATCTTCCAAAGTCCACCCAAAAACAAAACCAATAAAACAATAATAAATAGTAGCGATTTCCTCATAAAAACATTATCATTCTTTAATTAAACACATCTTCACTTTAAAATATAAAGCTACCTATTTTTTTTGAAAATCAAAATGTAATTTATACAATACCCATCCTTCAGGCATGTCATCTATTTTAACCAGTACATAGCTCTTATTTAAGTACTCCCAGTTTATCATTGGGTTCTTATTCTTATACTCTTCCGAAAATTGCTTTACATTGAATAATACAAGTGCATTAGTATCTTTATTCTTCAAGGTATCAATCTTAACCTGCGACATGTTAATTATATTGCCTTTATACCCATAGCTCTTCAATGCCATATCAATTGAGAATGTGTAGAGGGTTGAATTGGAATATTTGAGCATTTCTGCGGCAACCTGCTTTTCTGTTTTATTGTCAGTATAAAATGAGTTGAACACTTTGTAGAACAGACCTAATTGAACAATCAACACAAAAACAATACCATACTTAAGCCATTCCTTTTTAAGTAAATATTTATGTATTACATTATAGCCCGGAAATAAGGCCACTACAACCAAAGGGAAAGAAAGTAGTAAAAACCGCATATTCTGAAATGGGATACCCGCAAGAAACAGAGCATACAATATAATGGAACTGACAAGCGCGCCGATCTTCATGTCTTTAATTTGCCATCTTATTTTCAAGCAAACGATCAAAAACACAATTCCCGCAAAGTATATTGCCGGGTGAAGCAAATTAAAAAATGCATAGAGAAGATTAAAAAATGAATAAGAGGATATGCCTTCTATAGTATTGAACTTATTACGAAAAAAATTAAGCGGAGACCATGACAGAACCCATTCGTGGTATAGAAAGCCCAGTGGATTATGACTTCTGATTAAGAAATGCGGCGTAAATAATGCGACCACAATACATAAGGCGGCAAGAAAACTAAAAAACCTGAAATTTTTGAAGAATTTAATACCAATAACGATTGCCGGTGCAAGCAGTACAATAAACGCAGCGTACCTTGTAGCAATGGCTGCAGCAAAAAAGAGAACAAACAACAAAAAACTCTTGCTTGTAACCGACCTCTTATACTTTTCGAAATAATACCATGCAGCCACTACAAAAAATATACTCAGGCTATCGGACATTACAACCAATGAAGCTCTGAGCATGTATGGCGACAACAGAAAAAACAGGAACACATATAATCTTGCCCAAATCCTTTCTGAAGGGAATATGAGAAAAATTATCTTTTCAATATAAATAGCAGCGAGTACTAATGAAAGAACAGATATGAATTGTAAGGCAAACGGAAGTGGAATTACAAAAGAAAAAACTGACCCAGTTAAAGGGTATATAATAGGCCAAAAGTAATCTCCGGGGTTTGCACCCGACCTGAAGAATTCATTTAAGCATTTGGTATAACGCAGGTATTCGTAACTGTCCTGTCCGTATAATCCATTAAAAGCGGTTATCCATAAAAAAGCAAGTACTGTAATAAAAAAGAGTCCGTACCATTTTAACTCTTTCATTACTACGAAGCCTTTTTGAGGGTTGAAAGTGAAACACTAAACAGCAGGTACAAAACAACTAACAGAGCAGCAGCACCCGCAATAAAGAACACATAAACCGAACCAAATTTATACCAGACAAAACCCGCAAGACTACTTGCCACGAGCGTACAGACACTCTGTAGTCCCGAGAATACGCCAACCGCAACTCCAACATCCTTCTTGTCGCATACGTTACTTATCCATGCCTTTGATATTCCATCCGTGCAAGCATAATAAAGCCCATATAATAAGAACAGAACAACATATGCTATGGTTGTTGTAGTATACGCCATTCCGAAATAAACGACGCTAAAAACGACCAGCCCTATAAGCAGCATAGGTTTCAATCCTACCTTATCGCCCACAATACCAATTGGGAAAGCAGAGAGCGCAAAAACAAGATTATAAAAAATGTAAATCACAATTACTCTCAAGTCTCCCATCCCGGCTTCTTTCATTTTAAGTATCAGAAAGGCATCGGCACTATTGAACAGGGCAAAAAACAATAAACCTGCAACTAACGCTTTATAGGCCGGAGTACTTTCCTTCCAATATTTAAACTGAGAGAAGAAGCCAATTTTATCTTTTTTAGGTGCATCAACCTGCTTTGCTTTATCTTTTAGCCTAAGGGTAAGAAGAACTACAAATATCCCCGGGAAGAATGATATGTAAAAAAGCGACTTGTATTCCCCGTGATGGAAATACAAATAGAGCAATGCTATTGATGGTCCTATTGCCGCACCAACCGTATCCATAGCTCTGTGGAATCCGAATACCTTGCCCCTATCTCCGTGCGCCGACTCATCAGCCAGTATAGCATCCCGTGGAGCAGTCCTAATACCTTTACCAAGCCTTTCTAATGTGCGGGAAAACAAAACCCATATCGGGTTAACAAACATTACAAGCATGGGCTTTGAAATAGCGCTCAAAGCATAACCCCATTTAACAAACAAAGCGCGCTTACTTGTTTTATCAGATATCTTGCCAAAATACCCCTTGCTTAAGCTCGAAGTAGCTTCAGCAAGCCCTTCTAATATGCCAATATACAGAACCGAAAATCCAATTGATTTCAGGTAGATAGGCATAATAGGCAATAGCATTTCGCTCGCTATGTCATTTAACAAGCTGACAAGCGACAATACCAGTATCGTTCTTGTAATTGCTTTCATCAGCAAAAGCAGAAAGTTCGTAAAGGTTGAAAGTTTATAAAGTTTTTTTGACTTTTCACTTTATAACTTTATAAACTTTAAACTATAGTGTTCCAGTTATTCTTATCAGGTGCCACACCCAGGCGAATATCAGAAAGGCGCTGCTTTATCGTTAATGAAACATTGCTATCCTTTACCGTTGGCAAGGTGTAATCTTTGCCTTTAATATGTATTACCTGTATAGGGGCAACAACAGCAGCAGTGCCGGTACCAAATGCTTCCTGCAAGGTGCCATTCTCAAATCCACTCACTAATTCCTTTGCACCAATCTTGCGTTCTTCTACTTTATAACCCATATCCTTAGCAATGGTTATAAACGAATCGCGGGTAACGCCATCCAAAATAGAATCGGATAAAGGCGGAGTTACCACCACACCATTTACAAGAAACATCACATTCATTGTGCCTGATTCTTCTATATTCAATTCAGCTGAACCATCGGTCCATAATACCTGGTCAAAACCCTCTTTGCGAGCCAAGCTCGACGGGTAAAAAGCACCACCATAATTACCTGCACACTTAGCTGAACCTGTCCCGCCCCTGGCAGCACGCCTGTACTTATCTTCCACCTTTACTTTCAAGGGATTAGAATAATAAGGACCTACCGGGCCGGTGAATATTATGAACTTATATTCTTCTGCTACCTTAACACCAAAACGTTCTTCCGATGCAAATACAAATGGCCTTATATATAACGATGATCCTTCATTTGCAGGCACCCAATCAGCATCGGCTTTCACAAGTGCCTTTACTGCCTCACTAAACCGTTCGAAAGACATGGCAGGTATACACATACGCTCCATTGACCGGCAAAATCTTTCGTAGTGTTTATCCATCCTGAATATGGATATATTCCCCTCTTTCATTTTAAAGGCTTTCATTCCTTCAAAAACTATCTGTCCATAATGCAGGGCAAGCATAGTAGGCGATATTTCAATATGTCCGAACGGAACTATAGACGAGGGGCCCCACTCTTCATTTAAATAATCTGACAATAACATGTGGTCAGATATAATACTACCAAAAGGGAGCTTATCGAAATCTACTTCTGAAAGGCGGCTATTCTTAGTCTTTTCTACTGTAATCTTTTCGGTGGCAATCATAAATCAGGGTTATTTTTATTCTGTCTCTCTATACCTATACTACAAGGATAAGAATTTTTGTTGTAATAAGTATAATCATAGGGTAAAATTTGCTCATTGCACCATTTAATGCCTATCTTTACTCTATAAACCAAAAATAATATTACTATGATTATAGTTGCTTGTACCCTGCTAGCTCTGCTTGTAATTGTTTCAGGAATGAAACTACTGGCCCAAACCAATAAGGATAGCCTTGGTAATCTGTATAAATACGTTTCATGGATTGTTATTGTAATAGGATTCTTATGCCTTATTTGTTGTGGCATGCATTGTGCCATGAAGTGCTGCCACCATGGCGACCGTTGCAAAATGGAAAACAGGTGCGATATGGATGATGATGATGACGGAGGATGCTATATGATGCACCACCACCATGGAATGGGTGGCGGATGTATGATGCATAGGGAATGCTGTAATGGTATGAGTGGCGGAAGCTGCAACGATATGGGCGGAAACTGCAAAGAAAGTTCAGAATGCCATGATGGCGATTCTAAGTGTAATATGAATATAGGCGATGGCGGAAGCTGCCCTATGATGAAGGATGGGCATTGTGCAAAGGGAGATTCTGCCTGCACCAATATGAAGAAGTAATACTTGCTTAATGAAATATAGAGTCCCGCATCTCTGCGGGACTTTTTTATTTACTGTCAATTACAAATGTATAATGTGAATAATACAACTTACTTCTAAAAATGTATAATAACAGCTATGCAGTGAATTTTATCTTTGTGCCTGCAAAAAAACATATTTAATGAAACGCATATTATTACTCTCTTATCTCCTGCTTATTACAACCTCAATTATATATGGGCAGACAGATAAAAGTCCCATTGTAAAATATTTACTTAAAAGGGGTTATATATTCCCTGATTCAACAAAAACAATTGACAGAACAAGGAGCTTACAAAAATGGCCTGATACTTTGTATTATAATACTGTTTATAAATCACCTCTTTTAGAATCGCCTACAATTCCTATCCCATTTAGCAGTGTTGAATACATAGGTGGCCAGTATATAGTAAGCCCTACAATAAGTATTGGTTATGGTTATACTTGGTTCTTTGGTGACTTTATATTTAATGAAAATGACAAAATAACCGTTGACCCGGTATTTTCTTTTGGTGTAATTGCCGACGCAGCTCTACAAAATGATTTCAGGTTAAATAAACTGGCAGGCTTTACTACAGATTTATTTATTGGTTTTGGCCCTTTTTCATTATTTGCAGGGTATGATTTTATTAATCATTCCGCTTCTATTGGTTTAGGCGCCCGACTTGATTTATACACCGTTTCTCAAAACAGTTTGCATCCGGTCGGAAAGGTAAGGTCTGTAAGAAAACATAAAAAACTAGCAAGGCCAATTCAAAACGAATAAACATTCCTGATATTTATAACAATGCTTCATATCGAAGCTTCCCCTTTGCTGTTAAATAAGGTAGCAGCAGCTTGTTCACATAATCTACATACTTCTTTTTCAAATTAGTCTTCTTATAATCTTCCTTATTTAAATTAAGAAAGAAGAAAGTCCGGACTGCACCACTGAGCTCCATTAAATAGTCAAGGTCATCATCTCCCATATCATCTCTTAAAAAATTTTGCTCCTGCAATACAATAAGCGCATACTTTAACTGGGACTTCCTGACTGCATTGCTTTTATCAATTTTTCCCGCAAGCCTTGGATATCCCCTCTTTATTTCAACAAAATCTTTAAATAGAAAAAGGTATTTGAGTGATATATCGAATGTTAGTTCCGGGGCCTTAACAATACTACTAAACATATCACCCCCGTTTAATATTTGGGCAGAAACAACTTTCAATTCTTCCACCATATCGGTATATAATTCATCAATTACTTGCTCTTTTGTTTTATAGTGATAGGTAATGTTTCCATAGCTCCTTTTGAGTTGTGCAGCTACATCCCTTAAGGTAACATTCAGCATTCCCTGTTCATTAAAAAGTTCAAGTGCTTTTTTCTTAATGGCTTCTTTAGTATTCATGGGGCAAATATACAAAAATTAGTCCAAATGGACTAATTTGAGAAAAAAACATATATTTGCCCTACAATAATAAACCATCTATCATGGAAACGTCTATCTACAAATCAGAAAACTACAAAGCCGAAATAATGAAGCTTTATAATGAAAGGCTGGAAGCTTGTAATATTGAATATGAAGATTTATACGCTGACACCTTTGCCGGCAAAACCCACATAATTGCAACGGGGAGCAAATCAAACCCTCCATTAATTATACTTCATGGAATAAATGCAGGAGCGCCGATGGCAATAGAATCCATTAAAGGATTAAATAAGCATTACAGAATATATGCAATTGATACTGTAGGCCAGGCTACAAAAAGTGCCGAAACCCGCTTACCGATGAACAATGATAGTTATGCAAAGTGGGTCAAAGAAACTATGGAGAAGCTTGAAATCGCCAAAGCTCCTGTTATCGGGGTATCCTACGGAGCTTTTCTTTTGCAAAAACTAATGACTTATTTCCCTGAAAAGATTACCAAAGGCATTTTCGTTGTTCCGGCAGGTTTTGTAAATGGGGCATTTTTAAAATCGATGAAAAAACTCACATTCCCATTGATCCGTTTCATATCAACCAAGTCAGAAAGTAAGCTCACAGCATTTATGGATGCCTTTTATAGTCATATAGAGGAGCGTGATATTGCATTCCAGAAAAATGTATTACTCGGCGTTAAGGTTGACTACAGAAGGCCCACTCTATTAACCGCTCAAGACGTCAAAAAATTAGCTGCGCCTGTTTATGCTATGGTGGCTGACGACGATATTTTCTTCCCCGGAGATAAAGCACTTGAAAAATGTAAAGCCATTTTCAAAAACTTTAAAGGCTCTCATGTACTTAAGAACACCAAGCACATTCCGGCGCTAAGTATTTACCCTGAAATAGAAAACAAAATTGAAAAATGGCTGGCCGAATAAAATGATTAGTTGAGATTACTTACCCACCCTGCTATATACTCAGCAACTTCCTCCCATCCTTTCTGTCCACAGATAAAGTGACTACGGCCCGGGAACACTTTTAGTTCTGTTTTACTGCTTTTGTTAAAATATTTTCTAAAATTTGTTTCAACCAACGATTGTGGAATAATATTGTCATCACTTCCGGCAATCATAAGTAAAGGAGGATGTGATTTTTTAAAATCGATCTTGCCATCCTTCATAACCGAACGGGGTATATTACGGCTCTCGGGAGTTACAAAATCATCATATGCTTTATCAGATTCTTCCTTTGTCATTACATTACAAAATGCATAATGAAAATGATCTTTTGACATTACACACGGCGCATTGCCTTTAAAAGGATTCACCACAGGCAAATTACTTTTCAAGAAACTCCACTTAAACGAAATTACTCCCGCAGGTGGAGCACTATCCACACAGATACCTGCTTTTACTAATCCCCTGTTAGTCAGTATTTGTGTAATTAAACCACCCATTGAGTGGCCAATAACTACAGGCTTCTCATCAAGCTTACTTATTTCCTTTGTAATAGAATCTACTACAGCATCAAGTGTCAGGCTACTTAGGGCAGACGGTATATTTTTTCTTAATTCCCTTGGCTCCCCATCGTGGCTAGGGTAAGCAGGTGCTATACAATTATATCCTTTTGCCTCAAAATACTTTATCCATTCTACCCAGCTTTTAGGATTCTGGAACATTCCATGAACAAAAACTATATTTTTCATTTGCTGAGAGGAATTAGTAACTACGGATATCTATACCGCCAAATACAGCGGTGCCATTAACTAATAATACTTTTTTAGATACAGGCGCAGTATGGAACTGCCTTTTATCATCGGTGCCGGCAAAAATATGAACCACATTTATTCTTACATCCCAATCGGGTGGTACAATAAGTTTTACGCCACCAAATACAGCAACCACATCTACAACAGCAGTACCATTAATATCGGCTTGCATAAAATTTATCTCGGTACCGCCAAAAATGTTGACTATCTCTCCTTTTACAAAATTCTTTGAGAGTATTGTTTTACGCGATGCCCAAAATATAGCCACCGAATCGAACATGCTACTTCCGTCTGCATCATTGCCATTTTGCATATTTATCTTCCATGAAACTGAACGTGGCCGTATAATAATGAGCAAGCCAACTACTATAATTACAACCGGCCAAAAGAACCGGCCAATGGAAAAAGATATCCAACCCTGGTGTTTTGCCAAAAGATATGTACCAATTATTATAAAGAACAAAGCCGTAAGGCTCCGAAACTTACGTTTAAATGCAATTAAAACCCCAATGGCAATCAAGAATACAGGCCAGGTAAAAATCCAGGGATAAATCGGGTAATCCATACGATGCAATAATACCAATACACCAAATATTAATATAGCAAGGCCAGTTATTGCACTTCCGGACCGGGGTTTATATTGTGGTGAATTATCCATTGTATAACTAAGATTAATAACCTAAAACAAACTCAAGCTTCAGGTCATCAACATAAAAATCGCCTTTGCCGGTAGACCATGGATAAATTAAAATGCTATTTTCAGGCTTGCTGATTGAATCTGCAAAAGTGAAACTCATTTCCGCCTTCTGCCATTCATTATGCTTAGGCGCAACATCTTTAAGGTCTTTATATACCCACAACACCTGTTTATTGTCATGGTTTCTTACCTCAACAACAAACATACCCTTAGCTTTATCGGTAAGATATGTCCAAAAACTTGCCTTCACTTTAATAATTTTATCATCCGATACTTCTCTGAAAAGCTGCTTGAAAGTCATACCATATACATAGCTTGAATCAATTTTATTTGAGTAAAGGCCTGAATGCACGACCTTTTTAGAAAGGTTGACAGGCGCCCACCCTTTTATTGCGTCAAAATCGTTAAAATAAACAAGTCCTTTTTGTTTGGGCGTATTACACGCAGTAAGCGCAACAAGACACAAGAAGATGATTTTTTTCATAAAGCAAATTTATAAATTATATCAGGTAAATATCCAGGCGTTGCTAAGATACATATTGAACAAATATGTATGCCACACTATGGCAGGAATTATATAAATCAGAAGTGCTGCATACCTCATTTTAGGAGATAAATACTTTTCAAATAGTATTATAGGGGTAATAAAAACAAAAAGGTACAGGCCTGTATACTCAAACCTACATAAGTTACCAGTATAATGTACTTCGGTAAGGAACCAATACAATGCACCAAGGGCCAATACCAATCCCACTATTTTATATCCCGGTTTTATGTTCTCCAGTTTGTCAGGGAGCTGAAACATCACTATATAAAAGAACGGTATGGCCATGGTATACCGAAAGAAACCATTAAGGACATTTCCGCTGGTAATGGCAAAGTAAACCAAAACCCCGGTTATAAATAAGATGGAAACATTAAACATATACTCCTTTATATAAGCTTCTTGCCCTGTAAATAAAGATATTTTATTATGTTCCTTCTTCTTTACTATTGCAGAAATGGCCAATACCAAAGAATAAATAAATGCCGGCAATGCCAGGAAAAAGATAGAGAATGATGTCATTCCAAAACCCTCGGTTGACCAGTCAGTTATTTTATTAAAGAAGCCCGATTCTTTCGTCCATATATCCGATGTATCAAAATAAGCAGTCCACGAGCCACTATACAGGTACTGAATTGCAGTTACTATAAAATATCCCAACAGAACAGGAGCAATGGTTACAACACTTTGTTTTATAAAATGCTTAAAACTACGATGCCTGAAAAAGTAAATTAAATCAGTACCGATAAAAGCAAATATTAAAATCACCACAGCCGGCCTTGTCATACTAAAGCAAATCATAGCAAGAAAGTAGACCCAATACTTTCGTTTAAATAAACCATACATGGCAACTGCCAGCGTTAATACAAACAAAGATTCAGCATAAGGAAGGTAAAAAACTATTGCCGAAGGAATTAATAAGGCGAGGGTAAAGAAAAACATGTCTGTTCGCTTATCCTTCATAAATACCTGCGACAATAAAATAAGCCCCAACCCGAAGAATAGATAATTAACAAAGGAAATATGATGAGACCTTATCCCGGATATTTTCCAGATAACCGGAAAGAATGGGTAAAAAGCATATCTATCAGCGTAATGAGGATCAATACCATTATACAGACTATCTCTTATTTTAAGATAGTGCGCCGCATCCCAGTTATAAGCATTATTTTCATTGATATCAATAAAGGGCTTATTAGTCTTATTGATTGTGTATCGCTTTGAATTACCTACATGCTCATAATTATCTGACAACTTACCCAGAGTACTGGTATATACTGCCTGGTGCTGCAACAAATCGAATACAACAGAAAATAAAGCGTAAACAGATAAAACAATTACGGTTTTAAAGAGTAGCTTTTTTAGCATATGGAGTACTAAGGTTCCTTAAAAATAGCAAATTTTAAACTTATCCATTCATAAGTCTATTTATTCATTATACTAAACATCTCTTCTCTCTTAGCACGCAATCCTTTTGCTTGCCCAACTGCAGTTTCTAATACATCATTTTCAATCCCTTCCATAGCTTCTTTTAAAAACTCAGCTACAGGTATACCACCATGCGTTTGTGTTTTATCCTCCCGGCGCTCGTGTCCCAATTCTGTATCTACCGAAGGAGGTACTATTTCAAAAACCTTAACATTAGTATTACGAAGCTGGAAACGGAGTGACATGGTAACCGAATGTATAGCAGCTTTTGTAGCACAATATATAGGCATAAATGCAATGGGTGCAAATGCAAGCCCCGAAGATATATTTATAATTGATGCATTTTTTTTAGCGGCCAGGAAACCTGAAAACAAAGAAGAGAGATGCACAGGTGCAATAAAATTGGTTTCCACTTCCGAATAAATCTTATCAAGGTTTATAGGCGTTGTAATATCTACAGCCAGCTGCACGCCAGCATTATTCATAAGTATATTGGTATCGGGATAGTTCTTCTCAACCCATTTATAAAGTTCTTCCCGCTGTTCCTTTTGCTGAACATCACATTCCTTTGTAATAATTTCAGGATATTTAGCTTTTATCTGAGCCAGCCTTTCTTGCCTGCGTCCGCAAATAATTACCTTATTGCCGCGTTTTAAAAACTCTTCGGCAAATGCAAGGCCAATGCCCGATGTGCCACCGGTAATAAGTATTGTATTATTGCTTGTATTCATATTAAATGTATTTACCACAAATTTATTTATAATTAGCTAACTGCCCTAAATAAGAAAAGCCCCGCAAATTGCGGGGCTTTTCAATTCAATGAAGAGGTGATTACTTAACCGCCTTGGCTAATGCTGCACCAGCTTTGAATTTTGCAACTTTCTTAGCAGCAATCTTAATTGCTTTGCCAGTCTGAGGATTCCTTCCGGTCCTAGCTGCTCTCTTAGAAACTTTAAAGGTTCCGAAACCGATTAAAGCTACATGGCCTCCACCCTTAAGGGTTTTGGTTGTTTGATTAACAAAAGCATCAAGTGCTTTTACTGAATCAGCTTTGGTCAACTTTGTTTCTTTTGCAATTGCTTCTACAAGTTCTGCTTTGTTCATTTTAATTAAGGTTTAAGGTTAATAATGGCGTGAAGATATTACATAATATCAATACCAATGCATGATTGAGATGAAAAAAGTGTGAAATTGTTGATAAATAGGGCAATTTGTTAATAACCTACCCCTAAAATGCCCATTATTGGGGTGTTTTAGCCTTTCAATTTATTATTTCCCAGCTTTCAATAGCTCCATTTACAACTTTAAAAATCGGGTGTACATCAATATCAACAACACGTTTAAGCACTTTATGCAGCTTCGGCTCTCTGGCTTTAAGTTTACTTAACAGATGTTTAAGCTCATATTCCACCTGCCCTTGCGTAACTGTTATAACTAACGGTTTCTTTATAATGCTGAATTTATCGACGGAGAAACTATACCCTCGGCTGACTGCCTCCTTATATACTTCACTTAAATAGAAGTTAATTGCATCCAGCGGCCTATCTGATTCCTTAAAGCGTTTTAACTGCGGATGGTTTTTATATCCCTTAGTGTTACCTTCTAATACATGCTTGGCCAATAAGGTTTCTCGCCAAAGTGCTACCAACCCCTTTGCATCTAAATACTTTGGGTGAAGCGACCAAATCCTCATAAATAATGTAAAATCTATTCGTAGAAAGTGACCTTACCTGTTTCAAGGTCGTGAAGCCCGCCAACAATACGTATTTGCTTAAGCTGCTCCATTTCCTTTAATATGCTGCTTTGTTCTTTTACTTTTTGCACCACATTAAAAACATTATTTCGGGTAACATTCTGAACGAATGCCAGGTTCTTGCTATTTCTCTCCGAAGTAGTTTGGGTTTCCATTTCAATAGCAGGCTTAATCTTATTAAGTAATGTTGTTACATGTCCCAGTACCACATTATTGCAAGCCCCTTCAATAGCACCACAATTAGTATGCCCAAGTACCACAATAAGTTTTGATCCGGCAAGTTTGCACGCAAACTCCATACTGCCTAAAATATCGTCATTTAAAATATTGCCTGCAATTCGTATGCTGAATATATCTCCCAGTCCCTGGTCAAATATCAATTCGGCAGAAGTACGTGAATCAATGCAACTCAATATAACTGCAAAAGGAAATTGCCCCGATACTGTTTCGTTAACCTGTTCCAGTAAATTACGGTGAGCCTTAATATTATTTACAAACCGGGCGTTACCCTCTTTTAATATCTCAAGTGTTCTATCGGGTGTAAGCTTATCGCGTGTCTCTTTTGTATGTGTTCTCATACGGCTAATATATATGTTTTCTCTAATACGTTACAGCTTAATTATCTTATAAAACTCCAAAACATTATTTACTCCTTTAACAAAGCAGTTGCGGCATCCAATTCGGCAACATAGGCATCAATTACTTTTGTTGTTTCTTTAACCTGCTCCTCTGCATCCTGCCATTTACCTGATTCTATGGCCTCACGAATACCGGGAAGCGTTTTAACCCCATACCCTGTATAATAGCCCGGAGCATATATGGCATGCTTATACCATGGCCTGTTTGGCAGACCATTAGTAAGTAATAACTTACGTTCGCTTTGAAAAAGCAATGTATTCAGGTTTTGAATTACAGAGGCAGACCAATTATGATTTGCATCGGCCAATTTCTGGTACAATTCTGCACTTGCTTTAAGCTTAACCAGTGCGTTTTGCAAAACTGCAAAATCCAGGAATGGCACATCACTTTTAGGTGCAGGCAAAACAATTGGTTTGGTCGGGTCATTAGCATACATATAATACTTATTACCCAAGAGTTTGTTGTTTATTTCAGTTTGCGTGCGCATATCATCAAGCTTCTTCATTATGTCGGCAACGTAACTATTTACTGTTGCATACATATCGGTAAAGTTAAAGGGCAGTATATCGGAATTTGCAAGACGCATGGTAAGTCTACCGGCGGTTTTGGCTAAAACCACACCGTAAACAAAACCCCGATCTTTAAACCTGCGATACATATCATACGAATCATAAATTGAGTGATATTCTCCACCATCATCCTCTCCGCCAAACCCAATATCCATTGCTGCAATACCAAGATGCTGCAGGAAGGAAGAATAATCAGAGCCCGAACCGAGTGGTTCTGCTTTTAATAAAGGAGTTGAAAGCATTTCTTTTTGTTCGGCAACTGAAGCAGCGCTTGTAATATCATGAGCCTTTTTACGCTCGCGTATACTTATATTCATTTCCGGGTCAGTAACATCACTCGATACTTCATTTATTAATGTCTGAAAAGTATGTGATCCTCCAGCAAATAAAAATCCGCGGCCATTTGCATCCGAATTAATATAGGCAACTGCCTTTTGTTGCAATTCAGTTGCATTGGTTTCTGCCCATTCGGTCGAACCCAATAAGCCTTCTTCTTCTCCATCCCATGAACAATAAATAATAGTACGCTTAGGGCGCATACCTTGTTTAGCCAACTGGCCAACCGCCTTTGCTTCTTCCAGCATGGCAGCCTGGCCACTTATAGGATCAGCAGCACCATTAACCCATGCATCCTGGTGATTACCCCTTATAACCCATTGATCAGGAGCAACGCTTCCTTTTAAAACAGCAATTACATCATATATAGGTACCATGTTCCAGTTAAACTCAAGCTTCAAATGCACCTTAACAGATCCCGCCACATGATAAGTAATAGGCAAAGCACCTCTCCATTTTTCTGGAGCAACGGGCCCTGTCATAGCTTCTAGCAATGGCTTAGCATCATGCCACGAAATTGGCAAAACAGGAATCTTAAGCAAATTGGGAGCATCTTTCCGGTCAAGCCTTTTTGCATTCTTAGTATCACCATAGCCTGGTGTTAAAGGATCGCCAGGGTATAAAGGAATATCTTCAACCGAACCACGTTGTACACCATATTCATTCCTGAAAGCGCCTTTAGGATAAGTGTCACCCTGGTAATAGCCATCATCTTTAGGGTCAGAATAAATAATACAACCAATAGCGCCATGCTCTTGTGCCAAGCGTGGTTTTATACCACGCCATGATCCGCCATAGCGGGCAATAACAATTTTACCTTTTACACTTATACCCATTCTGTCAAGTGCTTCATAGTCTTCAGGTACTCCCCTGTTTACATAAACAAGCTCACTGGTTACATCTCCATCGGCCGAAAAACAATTATAGGTTGGAAGCTGTTCGCTCGTTTGCGATGAAGTCGCATCTTCCTTCAAGGGCAATTCCTGCAGTTGGGCCTTATACTTTATGGGCGATACTGCTTCAAGCAATCGTGTTTTAGGCGTAGGAAACAAAGCATAAAAGGTATCAATCCTTGCATCAAAGCCCCACTCTTTATATTTCTGAAGTATGAATTGAACATTTGCCTTATCACCTGCTGAGCCTAAATTATGAGGATGGGCCGATAAGGTTTTAATAAAATAATCAATGTCCGACGCTTTTAATAATGTATCAAACTGCTTCTCCAGTTTTTGTTGTATTACGGCATTGGCATCTGAAAATCCTGAATAATCTTTACGCGGATTATCGGCAGAGAAACTTATTGCTATAACTGCCAGGAAAATTAGAATTGATTTTGAGAATAGCTGTTTCATGCTTTTATTTTAAAAATTTATCAATGTTTAAATATTCTATATCTGATAAATCAAATATATAAATAGAATAATTCATATCTTAGCTTCATCAAAATATCTTTATAAAATATCTCGTCTTATTTGTGCAGGCCATTCGGCCCTTGCACTTCGCTTTGTCTTATGATGAAGTAATTGAATTTTGATTATCTAATTTTATAAAGAACACCATGAAACAGAATAATAAAATTGCCGTTATTGGCGGCACCGGTAAATCGGGTAAATATCTTGTTAAGGAATTAATCAATAAAAGATTCAGGATTAAATTACTCCTCAGGAATCCTGAAAAACTTCAAATCAATAATTCTTTAATTGAAACACTTAAAGGTGATGCACGCAATTATGGAGATGTCTTATCATTAATAAACGGATGCGATGCAGTCATCAGTACACTGGGGCAACCCAAAGGGGAACCCACTATTTTCAGCCAGGCGACCAGAAACATAATTCAGGCTATGAATGAATGCAATGTAAAATGCTATATAGTAACCACAGGGTTAAATGTGGATACTCCGCTTGACAAGAAAAGTCCTAAAACAAAGTATGGCACCGATTGGATGAAAACCAATTACCCCGAAACAACTTTCGACAAGCAGGAAGAATTCAATATTCTATCTGGCAGTAATCTCCATTGGACATTAATAAGGCTACCTATGATCGAGTTAACTGATGAAACAAAGAAATTGCTCATCAGTTTGGAGGATTGCCCCGGAGAAAAGATAAGCGCTACTGATTTATCACGCTTCCTGATCGAGCAACTATCCGATAACACTTATATCAGAAAGGCGCCCTTTATTGCAAATGAATAAATAACCTCTGTAATTAAAAATGGGCAGCACTAACTGCTGCCCATTTTTTTACTTTATTCAATATCTATTGCTTAGTCCATTCTTCTAACGTCAACACATCTGCCTGGCGAGGGAAAACTTTTGTAGTCAATACACGGTGTACTTCTTCATCCATATCTGCGCAGCAATCAGAAAGCACAGTAGCTATATAATCTTTGTCAGCGGCTTCACGAAGTGTAGAAAGGACTACTCCGCTGGTAGCAATACCGGTAAGCACAATATGCCTTATCCCCATCGAACGCAGCACTATCTCCAGGTCACTGCCTGAAAAAGCACTTACACGTTTTTTTACCACAGTTATATCTCCCTTTACTGGGGCAACCGCAACATGTACTTTCATTGCTTCTTCTGTATCAAACCTTAAGTCCGGGGTATTTTTTATCCTTGAAAAAGTCTTGCTGGCCTGGTTAATCTCCGGGTACCCCTCACGGAATCCTATCACTACATAAATAATAGGGATTTTTTTTGCTCTTGCATTTTCTACAGCCTTTGAAAGTATGGCAAGATAGGCTTCTCCGCCTTGAAGCATTCCTATTGTGAATTGTTGTACATCCATTACCAATAGTGCGGTGTTGTTTGTGTTCTGTTCCATTTGGTTTTATTATTATTTTATTAAATTTTTCTGATTACCTGGTCTTCGATTTCTTCCATCCTGTCAATTTCCTTTTTATTAAGTTTATTGGGCCGCAGAAGTTTAGAGAATACCACCCCTATTATAACTGCTATTATACCCTGGCAAAACAATGTTATAGGCGCACCTATTTTTTCGGATATATACCCGACAAGCAAACTGCCTAATGGTAGCATTCCAAAAAAGGCGAGCGCCATATAGCTCATTACACGCCCTCTCATATGCGCCTCGGCATTTACCTGTAACAAAGTAAGGCATATAGTATTTTGCGACATGGATCCGAAACCGGTAATAGCTGCAAATACCATAGCGAGCGGGAAATAAGTTATTTGCGAAAAAAGCATAAGGCCAACTCCTAGTATAAAGGCATTGACAAACAACACTACTTTAAGATCAGCTTCTTTCTTTAGAGAGGCCAAAAAGAAGGTGCCGCTAATAGCACCTAAGCCTATAAAACTGAATATATAGCCAAATGTGGTGGCATCACCTTTAAATACAACCTTAGCAAAAACTGGCACTAGTGTATCGTATGGTAGAACAAGAAGACTAATGACAGCCAGCATAAGCAACACCATGCTTATGGCTGGGGTGCGCTTTATGTAGTCAAACCCATCAGCCATTTCTTTAAACAAATTACCTTTTACCGTGCGTGGCTTATATTCGGGCAGTTTCAACAAAAGCAAAGATGCCAATACCGCAAAAAAACTTATTCCATTTATAAGGAAACATATTCCTGCACCAAATCTTTCAAGAACTATCCCAGATAAAGCAGGCCCTATTAACCTCGCCACATTTACCATTGATGAATTCAATGCAAGTGCATTAGGCAGGTCTTCTTTATCGGTGACCAGCTCATGGACTAATGGTTGCCTGGCGGGAACATCGAAAGCATTAATAATGCCTAACACAACACTAAGCGTTAGTATTACAGGTATGTTAAAATGATGTGTAAGAACCATTACGGCTAATGCCAGCGCCTGCAACATGGAGGCTGTTTGGGTGATCAGTAATATTTTGTAACGGTTATAACGGTCAGAAAAGAAACCGCCAAACAGAGACAGCAGTGACGAAGGCACTTGCTGGGCAAAAACAGCCACACCAAGCATAAAAGGAGAGTCGGTAATACTGTAGACAACCCAGCTTACCCCTGTTCGCTGCATCCAGGTACCTATCAATGAAACCGACTGTCCGCTAAAATACAATGTATAATTTCGGTTACGGAACGCTTTAAATGTATTTACGCTTTTCACTTCAAATTATCTTTGTTCGCTAAGTTTACTTAAAACCGGCAATACCTTTTCAAGTAATTCCTTTTCTTTATCGGTTAGTGATTTTTCAATAACACCTTTCAACCATTCGTCTTTATCATATCTCACCTTCTCCACTATTTTTTTACCTGCCGGGCTTAAGGATATAAATACTTTGCGTTTATCATCTTTAGATGGAGTTCTTTTAATAATCCCCTGCTCTTCCAGTTTCTTCAGTATCTGTGACATAGATTGGGTTTTAATTCTTGTCAATGTTGCAAGTTCGGTTGGCAATAACGAAGAGGAACGAAACAAATGCCCTATGGTTTCAACTTCAGTCATAGAGTACTCTTTAACTGAACTGGCTTGTTTCCGCAAACCCTTATGCAGGGTGGAAACAACTAAGCGAAGTGACGATGCTAATTCTGTTGTACTCATATGTGTAATAAAACTCAGTATATTAACTTGTTAGTTTACCTTACAAATATATAAACAAATACGAAACCAAATAAAATTTCAGAATAGAAATATGGCCATGAATTCTCTTTTGGCTGATAATGAGAACTAAAAAATCACGAGACTTAAGTGGTTCTTGAATTATTTAGGCAATGAGAAATAAAACTCAGCTCCTTCATTTACTTTTCCTTCAGCCCAAACTTTGCCTCCATGCCGGGCAATTATTCTCTTCACTATGGCTAAACCCACGCCGGTTCCTTCAAATTCTTGCCTTGCATGCAAACGCTGAAATACGCCGAACAATTTATTGGCATATTGCATATCAAAACCCACACCATTATCTTTTACCGAAATGACAATCTCGTCACTTTCTTCTTCTGAAGATATTTCTATAAGGGGGCTTTTTTGTTTTGAAGAATATTTAACAGCATTTGAAATAAGGTTGAATATCACTTGATGAAGCAGAGCATAATCGCCATTAACTAAAGGGAGCTCACCTACCTTTATTATTGCATCATGCGGCGTCATCTTGCTTGATTCAAGCACAATACTTTCTACCAGTTTTTTCATATCAACCTCTGTCTTCACCACCTCTTTTCTTCCTAATCTTGAAAATGCAAGCAAATCATCTATAAGCATCCCCATCCTTTCCGCATTATGCGTTATTGCTTGAATCGTTTGCTTCCCTTCTTCATCCAGCTTTTCACTGTAGTCTTCTATCAATATTTTTGAGTAACCGCTTAAAGCCCTGAGCGGGGCCCTTAGATCGTGGGAAACAGAGTAAGAAAAAGATTCAAGTTCTTGATTAGCAATTTGCAACTCTTCTTCTATTTTTTTACGCCTGGTAATATCGTTAAAGAGTATTGCAACCTGTTTATTTTCAGGGCTTCCGAAACGAAAAGCGTAAACATCATACCACCTGTGCAATTGTTCGGCACGGTTCTCAAATCGAATTGCTTCTCCTGTTAAAGCAATCTTGCCATAAATTTCAAACCAGTGCTCCTCATGATCCGGGGCAAATTCACGCATGCGTTTGCCTACCGCCTCGTGAAGCCCGGTTTGCCTTTCAAATGCAGCATTAATTTCTAAAAAACGATAATCTATGGGTTTATTCTTTTCATCAAATATCATTTCAATAATGCAAAAACCTTCATCTATTGAATCGAAAAGTATTTTATACTTTTCTTCTGCATTTAATAAAGCGCTCATCTTATATTTATGGGGTTACTTGTATTTGGCGGAGAGAGAGGGATTCGAACCCCCGGTACCCTTGCGAGTACAACAGTTTTCGAGACTGCCGCATTCGACCGCTCTGCCATCTCTCCGAATTGTAAAACGAGGCGCAAAATTAGAATTTCAATCGGAACATAAAGGGCTTTTTTTAACTACTTTTGTGTATAATGGATTTGAAAGAAGATTTACGCGCAATCATTAGCTCTCTACCCGATTCACCGGGCATATACCAGTATTTTGATGAAACGGGCACCATATTATATGTGGGCAAGGCTAAAAATCTTAAAAAGCGAGTCAGTTCTTATTTTAAAGAACATGATAATGCCAAGCTTAATATGCTTGTCAGGAGGATTGTAAGCATTAACTATATTGTGGTTCGCACTGAATGGGATGCGCTACTGCTTGAGAACACCCTTATTAAAAAGCACCAACCGCGTTATAATGTAATGCTGAAGGATGATAAAACTTATCCCTGGATAATTATAAAAAACGAACCCTACCCGCGTATATTCTCTACCCGCAAGGTTATTAAAGATGGCTCGGAGTATTTTGGCCCTTATGCCTCAGTCAGAGTTATGCAAACGGTTTTAGAGTTTGCCCGGCAGCTTTATCCATTACGCACCTGCAATTTAAACCTTACGGAGGAGAACATCAGCAAAAAGAAATTCAAACGCTGCCTCGAATACCACTTGGGTAATTGCAAGGCTCCTTGCGAGGGCCTTGAATCGAAAAAGGAATATGATGAAGCCATTGACCAAATGCGGATGATCATCAAAGGAAATATCAGCGGAGCAATACGTTTTTTGAAAACAGAAATGCAGAAACATTCTGATAACTGGGAGTTTGAAGAGGCACAATTGATAAAACAAAGGCTAGAGATGTTGGAAAAATACCAGAGTAAGTCGGCTGTGGTTAGTCCTACTATTGACAATGTAGATGTATTTACAATTATCGATGAGGAGAAACGAGCTTATGTAAACTACCTAAAGGTTATTAATGGAGCCATTATACAATCGCATACTATAGAACTGAACAAAAAGCTGGAAGAAACAAAAGAAGAACTTTTACTAATGGGTATTGCCGAACTCAGGCAGCGATTTGGCAGTGATTCACCAGAGATATTGATTCCTTTTGCGGTTGAAGCTGAAATACCCAATGCAGAGATATTAGTGCCTCAAAAAGGTGATAAAAAGAGACTTATTGAGATGTCGGAGAATAACTTACGTTATTACGTAAAGGAAAAACAAATGCTCGAAAGCCTTCATTCGCCTAAAAAGAAGGTTGATAACTTGTTGGAGCAAATGAAAAAAGATCTGCGTATGCAGGAATTACCACACCGGATAGAATGTTTCGACAACTCAAACATACAAGGTACCTTTCCCGTTGCGGCCATGACCGTATTTAAAAATGGTAAACCCAGCAAGAGAGATTATCGCCATTTTAACATCCGTTCGGTAGTAGGGCCTGATGATTTTGCATCTATGGAAGAGGTTATTTACCGCCGTTATAAACGCCTGCAGGATGAGCAACAACCGCTACCACAACTTATTGTAATTGATGGTGGGAAAGGGCAACTAAGCTCTGCAATGAATAGCCTTACACAACTGGGGCTCGAGCAAAAAGTAAATGTAATTGGCATAGCAAAAAGATTGGAAGAGATATACTTTCCGGGAGATTCCGTACCCCTTTATTTAGATAAGCGCTCCCCTACCCTTAAAATCATTCAGCAAATAAGGGATGAGGCCCACCGTTTTGGTATTACGCACCACCGCAAACGCCGTAGTGCAGGGTCGATACAGTCGGCATTAACAAAAATTGAAGGCATAGGAGAAAAAACTACGGAGAAGCTGCTAACTCATTTTGGCTCCATCGAGCGCATTAAGCAGGCAAGAGAAGAAGATATTGCTAAAATTACCGGGCTCGATAAAGCGAAAAAAATACTGGAGTCCTTGAATAAAAAGTCATAATTACTCTATTTCTCTCTTTTTCTGGGCATATTTAATGCTTTCAGCCAGTCGAACAAAGTGCTTTAGTCCGTTAACCTCAAGCCATATTCCAGCTTTTTCATCACCTTTAAAGAGGTTAACTGTTGCAGCCAATGCAAATTCTTGTTTTTTAAGTAATACCTTAATAGCAGACTTGTTCCCAAATATAGCCGCCACAAATAATGCAAGCTCCTTATTCTCCTTTATTAGCCACTCTGCTGCCTTAACATCTCCCCTAACGGCTGATTCGAATGCAAAAAGCTCCTTTGACTCAGCCAGAAGCTTCTTGGCAGCTCCCGTTTCGCCTTGCAGTGCGTCACACAACAACATTATTTGAGTTTTTGAGTAATTCATTACATTTGTAGCTTATAACATGAAACACATAAAAAACAAAAATATAAATTCCATGAGAAAACCAGCTTTATTTGCCGCAGCAATCTTATTATCAGTTTCTTCTGCCTTTGCTCAGGCAAGTGGTGGGGCAACTGCTAACGGAACCGACAAGAACTTTCACTTTGGCCTCAATGTAATGCCGGGCCTTTTCTTTACCGTACCTGGTTCAACAACTACTGTAGGCAATAATACTTACTCTAACAGCGCTAACGGCGCAGGTTTTGGTTTTGGTTATGGAGTAAATTTAGAGTTTTATTTCTCTCAAAACTATGGAATTGCTACCGGTATAGAAGTCAACCAATTCGGTGTTAATTATACTAACATAACAAGTACAAAGACCGGAAGTGTTACAGACTCATCGATTAATACCGCCCACGTACAAAGCATGCAATACCTGCAAATACCCATATTATTAAAATTGAGGACCAATGCCATTGGTCCAATAAAATATTTCGGACAATTTGGACTGGGTACCGGTTTCCTGCTGAGTGCTAAGGACAACCCAACCGTTACACGTACTGTTTATGCAACAAGCTTCCCTGCTACTACAACAGACAATGCTAATGTGTATAAACAATCTGATTTTATACGCCTTGGCTTAAACGTAGGCCTTGGTTTAGAATATAGCCTTGCAGGTTCAACCTCAATACAAGTGTCATTAAATTACGACAATGCATTTACTAATGTTAACTCTGATGGTAATAATTCAGTTTTGGCAAAAGGCGTAACACTGGTTGTTGGCGTACTATTCTAATATATGAAGATTGCCCTTGCCCAGTACAATTACCATGTAGGCAATCTTCCATCAAACATTGCTAAAATAAAGAACGGCATCCTGCGAGCAAAAAGCGAGGGTGCCGATCTTATTTTATTCTCCGAACTATCGGTTTGCGGCTACCCACCAAAAGACTTATTACAGTACGATGGATTTATTAAAGCATGTGAGGCCGCGGTAAAAGATATTGCCCACGAATGCAAAGGCATTGCTGCTATAATTGGCTCACCGATCAGGAACCCTCACAAAGGCAGGCCCTTTTATAATTCAGCTCTTTTCCTTGCCGATGGTAAGATATTGGCACAGGTAAATAAAACACTCCTGCCTTTTTACGATGTTTTTGATGAATACAGATACTTTGAACCTGCTACAGAAAATGAACTTATTGAATACAAAGGTCTTAAAATAGCTCTTACAATTTGTGAAGATAGCTGGAACGAGCTTCCGCGTAAAAATCGTTTTTACTATAAAAACTCACCTTTTGAAACGCTCTGCACCCCTGACACACATTGTATTATAAACATTGCTGCTTCGCCCTTTTCATATATTCATACAGAAGAGCGCAGGCAAATGATAGAATCCGTAACATCAAAATATAAATTGCCTTTCTTTTATATAAATGCACTCGGCGCAAATACAGATTTAATATTCGACGGTGGATCATTAGTGATGGACAGCAAAAACAATATGATTGATGAACTAAATTATTTCTCCGATGACTTTGCCATGTTTGAATTGCAAAGTGATAAAACAATTAAAGCAATCACTCCTCGCGCAAAAAAGAAAACACAGGAACCTGTTGAACGTACATACAATGCATTGGTCTTAGGCATACGCGATTACTTCCAGAAGAACAAGGTTACGGACGCAATACTTGGCTTATCAGGTGGAATAGATTCTGCCCTGGTGCTTGCATTAGCAGCCGAAGCTTTAGGGAATAAAAATGTTCATGCTTTGGTTTTGCCATCCCGCTATACTTCAGAAGAATCGTTGCGCGATGCAGCAGAATTAATTGCCAATATTGGCTGCCCGCACGAAACCATCTCAATAGAACCGGGAATTACCGCTGCCAACAATAGCCTGAGTGGTGTATTTGCAGGCAAACAAACAGATACGACAGAAGAAAACATGCAGGCCCGCATGCGTAGTTTATTACTAATGGCAGTATCGAATAAATTTGGATACCTGTTACTTAATACTTCAAATAAAAGTGAACTGGCAACCGGCTACGGTACTTTGTACGGAGATATGAGTGGCGCTATATCAGTGCTTGGTGATGTTTACAAAACACAGGTTTTTGAATTGGCGCGTTACATAAACAAAATCAAACCCAATACTATTCCTGAAAATATAATAAACAAACCACCCACTGCTGAACTTAAAGCGAACCAGAAAGATTCTGACTCGTTACCGGAATATGATCTTCTTGATAAAATACTTTATCAATACATTGAGCTTGAAAAATCACCCGCTGACATTAAAGTAGATGGTGCCAATAAAAAACTGATTGAAAAAATAGTTGTTTTGGTTAACCGCAACGAATACAAACGAAACCAGGCACCACCTGTACTAAGAGTATCTCCAAAAGCATTTGGTGTAGGCAGAAAGATGCCTATTGTGGCTAAATATTTGTAAGCAAAATAATGATCAACTAATTTTACAAGATGAGAATATCAGTTTCGTTAATGCTTATTGTATTTCTTTTTAATAGTTGTGAAAATTCCAACCAAAAGGTAACTGATTATAAAGACAGTAAAGGGAGAGTAATAAAACATATCGTTACGAACTATTTTAGCAATGGTCAATATAATACTGTAATTGATTGTAAAGACACTAATGAAAGAATTATTAAGCAAATTTGTTCAGACAGTATTGTAAAAAAAAGGTTTGAATTATTCAATGAATGGTTTGTTTCAAAAAGTATTTTTTGCTTTGATTCACTGGGAAGGAGAACCCTTTGGGTTGACATAATAAAAAGGTATAACAGGTTAGTCGATTCAGCAAAAATGTATGAAATCAGAATCGAAAAGGAAAAGCATGTATATGAATATCCAACACCTAATAGAATGGTAGAAATAACATATACGTTTCATACAAATAATTTTGATGATACTGATTGGGCGATAAAACCAAATACTTTAAAGCATTTAACTATAACTGCGTTAAATGAAAAAGGGGATCCAATTGGAGAGCTATTGTATACAAAACAATGGCCTGTCAACAGCACAAATTCAGTAGATTCAACACAGGCAAGGGAGAGTTTTCCTGATAATTCTCCACGTCATTATTATACTCAACTGATAAAAGACACCAGTTTTGATGTAAGGAAGTTATCTAAGTATTATAAATAGAACAAAAGTTAAATTTCCTATTCAGTATCTGATATTCTAAGCGATCTTTATCTCCTCACCATTCTTGTTCAATACCTTATATTCCAGGAACTGTAATGAATCAAGCTCTTGTAATTTAATACCACGCTTGTATTTCAGTTTCCATTTCATATTTATAGATGGGAAACCTTTGGTAAGGAAAGCATAAATAAACGGATGTACCATTAAAGTAACACCCTTTTCGTTTTGCTCGGTAAGTATATAACGTAATGTATTTTCAATCTTATCGGTAATTAACAAAGGCGGTTCTACCTCGCCGGTACCACCACAAGTAGGACACTTCTCCATTATATTAATAACGGTCTGCGGCCTTACTCTTTCGCGTGTAATTTGTATAAGTCCGAATTTACTTGGAGGAAGAATATGATGCTTAGCCCTGTCGGTCTTCATCTGGTCTTTCAGGTGAGCATATAACTTCTTCCGGTTTTCGGCGCTATACATATCAATAAAGTCAATAACTATAATCCCACCCAAATCTCGTAAGCGAAGCTGGCGCGCTACTTCAGAAGCCGATTCCATATTCACTTCCAGCGCATTGGTTTCCTGGTCGTTCTTCGATTTTATTTTGGTACCGCTATTAACGTCAATAACGTGCAAGGCCTCAGTATGCTCAATAATCAGGTATGCCCCGCTCGACATATTCACTACCCTTCCAAACGATGCTTTGATCTGTTTTTCAACGCCCAACTGGTCAAATATGGGTGCATTCCCTTTGAATAACTTTACGATATCCTCTTTCTCCGGTGCAATAGTGTGCATATATTTCTTTATTTCTTCGTATAGCTCCTGGTCGTTGACCATTATACTGTTAAATGAAGCGTTCACAAGGTCACGTATAGTAACTGATGTGCGCCCCATTTCTCCTAATAGTTTATGAGGAGGTTTTGGATTCGTTTTAAGGCTGTTATAACATTCCTGCCATTTTGCAACCAAATTGTTCAGGTCGGCATCAAGCTCTGCAACGCTCTTTTCTTCAGCCACAGTACGTACAATAAGCCCAAATCCTTTAGGCTTAATACTTTCCATGAGCTTTTTCAAGCGTTCTCTTTCTTCCGACGATTTTATTTTTTGCGATACTGCTATCTTATCGTTAAAGGGAATAAGAACCAAAAACCGGCCTGCCAGTGTAACGTGAGATGTAATACGTGGCCCTTTTGTAGAAATTGGCTCTTTAGCTATCTGCACAAGCACACTTTGCCCGCCATTCAACACATTCGATATTTTACCATTTTTAGGTATATCGTGCAGCATTTTAAAGTACATGAGGGGAGAATGCTTGATCTTCCCAGTCATTACCCCCTGAGTATAGCTGTTTAAAGATGCAAACTGAGGCCCTAAGTCGTAATAGTGCAGGAAAGCGTCTTTTTCGTAGCCTACATTAATGAAGGCTGCGTTTAAGCTACTGGCTATTTTACTAACCTTACCTAAGTATATGTCTCCTACCGAAAACTGTGCGTCGTTGCGCTCGCGTACCAACTCCACCAGCTTCTTGTCGTTCAAGACGGCTGTAACTACTCCTGTAGGGGTAGAATTGATTATTAATTCGTTGCTCATAGATTGAGTTTGTTAAAACTGTAATTTTTTTAATTAAGCTGCCGTTTGTGTGTGGTTCAGCACCGACAGTTACTGCTTGTAATTGAAGTGGTTCATGGTGTATGGAAAAGCAAGGCTCAGCATTTTCCATAGATGTGGTGTCATATCCCATCAGGGATAGTAATGAGATTAGTATCCAATTGATACCCGACATCAGGGCATCAAGGATAAAATACAGTGAAAGAAGTGTATGTTTCAGCTCTTTATACATGTAATAATAGGGAAATAAGGTAATCCATCTATACCAAAGAAGCCCCGCAGTAATGCGGGGCGTTCTTACAGTATTATAAAAAAGATGGAATTTACTACCTTAATCTTTTCTTATGCCTGTTCTTCCTAAGGCGTTTCTTTCTTTTGTGAGTAGCCATTTTATGGCGCTTTCTTTTCTTTCCGCAAGGCATAACTAAAAATTATATTATTGTTATTTATTTGTTATTGTATCGTTCTTAATCTTCTCAATTTCTGTATTGATCTCCCCCACTATTTTTTTATCGGTGACAAAAGTACTATATTTTTTCAGACACCCAATAGCATCCTCTTTATTTCCGCTTTTTTGATAAACATCGGCAAGGTAAAGGTATCCATCAATATATGCCGAATCTATCTGTAAAACCCTGCGAAAACGATATATAGCCTTAGGTAGCTGGCCCGACTGCACCGATAATTCGCCTAAGGCAAGCTGGGCATTTAAATTATTTGAATCTTTTTTAATTACTGCATTTATCATAGCAATACCCTGCATAGGAGAAGAAGAGCCCTCAACCAGGCATTTGCCCATACCTACTCTGGTATCGAGATTGGTGGAATCAATCTTATATGAATTGGCATAACATTGCGATGCCCTTAATATAAGTATACCACGGGTTTGCTGGTTTGCTGCTTCCGATGCATTGTAATACCTTTCGGCTGCTTTATACCACAAATCGGCTGAATTTCTTATTTCAGCAAGCTTTTCGGTATAATAAGTCCCTGGTATAACAGCCCCCAGGCTATCATATTTAGTTATTATTCTTTTCAGTATTTGAATTCGCTCATCACTTCCATGTGCATCTGTAAGTGAATTAGCCATATTATTTATGGCATTTTGCTGATCAGCAGGCACATCTTTCTTTGCCTGCTCTAAAACCGGCAAAAATTCATCTGCTTTCTCCGGGGGCGGAGCCTTCCGGTTGACAAAAAAAAGTGATGCGAAAACTATTACGCTTACTGAAATGGCAATCCATTGTCGTGAAGAAAATGCTGCCATCAAGCGGGTTTACTTAACTGACTTCTTAACCCTTTCTGAAAACTTCTTAGAAGGTTTAAATGCAGGAATAAAGTGAGCGGGAAGTTGAATAGCCGTATTTTTAGAAATATTACGGGCTATTTTTGCTGCACGTCTTTTCACAATAAAATTCCCAAAACCTCTTAAAGAAACTGTTTCTTTATTGGAAATGTGTTCTTTAACTGAATTCATAAAGGCTTCTACTGTAGCTTCTACCACAGTTCTTTCGATACCTGTTTTTCTCGATATCTCCTTGACTATCTCTGCTTTTGTCATAACTTAAATTGGGGTTTGTGTTATTACGCCACAAAGGTACGAAAAATGGCGATACAAACATCTCATTTTTTTCTTCTTAAAAATTCTAAAAAGGAATAAGAATAAGGGTTCTTTTCATCGGCTGTAAAGCTTGACCGAAGTGTCTCCTCCCACTCATTTGCTTGTATATCAGGGAAATATGCATCACCCTCAAATTTACTATGGATCCGGGTTAAGTATATTTTATCAGCCTTACTAATAAGCTGGTGATAGATTTCGGCTCCACCGATAACAAAAATTTCACTTTCAGTTTTACAATATTCCAAAACTTCTGGGAATGAGCCTAAAACGATACAGCCATCCGCCTTAAAATCTTTATTCCGGGTTATTATAATATTTTTTCTGCCCGGTAATGGCTTCCCCATAGATTCATACGTTTTTCTACCCATAACAACAGTATGATTTATAGTTAAGTTCTTAAAGAACTTCATATCTGCAGGCATACGCCATGGCAAGGTATTGTTCTTGCCAATTACATTGTTTTCAGAAGCTGCGGCTACAAGCGATACTATCATAAACTATACTGCCACAGGGGCTTTTATATGAGGATGTGGATCATATCCTTCTAAGGTAAAATCTGAAAACTGGAATGAGAAAATATCTTTCACATCAGGGTTAATCTTCATTTTAGGTAATGGACGCAATTCACGACCAAGCTGTAACCGCGCCTGATCCAGGTGATTGAGGTATAAATGTGTATCACCTAACGTATGTACAAACTCTCCGGGTTTTAAATTACAGGCTTGCGCTACCATTAAGGTTAATAATGCGTAGGAAGCAATATTAAAAGGCACACCAAGGAACACATCGGCACTGCGCTGGTACAACAAGCAGGATAACTTACCATCTACAACATAAAACTGAAAGAACATATGACATGGGGGCAATTTCATTTTGTCTATCTCACCAACATTCCATGCACTTACTATCAAACGACGAGAATTAGGGTTCTTTTTTATTTGCTCGATAACATTTGTAATCTGGTCAATATGCCTGCCATCAGCTGTAGGCCAGCTTCTCCATTGGTAACCATATACAGGTCCTAAGTTACCTTCGGCATCAGCCCATTCATCCCATATAGATACTCCGTTATCTTTCAGGTATTTAATATTGGTTTCTCCTTTCAAAAACCATAACAGTTCATATATAATAGAGCGTAAATGGAGTTTTTTTGTAGTTAGGAGCGGAAAGCCTTCCTGCAAGTCAAAACGCATTTGGTACCCAAATACGCTAAGGGTTCCCGTGCCGGTACGGTCATCCTTTTTAGCGCCTTTATCAAGGATATGCTGCAATAAATCGTGATACTGTTTCAAGGGCTTAACGCTTATTTTTTTATTCATTTCAAAATTAGAGAATAGTTTGTTACTGGCTCATTTAAAATTACTAACAGATGTTACTATCTTAGCCTCAACCTCAAAATGTATATTTTTGACTCCATGAAAATTCTGCAGTTATGCAATAAAGTACCTTACCCTGAGAAAGATGGGGGTGCACTCGGCATAAGTGTTTTTACCCGCGAATTGTTGAGGGCTGGCCATTCAGTGAAAATGTTGGCCATGAATACCAGCAAGCATTATGTTGATATAAATAGCATACCCAATGAGTTTAAAACAAGTACCTCTTTAGAAACTGTCGATTTAGATAATGCAATAAACCCAATAAAGGCGCTTATAACATTATTAAAAGGAGAATCCTATAATATATCCCGCTTCAATTCAAAAGCATATGCCGATAAACTTGAACAGGTATTAAAAAAAGAATCGTTTGATATCATACAATTAGAAGGCTTATACCTGGCTCCTTATATTACATTGATTCGCCAATTATCAAAAGCACCCATAGTTATGCGGGCAAGTAATATAGAATGGAAAATATGGGAGGGATTAGCCAACGAAGAGAGGCAGCCTTTAAAAAAATGGTACTTAAAAATATTAACAAAGCAACTTAGACGATATGAAGAAAAAGCTGTGAATGCATGTGACGGTATTATTACATTTACAACAACCGACTTAAACTTCTTAAAATCATCGGGCTGCAATACACCTGTTGCCCACGTACCTTTTGGCATTGACACAGAACGCTACATTCCGGCACAGGTAAATGATTCAAAATCTTTATTTTTTATTGGTGCGCTTGACTGGATGCCTAATTTGCAAGGATTAGAATGGTTTCTGCAAAATGTCTGGAACAAAGTGCATTATTCAACTCCCGAAGCAAAACTGCACATAGCAGGTCGCAATATGCCGGACAAACTAAAGAACAGCAATTATGCCGGAGTCACTTTTTATGGAGAAATAGAAGATGCTATAGACTTTATGAATAAATATAGCATTATGCTGGTTCCACTATTTGCCGGCAGCGGAGTACGCATAAAAATTATTGAAGGTATGGCGTTGGGCAGGGCGATTATTACCACTACTGTTGGTATTAATGGCATTGATTGCAATCTTGAAAAAGACGTTATGGTTGCCGATACACCTGACCAGTTTTATAAAACAATAGTATATTGCATGCAAAACCCTGACTTAGTAAAGCAACTTGGTAGTAATGGCCGAAGTTTTGTTAAGGCTAATTACGACATTAAAAGGATAACACAAACCCTTGTTGGGTTTTATAACGAAAGAATAAAAGGGAAAATTCCTGCCTGATATTGATGACTTTGGCCTACCAATATATTCTATGGATTGCAGTGGGAGCAGTAATGTTCACTTATGTAATATATCCATTGCTTCTGCAATTGCTTGCCATAGGTAAAAAAAACAATGATGTAGTTTATGATACTGCTTCGCCTCCTTTAGTATCTGTACTTATTGCAGCTCATAACGAAGAGAAAGTTATTGAAGAAAAACTGAAAAGCATTTTTGAAGGAAACTACCCGGTTGAGAAAATCGAGGTACTGATCGGTTCAGATAACAGTACTGATAAGACCGAGGAAATAATTAGCGCGCTTGCCTCAAAATACTCCAACTTAAAGCTTACTGCATTTAAAACCCGTACAGGTAAAGTGCGTATAATTAACACATTAGCTGAAATTGCTATGCATCCTATACTGGTAATAACCGATGCCAATGCAATATTCGATAAGGATACTTTATTTCATTTAATAAAGCATTTTAAATATAATAAGATAGCGCTGGTTGATACAAACATGCTGCATAAGGGATTGAAAAAAGAAGGCATATCATACGAAGAAAGTTTTTATATACGCGGTGAAGTTGCCAGTAAATACAATGAAGGCTTGCTTTGGGGTACCATGATGGGCCCGTTTGGCGGATGTTATGCATTCCGGAAAGAATATTTTGCCCCGGTACCCGAAAACTTTTTGGTTGATGATTTTTACATTAATATGAAAGTACTTGAAAAAGGAGGCTGGGCCATAAATGAAGTAAAGGCAGTTGTTTATGAAGATGTATCGAATGAGATTTATGTAGAATTTCGTAGAAAGATACGTATTGCTACAGGCAGCTTTCAAAATTTTTTTGCTTTTAAGCATATGCTGTTCCGCTTTAATGCTATAAGCTTTTGTTTCTTCTCGCATAAGGTATTGCGCTGGTTCTGCCCTATTTTCTTCTTTTTAATATATATATGCAGCTTATTGCTCATGAACCATAATATGTTTTACGAAAAAGCATTCTATTTTGAAAGTTTCCTTGCCGTGCTTATCCCCATGGATTATTTTTTGCAGAAAATAAATATTCATTTCCGTCCATTACGGCTTTTACGGCATTTCTTTTTTATGAACCTTGCCATATTTATTGGCATGCTAAAAGCCATGGCGGGAGTAAATAATAGCATTTGGGAACCAACACAACGAAATCAATAAATGAAGACAGATGAGTAAGTCTTTGAAAATAGTATATATGGGTACGCCGGAGTTTGCGGTTGCCACTTTAGATGCCCTCGTGCAAAGCAGTCATAAGGTTATAGCAGTAGTTACCACGCCCGATAAACCTGCCAACAGGGGATTAAAGCTACAATCATCAGCAGTAAAAGAATATGCGGTGCAACATAACTTACCCGTTCTGCAGCCTGATAAACTAAAGAGTGAGGATTTTATAAATGAGTTAAAAAAAATTAATGCCGATTTGTTTGTAGTTGTAGCTTTCCGTATGTTGCCTGAGGTTGTATGGAGCATGCCAAAACATGGAACAATAAATCTGCATGCTTCGTTATTACCACAATACAGGGGTGCAGCGCCTATTAACTGGGCTGTAATTAATGGCGAAAGAGAAACAGGCATAACAACCTTTTTTATTACCCACCAGATAGATACAGGCGACATATTAATGCAGGAAAAAATAACAATAGAAGAAGAAGACAATGCCGGCACTGTGCACGATAAGCTTATGACATCAGGTGCAGCATTGGTTGTAAAAACAGTTGATGCTATTGCCAATGAAACCATAAAAGCAATACAACAGCCTACAGTTGGTGAATTAAAGCATGCACCAAAAATATTCAGGGAAGATTGTGAAATAGATTGGAGTAAACCTGTCGATGAGGTTTACAATTCCATACGAGGCTTAAGCCCTTACCCAGGAGCTTATACCGTACTCCAAAATGAGGAAGGAGAAAAGTTGACATTAAAAATATTCAGCACAAAAAAACACATTGATTTGGTTATCCCTGTCGGGGAGCTATTAATAAGCGGTAAGAATGAAACCTTAATTGGATGCGAGGATGGAGCGTTGGAAGTAATAGAGCTGCAGGCTGAAGGAAGAAAGAGAATGAAAGCGGCAGATTTTCTCAGGGGCTTCCCATTAAGTGCAGGAACCTGGAAGACTATATTTTAATATTTATGCCTGTTAACAAGAGGAATTTTTATTTTTGGGCTTCTCAAACTTATCTCCATGGTAAAAAAAGCATCTAATTCATTCGACCCCGATGGCCCTGCAACAGCCGATACACTATTCGGACTACCCTATACTCTTGAAAATGCTAAAGTAGTTGCATTACCGGTTCCCTGGGATGTAACTGTATCGTACCAAAGCGGTGCTGCAAAAGGCCCCGAAGCCATTTTAAACGCCTCGGCGCAGGTAGATCTATTTGATGAAAAAGTGCCCAATGCATGGAAAATTGGAATAGCCATGGAAGAAATGCCAGCAAAATGGATTGCTAAGAGCAAGAAACTCCGCCCTAAGGCAGAAGCTTATATAGACTTATTTACCGCAGGCAAAGCCGACAATAAAAAAACGCAGGAAGTACTGGCTGAAATAAATGCCGAATGCAAAGAGTTAATGAAATGGGTAAAAGAAAAATCGCTCACGCATTTAAAGAAAAATAAGATTGTTGCGCTTATTGGCGGAGACCATAGTACTCCATTGGGGCTTATGCAAGCTGTTTCGGAGCATTGCAGTTCATTTGGGATATTGCATATTGATGCACACTGCGATCTACGTAATGCCTACGAGGGCTTTACCTATTCTCATGCTTCCATAATGTTTAACGCGCTGAAGATTAAAAACCTGGAAAGATTGGTACAGGTTGGGATTCGCGATTTTTCGGAAGGAGAAAATGAGATCGTTCAAAATTCAAAAGGAAGGATTAAATTTTTCTCCGACAAGACGATGAAAGATAAGATGTTCCATGGCGCTTCGTGGTATGAGATAACCCAAAGCATAATTTCGACTCTGCCCAAACAAGTATATATAAGCTTTGATATTGATGGCCTTGACCCTAAGCTATGCCCGAATACCGGCACACCTGTACCAGGTGGCTTGCAGTTTTGGGAAGCCATTCATTTAATTGAAATGGTGGTTGAATCGGGCAGGCAAATTGTGGCGTTTGACATTAACGAAGTTGCTCCGGGAAAAGACGAATGGGATGCTAATGTTGGAGCAAGATTATTATATAAAATGTCGAACCTGGCAGCTCTATCAAATAGCTTAAAGTGATAAGTTTTCTTAAATAAAGAATGTTACTATTGATATCATGTTAATAGTAACCGAAATTATATTTACGGCAAACTGCATCCTGTAATCTATTGGCTTTATGCGCGAAAATGCAAACAGAACCAATACCGGCGCTATTTGCATTGAATACCTTGAACTGAATTGATCCATTAGCATTAAAGGTGTAGCAAGAATTACCAACATACTTAAAACAAAGAATACTTGTTTAAAATCATTTCTGTTTATATACAATTCATATAGGAGGAAATAAAGCATAATAAGGCACCCCATTCCAATCACTTTAAAAAACAAAATCGAAATAACATCAACCACAGCCTGTGAGAACACATGGGGTAATAGCCCAGCCATAGGAACAAAGCTATTATCTTCAATTGCTGATGAGCCTGCCAATCCTGCAATAGCCAATACCAGTATCACCTTCCAGTTTTTTTGCAAGAAACGGTACATGTGCATAGGCATTAATAACATACAATAGAAAAAAGCATATCCATAAGAAAGGGCCGCATGTTTTATAGAAAACCTGCTGGCACCCGCATGGTGGCGGAATACAGAGCCGGGAGGTACCAAGCCTTTCCAAACATAAAAAACGGGGGCTGTAATTATTAATGCTGAAATTCCGAACATGATAACTGCCGGAAACCGGTTTTTAAAATGCTTATAAAAAACCATAGCACCCGCAGGCCCTATGCAAACCAAAAATATTTGACGCGTTAAAATAGCCAAGCCTAAAAACAGTCCACTTAGAATAACATTTAAAAGCACCGGCTTTTCTGCTATAATGTATTTCATAAGAAAGAAGAGAGAAATAGCATAAAAAAGCAGGCAAGGCCCTTCGGTAATTGCAAAAAAACCAATCACAAAAAAACTTGGCAGAGTGAATAATGAAAATGAATAACCAATTGTAGCGTTATCGGTTTTATCATCTAACTTCAGCGTTTTATAAAGAAGCAAGCATATTGATATGCACATTAAAAAATTCACAATCCTGATCTGCGGAGACTGTAAATGCGTAAGAGGTGAGAAAACATACTGCACTATTGCATGCATGGGCGCAGCAGGGTTATGAATAAGAAAATCGTGAGAAAGGCCATATACCTTTAAAGTATTAACCCCATCGGTATACCATTGCTCATCCCAAATAATTGGGTGCGGCAAAATAAAAATGAGCGCTAACAATAACAATGCACTAATTACACCGATATTCTTATTTACTCCTTTAATAATACTTTCCATACTTTAATTTTGGGCCAATTTTTGGAGTAAAAGACTTGGCCTGTATCTATCTTCTAAATATAAGCCATGCAGTTGCAATAATTTGTTCATCACTTTCTTTAAACCAATTTCTTCCGACCATTTTATAAGTCCTTTGGGATAATTTACTCCTTTAGTCATTGCCAAATCCAAATCTCCTTTCGAAGCAATTTTTAAATACCATGCATCATAAGCCTCATTTATTAACATAGCTATAATTCTCATAAATATTTCTTCTCCAAGCACTTTGTCCTTATTAGGCTCAGGCATTATTGAACCTTCAGCATAACTGTAATACCCCCTACTCTTCTTACGTCCCCAAAATCCTGCCTCATATAACCTCTTTTGCGTTAACGAAGGTTTGTATCTGTTATCATAAAACAATTGAGTCCAAACAGTTTCCGTTACCTTAAAGTTAATGTCGTTTCCAATAAAATCCATCAACTCAAACGGCCCCATTTTAAATCCGCCTATTTCTTTCATAGCCCAATCTATGGTTGCAAAATCAGCTATACCTTCTTCATATATTCTTATTGCCTCACCATAAAATGGCCTGGCCACCCTATTGACAATAAAACCCGGAGTGTCTTTAACTATTACAGTTGTTTTATTCCAGGTATCAATCAAAGCACGTGATTCACTAACAACTGATTTATCGGTCGCAATCCCCGGAACAATCTCAACAAGCGGCATTATGGTGGCAGGGTTAAAAAAATGAATACCAACAACCCTTTGCGCATTGCTGCATGATGCAGCAATAGAAGTAACCGATAAAGAAGATGTATTTGTAGCAAGAACACAATCCACTGTAATAATTTGTTCCAGCTTCTTAAATATTTCCTGTTTCACATTAATCTCTTCTATAACTGCCTCAATAATTAAATGGCATTGTGCAAATTCATTAAACGATGAAGCATTATGAATATTAGCAATTGTACTTTTTGCAACCACTTCGGTAATTTTTCCTTTCTGAACCAAGCCATCAAGTGATTTCTGCAACTTCTCAGAAGCTTGTTTTAAAACGGCAGTATTTGCATCATACATTATTACTTTATGCCCAAAAGAAGCCGCCAACTGAGCTATTCCACTGCCCATAGTACCTGCTCCTATTACACCAACACATGAATCTTTACTTAACTTTCCCATATAATTTTATTTATTTCCTAAAATACTCATTACTGTATTTGCCCATTTTTCGGGAGTAATACTTAATGCAAGTTCTTTGCTCTTATTCCCCATCTTAACAAGTTCAGAGGCCGGCAATGCTGCAATTTTCACCAGGCATTCTTTTAATTTACTAATATCTCCGGTCCGATAAATATAGCCATTCTCTCCCTCTCTCAAAAAAGCCTCCGTTGATCCCACTTCATCAGAGCAAATCAAGGGAAATCCTGCAGCTGCAAATTCATGCAATACAACACCCCATGGCTCAAAGTGGCTAGGCATTATAAACACACTTGTTTCCATTAAAAAGGGGGCCATATCCTTAGGCTGAATGAAACCAAAGTGTTTTATTTTTGGATGAACAATTGGCTCTATATCTCCTGTGCCCAGGCACCAAAGCTCCCAATCATTATCACTATCCTTCTGCCATTGAATAAATGCTTCCCACAAATCCTGTATCCCTTTAAACTCGTAATACCTGCCAACGTATATTAACCTACGCGGGTATTTTTTTTGCCTGGTATCTTTTATTTTTTCAGCCAAAGCAGTAAAATAATCAGTATCGGCAGAATAATATCCTGTTTCAATTTTATCTCTTTTAAAACCAAGTTTCGAAGCATATTCCATTTGTTTTTGCCCGGGCACCCAGCAATGCGAAAATATCTTCTGCAACGTAATGCGGCTTAATGCACAGGCTATGTACTGCCTCAAAGTACTTTTCCATTTTGTATCCAAGCCAATAACAACCGGTATTTTATCTTTATAACCCTGCACTGCAGACAGGTAGTCCTTATCCATCCAGCCGCTGCAATAGATAAAATCAGGACAAATATCTTTTACTTTTTCTTGTAATCTCTTTAAATCAAATTGCTTCCGGTTATAAAACCTAACCCCATCAGGAAACACAAAAGAAAACGGGGCTTCACTATTTACCGGCCAATGAATTACATGTACCTCAACATCATAAACCGATGTAAGTTTTTTGATACAGGCCAAAAAATAATCAGCCAGCTCACTGTACAGGAACAGCAATCTTGGCTTTTGCCGGGATAATGACATCACTTGTAAGTATAGATAAAACAATAAACAGTACAATGGTAAAGGGGTTTAATGAAGCCGTAAGCCATGATTCAAAAAAAGAAGAAAACAGCGAAGCATACATTATGGGAAGAGCCAACCTGGTTTTACGGGCAGCTTTAATAAAAGAACCGGCAAATGCAAAAATATAGGCCAAAACACCTATTAATCCTGTATCAAGCCACAATGTAATATACGAATTATGGGCATTACCCTGATGCCCTAAAGCTTGAAGATAAATAACATTTTCCTTAATATCGAAAAGGTAATTGGTAAACTCAAATCCCCTACCCAACCAAAAGCTTTCTTGTATATGCTTCCATGAAAACTGCCATGCAATAAATCGCCCGGAACCCGCTTCGAGAGTACTAACGCGCAAATAATCCTGTAACCCAACAGAGCTGATTACACCTACCAGGTTGCTCGATATATAACTGTATCCTGCAATAAATAATATAACAACAAAACTGCCAAGAAAAGGCGATATTTTATAAAAGGAGGAAAACAGAAAATAGATAAGTATGCCGAAAAGGCTGCCTCGTGAACCCGACAAAACTATAGATATTATAATTGCAGCATAAATAACTGTCTTTTCACGCCTATCAAATAAATTCGGATTCAGGTCGTTTACCACGGCAACCAATAAGAAAAAGAGCAACGAAAATATACCTAAGCCATTAGGGTTACCAAATAATCCTTCATAACGCGCCTCTCTTGTTACCATTGCAGGATTTAAAAACTTAAAAACAAAGCCTATTAACAGTATTGTTGCTCCCAAATAAATAAGTATTTTGTAAAATTCCCTCCCCTTAGTTATATATGCCTGCTGAACATAATTTGGCACTACAAACAAAAGCAGAATATATGAAACTGTTTTTTCAATTGCATTAAAAGAATTTTCAGAAGGAGAATTAAAAACACATAATATAGCCACAATAAAAAAAGGAATAAAGCTTAAATAAAATCTGCTAAGTACAGTAAATATTTTCCTGTCTGTAAAGAGAAAAATGCCTAAAAGAATAATGTATATTTCTTTAGCATTTGCTGCAAAGTGGAGCCTTTCCACCCGGCTATCCGATAGAATAAGCATCAGTAGAAACCCTAGAAGCATTTCCATATATTGACCTCTCGACCTCATAACAAACAAGGTAATTGGTAAATAGATGTATATAACAGGCCCCATATACATTCCTACCACTACCCATGAAAGAATGATTAGTATAAGGTTTCGGTATTGGCTAAGTATTTTCAAATGAATTTGTTAGAAAGATCAAAAGTATAAAAGTACACTTTTCAAAGGCTTATAGATTAGCAAAAAAATAATAGCTTAAACAGTAGCTTCTATAAAACAAATCCTAACTTTGCTTCTTTCTTAAGAGTAAGTATATTTATTACAATATTGACATGCCTAAAACTGAGGAACTACAAAACTTGTCGCAGAAGAACGAAATATCATTTGAGGAATTCAGGAGCGCAATGCTAAAGGATTACCGCATAGCCAATGAAAGCCGTGAAGCAAGTTTACTTGGTCGTAAAGAAGTATTATCGGGGAAAGCAAAATTTGGAATTTTTGGTGACGGTAAAGAAGTAGCCCAGATTGCTATGGCTAAAGCTTTCAAGCATGGCGATTTCAGGTCAGGGTATTACCGCGACCAAACCTTTATGTTTGCTATTGAAGCACTTACATTACAGGAATGGTTTGCAGGTTTATATGCACATGCTGATATTACAGCAGAACCATCTTCGGCAGGCAGGCAAATGGGTGGGCATTATTCAACCCATTCGGTTAACCCCGATGGCTCATGGAAAGAACTTACTTCTAAATACAACTCATCGTCTGACATATCACCTACAGGCGGCCAAATGCCAAGGTTATTAGGTTTAGCACTTGCATCAAAATTGTTCAGAACGAACCCCTTACTGCAAGCACCAGAATTTGAAAAATTCAGCAAAAAAGGAAATGAAATAGCCTTTGGAACTATTGGCGATGCGAGCACATCTGAAGGTCTTTTTTGGGAAGCAATAAATGCCGGAGGCGTAATGCAGATACCCATGCTCATATCGGTATGGGATGATGGCTACGGAATATCGGTACCAAAAAAATACCAAACTACCAAAGGAGATATTTATGAGGCATTGAAAGGAATGCAACAAGATAAAAAGGCACCTGGATATGAAATGTTTAAAGTAAAGGCCTGGGACTATTCCGCACTTTGTGATACATACAAAAAAGCGGCTGCTATTTGCCGAGATGAGCACGTTCCGGTATTAATTCACGTTGAAGAAGTAACACAACCCCAGGGACACTCAACATCAGGCTCACACGAACGATACAAATCGCCTGAGCGCTTGCAATGGGAAAAAGATTTTGATGGCTTAAAAAAGATGCGTGAATGGATATTAAAATTCGCCATTGCCAAAGAGGAAGAATTAAATGATATTGAAGAAAAAGCGAAGGAAGCTGTAAAAGAAGCACGTAATAAAGCATGGACCGCCTACCTTGAACCTATTAAGCAAGATACGGCAGAAGCCATTACTCTTATACTTGCGGCGGTTGAAGGAACGCCACATTTAGATGCGGTAAATAAATTTATTGCTGAAATAAAAGCAGCTAAAGATCCATTGCGTAAAGATGTTGTTATTGCAATGAAGAAAACTTTAAGGCTTACCCGTAATGATAGTTCTCCTGCCCGCGAAGCATTACAGAAATTCAATAACGCTTTCGCAGAAAAGAACGCTGAGAGATACAATTCTTTTCTATATACAAACGAGGTACTTGCGGTCAATGAAGTAAGACCCCAATACGATAATGATGAAAGCATAAACGGGCACGAAATACTGCGGGATAATTTTGATGCTATACTCGATAAATACCCTCAAGTTGTAATATTTGGTGAGGACTCAGGAAAACTTGGTGGCGTTAACCAGGGGCTTGAAAACATGCAAAAAAAATATGGTGAAGAGCGCGTATTTGATACCGGCATTCGTGAAGCTACAATTATTGGACAGGCGATAGGCCTTGCATTACGCGGCCTCCGGCCTATTGCTGAAATTCAGTACCTCGATTACCTGTTATACGCTTTACAAATATTAAGCGATGATTTGGCAACGCTTGCCTACAGAACCAAAGGCACACAACGTGCACCGGTAATTATCCGTACACGCGGACACAGGCTCGAAGGTATCTGGCACAGCGGTTCGCCCATGGGTATGATTATAAATTCACTGCGTGGAATTTATGTATGCGTACCGCGCAATATGACACAGGCTGCAGGATTTTACAACACTTTACTTTCATCAAACGAACCGGGCCTCGTTATAGAACCATTAAACAGCTACCGCTTAAAAGAGCGCAAACCCTCAAACTTTGGAGAATTTAAACTGCCATTGGGTGTACCGGAAGTTATTCGAGAAGGGAAAGATGTAACTATCGTTACCTATGGCCCGCTCTGCCGCATGGCTATGGAAACAGCACAACAACTGGAAGCAGAAAATATTTCGGTTGAAATAATTGACGTGCAAACATTATTGCCTTTCGATATCAACCATACTATTGTTGAATCGTTAAAAAAGACCAACCGGGTATTATTCCTTGATGAGGATGTAAAAGGTGGTGCAAGTGCTTATATGATGGAAAAAGTGTTGGAAGAACAAGGAGGATATCAATATCTTGATTCGGCACCAAGAACATTAACAGGGAAAGACCATCGCCCTGCTTATGGTTCAGATGGAGATTTCTTCTCTAAGCCATCGGTTGAAGATATTTTTGATGCGGTTTATGGTATTATGAATGAAGTTGATCCTTCATCTTATCCTGATATTTATTAAGACAGAAGAGAATTAGTTAATAACGTAGGCTTTAGCTTACATATAATACCTTTATGATTACACAAGACCAGGTAAAAGGGGTGAAGGAGCGATTTGATGCGCTGAGGGGGCATCTTTGACATCGACAAACGGTTAAAAAAGATTGCTGAGGAGGAAACTGTAACACAGGCACCCGAATTTTGGAATGACCCCAAGAAAGCGGAAGTTATACTGAAACAGATAAAAAGCCAGAAGAACTGGACCGAAGCATATAGCAAACTGGAAAAGAGTACGGAAGACCTTATTCTTACCTACGATTTCTTTAAGCAGGAAGCAGTTACTGAAAAGGAATTAGATGAACAGTACAACCAGACTCTGAAATTGATAGAGGATCTGGAGTTTAAAAACATGCTTGGTTCTGAAGAGGATCATTTAAATGCCGTTATAGAAATAAATTCGGGTGCAGGTGGCACCGAAAGCCAGGATTGGGCATATATGCTTATGCGTATGTACCTTATGTGGGCCGAGAAGAAAGGATACACTGTCAGAGAAGTAGAACTTTCGGAAGGTGAAACAGCGGGTATAAAATCGGTTACCTTAGAGGTGCAGGGAGAATTTGCATTCGGGTATTTAAAGGGCGAAAATGGCGTGCACAGGCTTGTCCGCATTTCTCCATTCGACGCCAACGCACGTAGACATACATCATTCGCGTCAGTTTATGTTTATCCATTAATTGATGAAACTATTGATATACTTATAAGTCCCGCAGATATAGAATGGGAAACATTCCGTTCGGGTGGTAAGGGTGGACAGAACGTGAATAAGGTGGAAACAGCAGTGCGCCTCTATCACAAGCCTTCGGGTATTGTTATTAAGAACCAGGAATCGCGTTCGCAACTACAAAATAAGGACAAGGCCATGCACATGTTAAAATCTCAGCTTTACGAGCGGGAGATGCGCAGGAAGATGGAAACTATTGCGACTATTGAAAGCGGCAAAAAGAAAATTGAATGGGGTTCACAGATACGTAATTATGTAATGCACCCATATAAGCTTGTTAAAGATCTGCGTACCGATTTTGAAACATCGGATGTACAGGGTGTAATGAATGGTGACTTAGATACTTTTATTAAAAACTACTTGATGCAGTTTGGTAGCGGGACTAAGTAATAGAAATTTCCGTTTTCTTGTGTTCCATTCGGTAAATCACAAAAAGCAGGCCAATAACTAGTAATGCACTTACAATTACATAGATGATCTCGCCACTATTAGTACCAATTTCTTCTACCTTCTTAGGTGCAATATTCCTTTCTTCAAGGTACATGAGGAATACAACAGTAGTGTTGTTTACAAAGTGGGCAAATATATTTACCCATAAAGAGCCAGACCATACAAAAAGGTATCCAAGGTAAACCCCCATTAACATACGTGGCACAAATCCGAAGAACTCAAAGTGAATAGCGCTGAATAAAATACCGGTAATCCATACACCCGCATGTATATTGCCTGTGGCTTTAATAATAAGCTTCTGCAAGCATCCTCTAAAAAATAATTCTTCAGCAACTGCAGCAAGTAATCCAACCATAAATAAGTTCTCTAAAAGCCCTCCAATGGTCTGATGCCCCATAAAAGCATCAGTAACTGCACCTGCCTTATCTTCCATCGACTTGATTAAATCCTGTATATCTTTCATGGAGGCCGGTAATTGAAGATGGCTGTTCCATTCTCCCAGGAAATTTATAAGAGGGAAGGCACACAACATTAATAATCCGCCAATAATTAATGTACTAAACCTGCCCAATTTGTTTATCTGCAAATACTCAAGCTTGTTTGAAGATGCCAGAAGCGCAAATATTAATGCCGGAACAATAAACCCACCAAATGAACTAATGATCTGCTCAATCTTTAAACCTGAAATAACATTGGGGTCATTGAGGTTATTCATACTTTCAAGTTGCCCCATGGTTGTGTGAGTTAACCAGGTAGCTATATCTAAACCTAAAAAGCTGAAACCCACTAAACAAACCCCAAACAAGCCGAATAAAACAAAAAATTGTGCATAGCTTGGTACACTGTCAAATGGTGCCGGACGCCGTATTTGCTCCATATTCATGCTTTTGCAATATCTTTGCAAATGTAACCATTTAGTATAATGACCAAAATCGGCAATATAGAACTCGGGGATTTCCCTCTTTTGCTTGCTCCCATGGAAGATGTGAGCGACCCTCCCTTCCGCCATGTGTGTAAGGAACAAGGGGCCGATATGCTTTATACAGAGTTTGTTTCGTCAGAAGGGTTGATACGCGATGCAGCTAAAAGTATTAAGAAACTAGACATATTTGAACACGAAAGGCCCATTGGTATTCAGTTATTTGGCAGCAGTATAGAATCGATGCGCGAAGCAGCCATTATTGCAGAAAAGGCAAACCCCAACCTGATAGATATTAATTACGGCTGTCCTGTTAAACAGGTAGCATGCAAAGGCGCCGGAGCGGCATTACTGCAGGACATTCCCAAGATGGTGCAAATGACCTCAGAAATTGTGAAAGCCGTTTCCTTGCCCGTTACTGTTAAAACCCGCCTTGGCTGGGACGATACCACCAAAAATGTTATGGAAGTAGCCGAACGCCTGCAGGATATTGGTATACAGGCCCTTACAATACACGGCCGTACCCGCAAACAAATGTACAAGGGTCCGGCTGACTGGACCCTGATAGGTGATATAAAGAACAACCAACGGATTAAGATACCCATCTTTGGCAATGGAGATATAACATCACCTGCTGTTGCGCAAGAGATGAAGAACCGCTATGGAGTGGATGGTGTAATGATAGGCAGAGCCAGTATTGGTTACCCCTGGATATTCCGCGAGATTAAACAGTATTTTAAGACAGGCGAACTTATTGCCCCTCCTACCCTTGAAGAAAGAATTAGCGTATGCCGCACCCACCTTGTAAAATCGGTTGAATGGAAAGGTGAAAAGCTTGGAATACTTGAAATGCGCAAGCATTACTCAAGCTATTTTAAAGGCATGGATAACTTTAAAGATTACAGAATGAAACTCGTTACCTGCGATTCATATGCCGGGCTTTTAGAAACCCTTGAAGATATAGGGCGTGTATATGCCGAGGTAGCGTAAAGCCTATGGCTTTAAATTATGAATTATGAATGCTGAATTATGAATGAGAACCGTAATAACAGTTAATAAAAGTGAGCACCTTAGGCGTTTCAATTAAAAATTTAAAATTCAGAATTTAAAATTAAATAAGATGTCAGCAATTGCAACGGTTACCCTTGGCAAGACAGATTTTGAAATGGCCGGCACAGTGCGCCAGCACAAAGTAATTATTGATGAACCTCTGTCAAATGGTGGGCAGGACAAAGGCCCCAGCCCCAGCGAATATCTTTGTATAGCGCTTGCTTCTTGTACTACTGCCACATTAAAAATGTACATGAATCATAAAAAAATGGCAGTTGAAAGTATCTCGGTCGAAGTAGAAAAAATCACCACTGAAGACAAGAAAAACATATTTAAAAGGAAACTGCATATTGTTGGCCCATTTGATGAGGCTCAACGAGAAAGATTAGTAGGTATTGCTAATTCCTGCCCGGTGCATAAAGTATTATCGCAGGCAAATACTATAGAAACAATATTGGTATAGAATTACTCTCTCAGATCTTCTACATCAATACCGGGGTAATCTTTGGTATTGAATTTAAAAGTAGCATCTAATAAATCTGTATCTGCAGAAAAAGTATCGATGGTATATTCTACTGTGGTACCATCTTTCATTAAAACTTGTATTCCGGTAATCTGGTTCTTGGTCTTATCAATAGTCAACTTTAAAGTGTGGTACTTTTCCTTTTCAGGATGCTTAGGGTAAAGATCAATGTGCTCTGTAGTTACACCATTCACTGTTTCTTCTTTATCAAAATGACTTTTAAAGCCTTTTTCATAAATGGTAAAAATATTGGTTGGAGAAATAGTTCCTTTATCGGTATGATCGACATTATTTATCTGCACCTCGTTGGCATCTTTCAGGTAGGTCCACATGGTAGTACTGTCCGATATAACAACCTGGTTCTTTACTTCAAGTTTGTATTTACCACCCTTTACAATCAATTTACCTTTCTGGGTTTCGGTAACCTTTTTATCCTTACCATACATGGTTATATTAAAGTCAGCCTTAATAGATTTGTAAGCCTTCGTCTTCTTGCTAAGCGATTGTAAAATGCCATTGGCTTTGGCATCAATAGTTTCTTCCTGGGCAAATAATGCAACAGCACACAAACTTAAAGCTATAGATAATATGAGTTTCTTCACGTTCTCAGGTTTATTATACGGTCAAAAATAACAAAATCTCAAGTATTAAGACTGTTAAAGAAGGTTAATGGTTTATTCGTGCAGGTCGGGTGTAATAAGTATTTTTGAAGACTATTAGAGTAAAAATGGGTGATTGGAGCCATAAGTTATTGAAATGGTATGATGTGAATAAGCGCGACCTGCCCTGGCGGGCCACCAACGATCCATATAAAATATGGCTATCGGAAGTAATATTGCAGCAAACAAGGGTAAACCAGGGCTGGGATTACTACAATCGCTTTATAGAAAAGTATCCAACGGTATCGAAACTTGCTGTAGCATCAGAACATGACATATTAAAGCTTTGGCAGGGCCTTGGTTATTATTCCCGGGCGCGAAACATGCACCACGCAGCAAAAGAAATAGTCGCTAAGTATAAAGGCAAATTCCCTATCGATTATGAATCAATACGTGCATTAAAAGGTGTGGGAGATTATACCGCAGCAGCAATTACATCCATAGCGTTTAAACTACCCTATCCTGTAGTCGATGGAAATGTATTACGTGTTTATTCAAGGCTGCTGGGTATTTCAACTCCGATAGATTCAACCGAAGGCAAAAAAAAGATATGGGAAGCAGCAGCTGAATTGCTCCCTAAAAACAATCCTGGTAATTACAACCAGGCCATAATGGAACTGGGTGCTTTATGCTGTACCCCTAAAAGCCCAAACTGCCCGGAATGTCCCGTGCAATTAGCCTGCTATGCATATGCTAAAAAGCAAACCGGTATGCTTCCGGTAAAACAAGGTAAAACAAAAGTGAGAGACCGCTTCTTGAATTATATTGTAGTATCTAAAGGAGATAGCTTGTTACTCAGAAACCGAAAAGGCAATGATATATGGAAAGGCTTAAATGATTTTCCATGTATTGAAACCGAGAAGGCTATTACACCAGAAAACTTAATTAGCAATAAAGAACTAAAAGCAATTCTTTCAACTGCCAACCCAGTCATTGAATCTGTGTCCACCCCATACAAACATATACTCAGCCATCAAAGGCTCAATGCACAATTCATCAAAATAAAAATCGGCAAAACATTAAAAAAACTGCCAAACGATTGCTTTTGGGCAGAGAAGAAAAAGATAAATCAATACGCAGTTCCGCGTTTGATAGAACGTTATATTAGCAATTATTTATAGCTTATGATATTATACAACGTAACCATAAATGTTGATGATGACATTCACCACAAATGGCTGGAATGGATGCAAAAAGAACATATTCCCGAAATGCTTAGCACCGGGCTTTTTACCGGCTATCGTATGTCGCGCCTATTAGATGTAGAAGATAGTGGCACCACCTACTCCATTCAATACTCATGCCATAGTTTAAAGGAATATCATACCTATAAAGAGAAGCATGCACCACACATGCAGCAGGAAGGAATAAAGAGATTCCAGGATAAGTTCACTGCTTTCAGAACACTAATGGAGGTAGTGGAATAAGCATCTTTTCAAGCAAGAAATTTCAGGAAATTAGTTCACTAATTATCCATTAAATAGTTGTATATTGCATGACTAAGTACATCTACAACTATTAAACATTTTTACAATGAATTCACACAGCAACAATGGCAATACCGGCACGGTAAATCACATTTCGAGAAAAGAATTTTTAGAGGACCTGCCAAACAAAGTCAGGAACACTGTTAGAGGTGTTGACCTTGCTTTGATAAACGAAGCCATAACTGCTATTTTAGAAGGCCATGCTACCATTAACGGCAAAGCGCCTGCTACCCGTGTTGAAAGATTTATTGTAATTGCTTCCTACTTCAAAACTGCCCGTACTTCATTGAATATGTTCTTTGACGGCGCAACCAATATTCAAAACAACTATAAAGTTGTCTTTAAATTCAAAGACCAGACTCACACCATAAAGTTTCCGGAAAACGTTATAGACAACTAACGCAGGCAAAGCCTGTTTCCTCCTTCCAGTTGGCGTTATAAAAAGATTTATTTGGAGCCGTAAAGCTTCCTCACCTCTTCGGGTGTAAGGTAGCGCCAGTCTCCACGTGGAACGCCGTGCAATGTAAGTCCTCCATAGCTAACCCTGTCGAGTGCCTTAACCTTGTAACCAAGGGTTTCAAAAATGCGCCTTACTATACGATTCCAACCAATATGTAGCGTTAACACTACAGAAGTTTCATCTCCATTTTTATCGTAGCTGGCTTCATCAGGCTTTGCAAAACCATCTTCCAGCATTACACCATTACGTATTTTTTTTAAGTCTGCATAAGGCAAAGGCTTATCTAACCTGGCTTTATATACCTTCCGCATCTCACCTGACGGGTGTGATAAGCGATTTGCCAACTCACCATCATTAGTAAGCAGCAATATGCCTGTGGTATTCCTGTCGAGCCTGCCGATTGGGTAAACCCTATCCTTGGTAGCGCCCTGAATTAGGTCCATAACTGTTTTGCGGTCACGCTCATCAGACACTGTGCTTATAGCATCCTTGGTCTTATTGAGCAATATGTAACAACGTTGTGGTTGCTTTAAGCGTTGGCCCTCTACAATAACTACATCACTATTTTTTACACGACGGCCTGGTTCAATCATTAAATGCCCATTTACAGTAACCCTGCCGGCAAAAATAATCTCATCAGCCTTACGTCGTGAACAATAACCGGTATCTGCAATATATTTATTGAGCCTTAAACCTTCTGTTTCCTTATCACTTTCTTTCTTTTGCATAAAACTTACTCTATTATTATCTTCCCGTTTGCTGAATTATTATTCTTATCGAATACTTTAAATAAATATATTCCTGACTGTAAATTACCTTTTACCAAATGGAATATGACTTGCCCGTGGCCCAATTTTGTCATTTCTTTACCTTCCATAATACTCTTACCATTCATGTCATATAAGTTAACCCAGTATTTATCTGCCAATTCGCCTTGCACTACTATGGTTGCATCTGTTGCCACAGGGTTTGGGAAAACCTTTACCATTAGTGTTGGCGGAGCTTGCTCATCAATTGCTAAAGGTGGCAAAGTGTCCTGAAACCGGGTGATTTTATGATATAATTTATTGTCCTGTATGATACTGTCGCAATTTTTAAAACGGCAAACAAAAACATCGTAGAGGCCTATGGACAATTTCGGAAATCCAACTGAACTATCTGTACTATTAGAACATCCCGCGAAAACAGCATTACTATTTTTTGAGATGGCACATGAAGTACCAATATCCTCACCTTTACCGCCTTCGCTTGGAGCAGCCCACCAGAAATAAAGTGGGGGTTGATATAAACGCATTGCAATAAGATCAAACTCTCCATACCCTGGTATATTACTTGCACCCGCCGAAATAAAAGTGCGGTCAGGACATTGCATGGCATCATTACTATATTCCTCACCCGGGTAATATATTGAATCAAATTTTTGCATTTTCCCGCTACTATCAAGCATTATAAATAGTGGGCTGCTATAGCTTCTATTCCTGATGTTTGCATACCCGGAAATAATAAGGCCGTTATTTAAGGCACCTTCAATAGAATGCCCGACATTAATAGACTGGGCACTGGCACCGAAGGTTGTATCCTTCTCAATAAGGCCATTATTGTTTATTTTAATAAAGTAAATATTGGTATCGCCAACAGAAAGTCCGCTCGTTGTTGTTCCTGCAATATAGTAAAGCGAATCATTAACGACATGCACTGCATTACCAATATCGTATCCTGTTCCGCCAATTGCTTTTGTCCATAGCGTATCACCCAGTTTATCCGTACGTATTACGTATACATCTCCATTTCCTGAGCCATAGCTATATGTCTGCCCGCAAATTACGTATCCACTATCCAGGGTTTGCTGAATACTATAACCAAAATCCCAGTCGGAGCCACCATAAGTTTTCTGCCATTGCACATTACCCTTCGAGTCTGTTTTTATCATTAACACATCATATCCATTAGTACTATTTACATAACTATAACCTACAAATGCATAACCTTTATCGAGTGTTGGGGTCACAGAATATCCTTCATCGCTGCTTGGTCCGCCCAATGCTGTCGACCATTGGTGATGGAAAAGAGAGTCAACTTTAATTACATAAAAATCATTAGCACCATGACCAAAGCTATTCGTAGTGCCCACCATTATGTAGCCTCCGTCAGACGTAGTCCTTATCTGGTTACAGTTATCATTTTGTATGCCGCCGAACGAATACTCATAAACAGTATCAGACTGCGCAAACAAATTAATAGTGATGACGAATAAGAAAAGTATACCAATCGCTTTTTTCACAAAAAATGCTTTCCTTTTTTAAATGGATTTGTTACTAAGATACAACAAAAAAAGGACTCACAGAGGAATCCTTTTAACAATCTATAGCAGAACTAAAGACTACTTTACAGTATCAACAACCTTTTTAAAGGCTTCAGGGTGGTTCATTGCCAAATCAGCAAGAACTTTCCTGTTGAGCTGTATGCCCTTAGTTATAACCATATTCATAAATTCAGAATATGATATACCATATTGCCTGGTAGAGGCATTGATACGCTGGATCCACAATGCGCGAAAATTGCGCTTTTTGGTTTTACGGTCGCGATAAGCATACTTTAAACCTTTTTCGTATGTATTCTTGGCAATAGTAAATACATTCTTTTTAGCGCCGTAGTAACCGCGTGTGCGCTTTAAAA
>JABCZW010000014.1 GCA_013289475.1 Bacteroidota bacterium
GGCTGGTTTGAGGTGCAGGATGCATCATCGCAAGAAGTGGCCTATTTTATGGATGTAAAACCCGGTATGCGTGTGGTAGATGCATGTGCCGGTGGCGGTGGAAAGACTTTGCATATTGCTGCCTTAATGCAGAATAAGGGTAAAATACTTGCATTGGACGTACATGAATGGAAATTGAAAGAGATGCAAAAACGTGCTGCCAGGGCTGGTGTTAGTATCATAGAGCCACGCGCCATTACTTCATCGAAAGTAATTAAGCGTATGGAGAAAACAGCAGATCGTTTATTATTGGATGTGCCTTGTTCGGGTTTGGGCGTGCTTAAACGTAACCCCGATTTGAAATGGAAACTTAGTAAAGAAAGTATTGACAGAATTACGGTTGAACAAACCGAGATACTCTCTTCTTATTCTAAAATGGCAAAGGTGGGTGGCAAAGTTATCTATGCTACTTGTAGTATTTTACCTTCAGAGAATGAGCATGCGGTTGATAAATTTCTTTCTGAAAATCCGGGTTATAAAAAGATTGCAGAGAAAAAAATACTGCCTTCTGAATCTGGCCACGACGGATTTTATATGGCTTCTATTGAAAGAATAAGCTGATTAAATTTTATCGAGGGCCTGTAGAATATCTTGTTTCAAGTATTCTACTTCATCAATACCGATAAAAAAACGGACTAGATTATCAGGCATATCGTTAGCTTTCCTGTTTTCTTCAGCTATAGCACAAAAAGGTATGACTAATGATTCATGCCCGCCCCAGGAAACTGCCATAAGAAAGCGTTTGAGGCTATCGCAGAATCTTTCTACACCTTTAATATCAGTTTTAAGTAATAGAGAAAACAACCCCGGACTGCCTTTCATTTGTTTTTTTGCCAGTTCATATTGAGGGTTACTTTTCAAGAACGGATAGTATATTTTTTCAATTTTCGGATGCCCTATCAAAGCCTCAACTACTTGTGGCGTGGTAGATACTGCTTTATCTATCCTGAGTTGAAGCGTGCGTAAACTACGTATCATAAGCCATGCATCATTGGGAGATATTATTGCACCGAGGTTCATGAACTCCTTAGCAAACATGTTTTCAATCCGCACTTTTGATCCACATACAACGCCCGCAACAAGGTCGCTATGCCCACCAATATATTTACTTGCAGAATGAAGAACCAGGTCAGCACCAAGTTCCAGTGGGTTTTGACAAAGTGGTGAACAATAGCTATTATCTATCACAACACTAATTCCATGTTTGTGTGCAAGTGTAGAAACAGCCTCAATATCTTGTAATTCGAAGGTTATCGAATTAGGCGACTCTAAATAAATAAGCTTGGTATTAGGTTTTATTGCTTTTTCAAAGTTCTCAATGTGTGTTCCATCAATCATGGTTGTAGTAACACCATAATTGACAAGGTATTTATTAAGAAGGGCATTGGTCCAGCTATAAGGTTTTTGTACACAAATAGCATGGTCTCCGACTTTAACTAAAGACATTACTGAAGCTGTTATAGCAGCAGTTCCGCTGGCAAATACAAGGGCATCTTCTGCTTTCTCAAGGGCTGCCAGTTTTTTGTGCAATATGGAAACTGTAGGGTTGGCTCCGCGGGTATAGGTCGGTATATGTGTCTCATGAGCAATAGCATTACGGAAGTCAGCTACAGTCTTATAACAGAAGTTACTGCTTTGTATAACAGGTGGTGCAACGGCATTAAAATAGCGCTCATGTTCTTCACCAAGATGGTTTAAAATTTCAGGAATGTCCATTGTGTATTATTGAGAGAAAGGTGTTGCCTTTCTTTTATTTCTCAAACTTGCGAACAATAACCGAGGCATTGTGCCCCCCAAAGCCAAATGTATTGCTTATTGCAGCGTTTATATTCCTCTTCTGGGCTTTATTAAACGTAAAGTTCAGCTTGTTGTCAAGCTCAGGGTCATCGGTAAAGTGGTTAATAGTAGGAGGAATGATGCCATCCTTCACTGCCATAATGCAAGCTATTGCTTCAGCAGCGCCTGCAGCACCAAGTAAGTGCCCTGTCATTGATTTTGTAGAACTTATATTAAGTTTGTAGGCGTGTTCGCCAAATACCTTTAAAATTGCTTTTGTTTCGGCTATATCACCAAGAGGTGTTGAAGTGCCGTGTACATTAATATAGTCGATATCGGTAGTCTGCATTCCTGCATCTTCCAATGCAAGTTTCATTACATTAATAGCTCCCAATCCTTCCGGGTGTGGAGCAGTCATATGATGCGCGTCAGCAGTCATTCCGCCACCGGCTATTTCTGCATAAATTTTTGCTCCGCGTGCCAGTGCGTGTTCCATTTCCTCTAATATAAGAGAACCAGCTCCTTCGCCCATTACAAAACCATCACGGTCTTTATCAAAAGGGCGGGATGCTGTTTCAGGAGAGTCATTACGTTCCGATAATGCTTTCATAGCATTAAATCCGCCTATACCTGCCTGATCAATAGCAGCTTCTGATCCTCCGGAAACAATAATATTCGCCTTACCTAATCGTATATAGGTAAAGGCATCAATTAATGCATTGGTAGATGAAGCACAGGCTGAAACGGTAGTAAAGTTAGGACCTCTTAAGCCATATTTTATGGATATATGGCCCGAAAGGATATCAACTATCATTTTTGGAATAAAGAAAGGATTGAAACGAGGTGTTCCGTCTCCGCGGGCAAAGTTCATACATTCTTCAAGAAATGTATCTAAGCCGCCAATACCCGAACCCCAGATTACCCCAACTCTATCACGGTCAATCTTATCAAGGTCAAGGCCCGAATCTTTTATGGCTTCTTCTACAGCAACTAATCCATACTGGGCATATGGATCTATTTTTCTTCCTTCTTTGCGTTCAAAGTGGTCTTCAACTTTAAACCCTTTCAGTTCGCAAGCAAACCGGGTTTTAAACTTTGAAGCATCAAAACGGGTAATAGCAGCGGCACCGCTTTTCCCTGCAATAAGTCCTGACCAATACTCTGCCAGGTTATTGCCAATGGGGGTAAGGGCACCTATTCCTGTAACAACTACGCGTTTTAACTGCATTGAAAATGCAAGGGAATATTACTTAACGTTAGCTTCAATATAAGCGATAGCTTCGCCTACAGTGTTGATTTTTTCAGCTTGCTCATCCGGGATGGCAATGTTAAATTCTTTCTCAAAATCCATGATAAGCTCAACTGTATCGAGAGAATCAGCGCCTAAGTCATTGGTGAAGCTAGCCTGTGGGGTTACTTCTTTTTCATCAACGCCTAATTTGTCAACGATGATCTTTTTTACTCTTGCTTCGATAGAGGCATCATTTTTATTTGTCATGGTCGTCATTTTTAAATTGGCTGCAAAAATAATAAAATTGGAATAGCAAATAGCTTTATCATAAAAACTTAAGAAATATGTTAAAAACTCATTTTTTACTTGTTTTATTATTATATATGTCTTTATATCAGTTCTTATTGCCTATTGATGGCTTTCAACCTAATTTCATTTGCTCTTTAAATACTACCTTTGCCGTCTACAGTAATTAAATCAATAGCTATGGAAGACAACAATAAGCCAAATCAGGTAAATATTAATATTGAATTGCCGGAAGAAGTTGCCGAAGGCATTTATTCAAACCTTGCGGTTATTACTCATTCTAATTCAGAATTTATAATTGATTTTATACGTATTATGCCCGGTGTGCCTAAGGCAAAAGTAAAATCGAGAATTTTGCTTACCCCTCAGCATGCTAAAAGGCTGCTCAAGGCATTGAAAGAAAATATGGTGAAGTTTGAATCAGTTCATGGCACAGTAGAAGATACCGAGGTAAATGCCATACCAATGAACTTTGGTGGCCCAACAGCACAGGCATAATTATTTTTATGCAGGATAGTTTTCTTTTATGAACAGGATAATGGCCTTTTTCCGGCTCGTCCGTTTTCCTAACCTTATTATAATATTGTTTACGCAGTATATGATCAGGTATGCATTTTTATATCCCTATTTTAAAATACAAGGTTTCTCATTACAGCTTAGCGAATCTTTATTCCTTGTCTTTGCTCTTGCATTTACATGCTTAGCAGCTGGTGGATATATAATTAATGACTATTACGATGTAAACGCTGACAAAATAAATAAACCGGGTAAAGTAATTGTGGGCAATTCTATTTCTCCCGACCAGGCTCTTTTGCTTTATTGGGTACTAACTATTACCGGCATAGCAATAGGGTGTTGGTCATCTACTAAAATTGGCTTACCTAATCTTGGGCTTCTGTTTTTCTTTTATGCCTCGGGTTTATGGTTCTACACCACTTCGTTTAAGTATATGCTTTTAGTGGGCAATTTGCTGGTTGCATTATTTATTGCCTTTGTACCATTTACTGCCGGCTTTGTTGAACTTTATACTTGTGCCACACGTGCCGATATAGTTGCAACCGGTGTGCATCTTACTCCGATTTTATATGGTATTGGAGCTATATCGGTTTTTGCTTTTCTTACAACCCTTGCCCGCGAAATAGTTAAAGATATTGAAGACATTGAGGGGGACAGGAATGCTGGTTGCCGGACTTTACCCATTGCTTGGGGAGTAAGAGCCGCAAAAGTATTTACTGGGATGGTATTGCTGCTTGTTTTTGTTTTGCTTGCGATATTATTGGTTAAATGTATTCAGGTAAAAGGGTGGTTGTCGGTTACATATATAATAGGTTTTACATTAGCCCCATTAGTAATGATTGCATTGAATTTATTTAAAGCTAAGTCTTCAAAAGATTTTCATAAAATAAGTACTTGGTTAAAATTGCTTATGCTTTCAGGAATTTCTTATTTATTTGTATTCGCTTATATTTTATCACACTAAGCCTATGAATTTTACAGACTTTATTTCAGGGAAAATGAAAATTATACTAGCCTCTCAATCTTTGAGACGCAGGCAACTACTTGAAGAAATTGGACTGAAGTTTGAATTAAAGATAAAAGATGTTGATGAATCTTATCCTGCCGAATTGCAATGTGAGGATGTAGTCAAATATATAGCCGAAAAAAAATCGGCTGCTTTTGCAAATGATGAATTGCCTGAAGGGTATATACTTGTTACTGCAGATACTATAGTTTGGCACGAGGAGCAATCACTCCTTAAGCCCATTAATGAAAAAGATGCTATAGACATGTTGGGTAAGTTATCAGGCAAAAAACATAGGGTTGCTACCGGTGTTTGCCTGCGTTCACGTACTAAGAGGAAAGTTTTTCACGTACTTACCGATGTTTATTTCAAACCTTTACCAGTAGAGGAAAGAGAATATTATGTGAAGAAATACAAGCCTTATGATAAATCAGGCTCGTATGGAATACAGGAATGGATTGGTTTGATAGGTATTGAAAGAATTGAAGGCTCATATACCAATGTAATGGGCTTGCCAATGAAAGAGCTTTATGAGGAGCTTCTGGCTTTTTAATTACAAGCCCTAAGTCATAAATAACCGTTTCTGCTTTTTAGTAATTTCGCCCTGAATATGAAATCATACGATAAAGGCATAGTAGTTTGGCTCATTACAGGTTGCATACTTATATGGGCTATGGTTATTGTAGGTGGCATTACCCGCTTAACTCACTCAGGATTATCGATCACTACATGGTCCTTTGTTGGTGGATTTCCTCCGCACACGCCTGAGCAATGGCAATCGGCATTTGATCATTACAAGGCATCTCCCGAATATAAATTGATCAATAGCTATTTCTCGATAGAAGATTATAAATCTATTTACTGGTGGGAATATATTCACCGTGCAATAGGCAATATAATTGGCGTGGTTTTTATTCTTCCATTTATTTATTTCCTGGTAAAAAAATGCATTTCAAAACAGCTAATGGTGAAGCTTGTTGGTGTTTTTTTATTAGGCGGACTACAAGGTTTATTAGGTTGGTATATGGTGCAAAGCGGTTTGATCAATGAACCGCATGTAAGCCATTATCGTTTAGCTGCCCATTTAATGACAGCACTTCTCTCATTTGGGTTTACGTTTTGGGTTGCACTCGATTTAATTTATCCAAGACAAAAAACAGATAATCAATTTTCTTCTATAAAGAAATGGTGTTACGTATTACTCTTCTTTGTCGCCGTTCAAATTATGTATGGGGCATTTACTTCCGGGCTCAGGGCAGGTCAGTTCGACCCAACATGGCCTAAGATGGGCGAAAACTGGATAGCCCCTGAAATAACAGCTCTTACCCCGGTTTGGCGTAACTTCTTCGATGGTGTTGCTGGTGTGCAGTTCATACACCGTTATAATGCTTATATAGTTACAATACTTGTGTTTTTAGTTTGGTTTAAAGCACGTAAAATAGCATTATTACCAACTCAAAGGCATGGTGTAAATGTATTATTAGGTATGCTGTGTGTACAGTTTTTGCTGGGAGTATTTACACTTGTTTATTCTGTTCCTGTTGTGTTGGGAGTATTGCATCAAACTGGAGCATTTCTACTCCTCGCTTCTACAATTTTTGTCATTCATCAGTGGAGCCTTGAGCCTGCAAAGATTGAGGCGTAAAAGCCATAATACAAATTTTATATTGTATTACTATCCATAAAACAAATGATGGTAATCCCTTTATTTCATAGGCGTCAATAAAATTGATGCGGAAAGACACTGGCAATAGATCGCTATGTGCTAACGAAGTTATTGCAATTGCAAGCAGAATAAAAATTGTAATCAATGGCTTAGGTTCCTGCATTACGAACCATATAACTATCCCTGTTAAGGCAATAATAAATGAAGGTGACTCTGCACGATGATTAAATATTACCACCCAAATTAATGCAGAACACAGGTATAGCATTCGAAATTGCTTGTTTGAGTGCATTTTATTGGCAAGTAATGGGATTGATAATAATATTAGTCCTGCAATTTGAATTGCCTTAGTTGCATTTACGCCGAACCAGCTTTTGAGTATCCCCATTATAGAAAGTCCTTGAGAAATAATTGCATCATGTTGAAGCATAGTCCCCCAGTTTTTGTATAACTGCACTAATTCATTTAGTGATATAACTATTAGTGGCAGTACAAAAATGAGAAGACTCCATATAATAGTATATATCAGGAATTTAGTTTTACCAGGATAGAAAAATATCAGGAGCAAAGCTACAAGGCCAAACAGTTTTATATATGCAGATAACACAATGCATAAACTGGCAAACAGGAAATTTTTCTTTTCCATGGCGGTAAATGAAAATATCATTAATCCTGCCATCAAAATATTGCTCTGGCTGTTTTGAATTGATATGATGAGCTCAAGAAGTGTGAGCCATATAATAATTGATTTCTTTTTATCATTAAATGGTAGTGATTTTACCGCAAAGAAAAATATAATCACATTTAAAAGATTCCACAGAATCATGCTTAGCTGCAAAGGAATAATTGCTAACGGGGCATAAAGAAAGGCAAATGAAGGGCTGTATTTGAATATGTCAATGTTCTCTCCTCGGTAAAGTTGTTGGGCTGAATAAAGGTCCTTATGATTGATAAGATTATAAAAAGACATTTTATATATGGCCGGGTTCCATATATGCGTTTGCCCGAAATAGAATTGCTGCAATGCAATAACAATAATTATTACAAACAATAACCAGAGTAATAGTTTAAGATTGGTGACAAGCCTAAAAAAAACTGTCAAATTCATGGGGTTGATATTTGGACAGAACAGCTTAACGCAAACGTACTTTTACAAGTACTTTACACCTTCAGGTACTTCGTAAAAGGTAGGGTGACGATATACTTTGTCGTTTGCAGGATCAAAAAATGGCCCTACTTCTTCCGGTGTAGATGCTACTATATATTCAGCTGGCACTACCCAAATACTGGTTCCTTCGTTACGGCGGGTATAAACATCACGGGCATTGAGCAAAGCAAGTTCTTTGTCTGCTGCATGCACGCTGCCGGCATGTTTATATGGTTGGCCCGATTTCGATTGAATAAACACCTCCCAAAGAGGCCATTGAGTATCTTTTTGTTCCATAATTATATATATATTATGCTGCTTTTTTGCGTTTTTTATTGGCGTATGCTACTGCTGCGTCGCGTACCCACTTTCCATCCTCATGCGCTTTAATGCGGGCATTTAGGCGTTCGCGGTTACAAGGCCCATTACCATTTATAACATTGTGGAACTCGGTCCAATCAATCTCACCAAAATCATAATGTTGGGTGGCTGCATTCCATTTTAATTTATCATCCGGTACTGTAATACCCAAAAAGTCGGCTTGAGGCACAACCCTGTCAACAAAACGTTGGCGAAGGTCGTCATTGCTTTCACGTTTTACCCTCCATTTAGCCATATCTGAACTATGCGGGGAGTCTTTGTCGTTCGGTCCGAACATCATCATAGATGGCCACCACCATCGGTTAAGTGCATCCTGTGCCATAGCTTTTTGTTCTGCTGTTCCCTGGCAAAGAGTAACCATTATTTCAAAACCTTGTCTTTGGTGAAAGCTTTCTTCGCGGCAGATCCTTATCATAGCACGTGCATAAGGCCCATAAGAGGCTCTTTGCAGCATAACCTGGTTAATAATAGCTGCTCCGTCAACCAGCCAACCAACGGCGCCTATATCGGCCCAGGTTAAGGTAGGGTAGTTGAATATATTTGAATACTTGGCTTTACCGGTAAGTAACTGGTTTAATAATTCTTCGCGGCTAATACCCAATGTTTCTGCTGCTGAATAAAGGTAAAGTCCGTGACCAGCTTCATCCTGTACTTTGGCTAAAAGGCCTGCTTTGCGGCGTAGGTTAGGGGCACGGGTAATCCAGTTAGCCTCGGGCAGCATACCTACCACTTCCGAATGAGCATGCTGAGATATCTGGCGGATGAGGTTATAGCGATACTTATCCATCATCCAATCCTTAGGCTCAATGTATTCGTTAGCATCTATCTTTTGCTGGAATTTTGTTTCCAGTTCCTGTGTTGAAAGATTTGACATAATCGCTGCGGTTTTTCTATACCACAAATATAATTTATTCGGACTAGAATAGATGAGATGGATGATAATTTTAATGGAGAATTGGCTGAAATCTGCAAAATGTAATAATTATCACAATTAATTTTAAATTTGAGTATACCTAATATACCTTCCAATGATAAATATTAAGTCTCTCTGTAAAAGTGTATTTATTATAATAGCGTCTATTGTAATGATAAGTTGCGGTAAGACCGAAAAAACACCTTCAACAACTATTAATTGGGTAAGCCTTGATAAGGCGATAGCCCTGAATAAAGAGAACAAGAAAAAAATATACATATGTATGTATACTGATTGGTGTAAATGGTGTCATACATTCGATTCTGCTACTCTTTCTAACCCTGAGATTGTAGAACTTATTAATGACAATTATAATGCGGTAAGGCTAAATGCGGAAACAGTTGATACCATCCATTTTAACAATAATACTTATATAAATAAAAGCCCAAAAATGGGGAACCCCAATGAATTTGCAAATTTCCTGCTTGATGCTAAGTTAAACTACCCTGCTTCGGTATTCCTTGATGAACAATTGACTCGAATAGGAGCACCTGCATATGGCTATTATAAAGCGTCTGATTTTAAAGCCTTGTTATCATATTATTCTTCAGATAAGTATAAAACCTCCACTTTCGCTGAGTATTTAAAGTCATTATAGCTTGTTTTGCATGGTAGATATACAGTTATTGAACTATTGGCAATTAGTATCAAAATCACAAGCCTGCAACAGAAAAAATTCTAATTTTGGGGGCTTTCAATTTTAAAATATAAAGCTTGTGACTAAATTCCATAAACTAGTTGTTGCTGAAGTTAAGCCCGAAACTGCCGATTGTGTTTCAATAGCCTTCGATGTTCCTTCAGAACTGCAAAAAGATTATACCTATTTACAGGGCCAGCACCTTACCCTTAAGCTTACCATTGATGGTAAGGAGGTTAGGCGTTCCTATTCAATATGTAGTAGTCCTCTTTTAAAAGAACCTATGCGCATAGCAGTTAAGAGGGTGAAAAATGGCCTTGGCTCGAACTATGTAAATGAAAAAATAAAGAAAGGTGATAGTGTTGAGATAATGACCCCGATGGGGAACTTTCATACTGAGCTTAAGAATACTAACCGCAAACACTACACACTTTTTGCTGGTGGTAGCGGCATCACTCCAATGATGTCTATTATCCGGAGCACGCTTATAGCAGAACCGGGTAGTAAACTCACCCTGTTCTATGGTAACTATAATGAGGCTGCAACCATATTTAAAAAAGAACTGGATGAGCTGGTAACCATGAATAATGGAAGGTTAGTAGTTCATTATGTTTTTGAAAAGCCACAAACTGTTGGGTTTCCACAAGAACTTACCGGTATGCTCACAAAAGACCTGGTGAAGGTTCTTTTATCGAAATATGTGGAAAGAAACCCTGTTATAGAATATTTCATATGCGGCCCTGGCCCAATGATGGAGAATGTAAAAGATGTACTTGAGAACAATAATGTTAACAAGAACTTTATACATATAGAGTATTTTACATCAATAGTTGAAGAGGTAAAGAAGGATATATCAAAATCTCCCGGAGCTATTAGCGAGGTGACTATTATTATGGATGGGAAAGAAACTACATTCCAGCTTTCTTCAAATGGTAGCGCCATACTTGATGCTGCCATTGATGCCGGTATAGATGCCCCATTCTCATGTAAGGGTGCCGTTTGTGCTACCTGCCGGGCAAAAGTTAAAGAAGGTAAAGTTAATATGGATATGAATTATGCCCTTACCGATGACGAAGTTGCATCGGGCTATATACTTACCTGTCAGTCGCACCCGCTTACACCGGTGGTGGTAGTGGACTATGACCAGGGATGATAAAATAACAAACATGAGAAAACTTATTACACTATTATTTGCGGTTGCAATTTTTGTTTTTGCCTGCAACGATAATACTTCCCCATCTAATAATAATGCATCGGCACCGGCTAATAATCCTCCTGCGGCCCCGGTAGATAACTCTCCTTATGCTGCAGGAAAGGGTGTTTATCAAAGAATTTGTATAGTTTGTCACCAACCCGATGGTACAGGGCTTGAAGGTACTTATCCCCCCTTGGCAAAATCTGATTTTTTATTGGCCGATAAAAGAAGGGCTATACTACAGGTGATATTAGGCTCTTCAAATGCAATAACGGTGAACGGTAAGAAATATAATAGCCTTATGCCGGCACAAAGCAACTTAAAGGATGATGAAGTGGCGGCTGTGCTTAACTATGTGTTTCACTCATTCGATAATAATGGCTTTACTGTTACTGAAGCAGATGTAAAATCTGTAAGGGATTCTGTTGCAAATGCTGAAAAAAATTCGCCCTACTATGCCGGTAAAACTATTTATACGGCAAAATGTGCTAGTTGTCATACGGCAGATGGTGCTGCTACACGTGTTTGTCCTCCTTTAGCCGGTTCTGCTTACCTGTTGAGCAATAAAAAGAGGGCCATTACCCAACTAATTAAAGGTACTTCGGAAGAGATAACTGTTGATGGCAAAAAATATACCGGCTCAATGCCTGCTCAAGAACTTAGCGATGAAGATGCCGCAGCTGTAATCAATTACATTACACATTCATTCGGCAATAAAGGCTATACAGTTACTGAGGCTGATGTTAAATCGGCCAGGTAGGTTATTTAGTGCGTAAATGCACTATCATTTTGCTTTCAAAGTAGTCTTCGGTAAACCATTTATTTATAGGGGTAATTCTTGCATCGCCGGCAAGCCTTCCTAATTCTTTTTTCAGTTCTCCGCCCTTCAGATAAATAATACCATTAGGTAAACTGTTAGTCCCTTTGGGCATAATAAGATGCCTTACATTATTATAGAACTCCTGTATATCACTTACTCCTCTACCGGTAACAAAATCTGTATCTTCTTTTATTTCTTCGGCACGAGCCTGTTCTCCGGCTGCGTTCTCCAGCCCCAATTTTTTAAGGATATCCTGCACTACCATTATTTTTTTGCCGGTAGAATCAATTAAAAGAAAAGCACTTTCGGGAAACATAATGGCTAATGGTATGCCGGGCAAGCCGCCACCTGTACCTACATCTATAATACGAGTGCCGGGTTTAAACTGAATAAGTTTTGCAATGCTAAGCGAATGCAGAATATGATGCAGATATAGATGCTCCATATCCTTGCGCGATATAAGGTTTATCTTCTGGTTCCACTCGTGGTAAAGTTTGCCAAGTTCAATAAACTGGAACTTCTGAGATTCAGATAATGGAAAATACTTAAGCAAAACAGAAATATCGTCTGCTTCAGCCATAAATTAGAAGGAATTATATTTTGTCTTTTGAATTTTTGAGGATATGCAGCATGATTTCCTTTGCCCTGAATAACTGACCTTTTACAGTACCAATAGGCATATCGAGGTGTTCTGCTATCTCTTCGTACGACCATTCTTTAAAGTAGCGGAGCTCAACCAATGTGCGGTAACGGGGCTTCAGCTTCTCAACAATGTCATGCATAATCTTTATCTTCTGCTTCTTTATATACTTTTCTTCGGGGTCAAGGTATTGCGATTTTACCTCCATCGACATTTCATCTCCTTCGTCATTCTCATAAGTCTTGTCTATAGAAATAGGTTTTATTTTTTGCCTCCGCATGTGGTCGATACAGTTATTGGTGGCAATTTTAAAAAGCCAGGTACTAAAAGCATAGTCGGGGGTATAATGAGCAAGCCCTTTAAAGGCCTTACCAAATGCTTCCATAGTCAGGTCATCAGCATCGTCTTTGCTTTTAACCATTTTCAGCATCATAAAGTAAATAGAATCATAGTAGCGCTTCATCAACTCCGAATAGGCTTTCTGATCACCTTCCATAGCCCGTTTAACGAGCTCGAAGTCGTGATAGGCCTTGGCTGATAAATGTTCTAAGTCTTCCATTTTACTTCTTTAAACAACATATTAGAGATAGCTACTCCCGGGTAAAAGGCAAAAAGCAGCAATCCCTCTATAACAGGCGAATATACTAATAAATCGCTTTCGCCAAGCTTCTTCATTGCTTTACCATAAATTAACATTTGCATAAGAAGCCGTATGCTGAATAAGGCTAATGCTATGTTCCACCAGGGGGTGAATAACAAGGCTAAGAAGCTAAACCAGAAAAAATATTGACTGAAGGTAATAGATCCTAAAATGAACAGGGTTGAACCCTTATAGTATTTAGCGGTGGAAACATGCCTACGTTTTTGGCGTACCCATTCTTTAAGACTTGCTTTGGGTTCCGAAATGGTTATACAATCAGGGCAGGCGGCAATACGGGTATTTAAACGGCTGGCTGCTTTATTAATAAACAGGTCATCGTCACCTGATGGAATATGGTTATAAGGGGAAAACCCCTTTTGCCTTACAAATAATGATTTTTTGTATGCTAAATTACGCCCAACACCCATATAAGGCATCCCTGCCATAGCCAATGACATATATTGCAAGCCTATCTGGAAAGTATCCATACGAATAAGGGAGTTAACTAAACCACCTTTCCGTGCATAAGCTCCATAGCCAAGCACTATCTCAGTTTCTGAATCGAAAGCATTAATAAGGTCTTTTAGCCATCCGGTGCTTGCCGGGCGGCAGTCAGCATCTGTAAATACGAGGTATTCGTATTGGGCGTTTTTAATACCGATAGTAAGTGCTAATTTCTTTCCGTGTTTGTTGGCATTGCCCTCGTGTATAATAAGGCTACGCAGGTTGGCATATTTTTTTTGCATGCCATCCAGTATCTCCTGGGTGCCATCGGTTGAGCAATCGTTTACCACTATAACCTCAAAACCTGGGTAGTCCTGTTCAAGTACGTACGATAAATTCTTTTCTATGAATTTTTCCTCATTTTTTGCACAAATTATTACTGAAACTGAAGGGAAGCCTATGCTTTTAATATTTGACTTTTTCTTTCTGAAAGCAAAGCCGGAGTAAACAAAAAGCAGAAAAATGAGCTGTATAAGGAAGCAAATACCAAATGAAATAAGGAGCACGTAAATAAGAGTTACCGGCATAGTATTTTTTGTTTATGCAAAGCTACCCCCATCGGGAAGACGGAATCCTGCTAATTTTGGCATCATTTCAACAGAATAATTAACATAATTTGTCATTTAAGTTAATACATAAAGACCCTAACTCATCTGCCCGTGCAGGCACTGTTCATACGGCTCATGGCGTTTTTGAAACCCCTGTTTTTATGCCCGTGGGCACCATTGGCTCGGTGAAGGCCGTTAGCCAGCAAGATTTAGTGAACGACGTAAAAGCACAAATAATTTTAGGTAATACCTACCATCTTTATATACGTCCGGGTATGGATACTATGGGTAAGGCAGGAGGCTTGCATAAATTTATGCATTGCAATCTACCTATACTTACCGATAGTGGAGGTTTCCAGGTATATTCTCTTTCCCCTACACGTAAAATAAGAGAAGAAGGAGTTGAGTTTACTTCATATCTCGATGGTTCAAAGCATTTTTTTACCCCCGAGAAAGTACTTGATATCCAACGAATCATTGGTTCCGATATTATGATGCCCCTGGATGAATGTACTCCATACCCTGCCGATTATAAATATGTAAAGGATTCAATAGCCCTTACTCACAGGTGGCTTAAACGTAGCGCCGACCATTACAGAAGCAGAAATGATGAAGGTATGAAGCAACTTCATTATGGTATAGTACAAGGTGGGGTTTATGCCGATTTACGTGAAGAGTCTGCAAAGGCAATTGTTGATATGGATTTGGATGGTAATGCTATAGGAGGATTATCAGTAGGTGAACCGGCTGAAGAAATGTATGCCATGACCGAAAAGGTTTGTGCCCATTTACCTGAAAATAAACCCCGTTATTTAATGGGAGTAGGCACCCCGGAAAATTTATTGGAGTCTGTAGCGTTAGGTATAGATATGTTTGATTGTGTAATGCCAACACGTAATGGACGTAATGGATGGTTGTTTACCAGCAACGGTGTTGTAAACCTTATGAATAGTAAGTGGAAGGATGACTTTTCTGCGTTAGACCCTGATGGTACATCATATGTCGATACTTATTATTCTAAGGCATATGTAAGGCATTTACATCATTCGCGCGAAATACTGGGCCCGCAAATAAGCAGTATTCATAACTTAGCATTTTATGTCTGGCTTATGAAAGAGGCCCGTAAGCATATACTTGAAGGCGATTTTGCCTCATGGAAAAAAGACATGGTAAAACGCGTAAATACCCGCTTATAGAATTCATGAAGAAGCATTTGAAAATACGGATACATGGTAAAGTGCAAGGGGTTTACTTCAGGGCTACTGCAGTAGATAAGGCTCATTTATACAGTGTGTCTGGGTTTACCCGGAACGAATCAGACGGGACAGTTTATATAGAAGCTGAAGGAGAAGAAGAGAGTTTGAAGAAGTTTGTTGAATGGTGTCATATTGGTTCACCGCGCGCCATTGTTGAAGAAGTGGTTATTGTAGAAGGAGACCTGAAACATTATCAGAACTTTATTACCGTAAGGGTAATATGAAAAAACTGGATAAATATATCCTTAGCAAATTCATAGGCACTTTCATCTATGCCATTAGCCTTATAAGTGTTATAGTTATAATTTTTGATGTTTCAGAAAAGATTGATGCATTTATTAATCACCATGCATCTTTATACAGTATAGTCTTTGATTATTATCTCAATTTCATTCCTTACATTGTTAACCAATATAGCCCCCTGTTTACTTTTATTGCTGTAGTGTTTTTCACATCACGCCTCGCCGCACGCAGCGAACTTATTGCTATATTAAGCGGAGCTGTTAGCTTTTGGAGGCTGCTTGTTCCTTATATGATGGGAGCTGCATTGATAGCTTCACTGTCATTATACCTGAACCATATTGTAATACCTAATGCCAATAAAACACGCATAAGGTTTGAAGATACCTATGTGCGTGGACAGTATTTTAACCTGTCTATACATATCCATAAACAAGTAAGCCCGGGAGTGTTTATTTATTTGCATAATTATGATGTAACAAGAAACCTGGGCCAGAAATTTGCACTGGAAAAAATAGATAACCAGAATCTCACGTACAAGCTTATGTCTGAAACTATTATGTGGGATAGTGCTAAAAGAACCTGGAAGATATACAACTATTTTATCCGCAAAATTTCACCTGATGGAAGGGAAATTACTACTTCCGGTATGGAAAAGGATTCAGCGCTGGGTTTCTATCCCGGAGATTTTCAAGAGAAACTAACCGATGTGGAAGCTATGGATTATAAGGAGCTGAACCAGTTTATTGTGCAGCAGCGCATGGCAGGCTCCAATAATGTTGAATTTGATGAGGTTGAGAAATATAAAAGGACATCGTACCCCTTTGCCACATTTATACTTACTCTTATAGCAGTTTCATTGTCGAGCCGTAAGGTAAGGGGAGGTACAGGCTTGCATTTGGGTATAGGCTTGCTGATTGCTTTTTCATACATATTGTTTATGAAAACTTCAACAACATTTGCTGAGGGAGGCATTATATCGCCGTTTGTTTCAGTATGGATACCTAATGTGCTGTATGGGATATTGGCCTTTTTTATGATAAAGTTTACCCCAAAGTAATCTCAAAAAACCTCTTCGAGTATAAGGTGAGACTTTAGTGGGCTCATGGCAAGGTGCAATTCAAAATACTCTATAAGCCCGCGCAGTAAAAGTTTTCGTGATGAAGAAGGTATAACTACTTCATTAAACTTATCAAGGCTTTGAGAAGATAGCTTACTCAGCCATTCACTTTCAGGCGGGTTAAGGAAATGGGGGTGAAGCGGTGCAGTGGCCTGGTAAATGCCGTCTTGAAGATTATAATAAGAAGTAGTTGAGGTATAGTTTCCTTTGGGTAATAACCCAAAATAATCAGATAACCGTATTATAAAAAGCACGTGAAAATTTATGCAGCGCTCTTTTGTTTTATCAAGAAGTAAGACGGCTTCTTTAATAAATTCATAAAGCGAATCATCGGCTGAAGATTCTTTCAGTGATTTTAAAAGAAGCTCAGCAAGGAACATGGCAATGGTGCTTTTTTCAATATTCAATGCAATTCCGGGTGTGTGAATTGACGTTTCTATTTCTCTCAACTGCACCAGGTTATCAGAACCTTTGCTGCTTATTTCCGCTTTTATTACAGATAATGGTTGAAGTAAATTAGCTTTGGTCTTCGATGTTTTTTTATGTATTGAAGCCGCCCAGCAGGAAATGAGACCCATATCTTTACTGTAAATCTTTACAACTGCATTATGGTCCTTATATGGATATAGCTGCAGAACAATTGCTTCAGTTGAATGATACATGCATTAATTAATGAATAGAAGTTTGGCAACCTTTGTTTGGCTACCATCTGGGCTGGCACAAAAAACAAGATAAACGCCAGTCTGTACACGCTTTCCATCAAAATTATCGCCGTTCCATATTGCTTGTCCGCCCAATGCAGTTGTATGGTAAACCAATTCGCCGTTTACCGTGGTTATTCTTACATCGGCATTCGTAACCAGGTTTTTAATTGCAATAGGGCCCGAATAATCATGCGGTACCGGGTCCGGGTAAGCGTATATATTGCCAAATGATGTTAAGCCTTCTGTGGCAGTGCCTTTAAAAGAAACAATTCCTTTGTCGGTACCAAAAAATACTTCGCCATTATTAGGGTTAATAACTATAGATACTATGTTGTTTGAAAGCAAGGGACTGTTTGATGAAGTGAAATTATATATCTGTTGTGTTCCGTCTGCCGACATTAGAAATACGCCTCCACTTTGTGTGCCGATCCACTTAAGGTTAGCGCCGTCAATAGCAATTACTGTAGTCGCCTGATTTTGCATCAGGTACTGCGTGTACCCGTTTTGGGTAACATAAACAGGTTGTGCATCCCAATCGTGGTTGCCATCCAATACATTATCGGGAGAATAAAAAACAACTACTCGCTGGTCGGTACCCACCCAAATTGATCCATTTTTATCTTCAACCAGGCATGATACATTTAAATCAGGAAGGCCTCCATTACCAACAGTGGTAGTTATAAGATGTGTATTGTTACTGTTCGGAGCAGCAAAAGTTCCACCATCCTGGTAAACCAAAATACCCTGTGAAGCAGGGGGGCCATTAAATATCATCCATTTAGCCTGGCTTTGGGTTATGTATACAGAATTTACTGTTACGCCCTGAGGCATCTGCGCCCCAAAATCGAAGGCCTCCCACGTAAGGTTAGGCTTTTCTACTGCCAGGTATTTTGAAGCTGCCGAGGCACTGGTTACCCATAAATTGCCAAGGGTATCATATGCTGCACTACCTATACGATAATCTCCGGGATTGCCAATAACGGGTTGTATACTGTAACCGGTATTAGAATCTTTCCAGACATGCGTAATGTTATTATTGTTAAACTCAACTAGCCCCTCGATCCAACTGCCGGCAAATGCATGCAGGGGCTTCCAAGGGTCAATTGCTAAACAAACAAGGTCAGTTATGCCGGGTATAGGAATATATTTCCAATTGCCGTTTTCAAGTACCGAAGCTCCCGTACTGTTATAAGTTTGAGTAAAATTTGCATCGTATGCACCTGAAACTACCCAGAGATCATTATTACTAATCGCCATATTAAATACCTGATTAGTATATGGCCCCTGAGGGGTAAAGATATTGCTAATAGAAGTATTGGTTTTTACAAGTCCGTATACCCCATCGGCAATCCATGCATTTGAGTTAGCATCAAGTATGCCGTCATTTGCAGATATTCCGACGCTTCCTGAAGTGAGATTGTAGTTTCCAACAATCTTAAATAGATTATTAGTCGAAGGATCAACAGCTATCAGGTAAGGTCCGATAGATGCTACTAGAATGTTTTTAGTCCCAACCGCTGATGTTTCCAGTGAACCAAGCGTCATTCCACCATCAAGTATGCGCCCAAATGTCAAATCGTTAAAAATATAATGGCTCCAATGACCTTTGCTATAAACAAATACAGTATCCCTACCTGTTGCATAATTGGTAAGTAAATTTGAAAAACATGTATATAATGAGTCGTTTATAGATACAACAGAGTTATAAATACCGACCGGCAAAACAGTGTTGGGGATTTTATGCCAATCGTTATAGTTATTAAGATTAGGATCATTGAATGAAGCCTTATAAATACCATTATCAGTTGCAGCAAAAATAGAATCATTGAATAAAGTTATACCGCGTACATTAAGTGCAGAGCCCAATGTGCCAAAATAGTAAGTGTTTAAAATAACATTCTGGGTAAGGTCAATTTGCATTATTCCCTGTCCGCAACCTACTAATGCATAATTAGTACCCGGCGGAAAGTAAATACAGTTTATAGCTTTACTACCCTGTAACGAACTGTTTTTAAGGTCAGCTATGTTGACAATGGTCTTATTATGTAAAATATCGATGTTGCCATTTGAGTAACCAATTACAAGTGCATTAGCAGTATTGCTGTACCGGGCTACGGTGGGCCCTACATCAGAAAGCCCTGTAACTTTATTAAGCTTTTCAATTGAATTATCAGATAAGCTATAAGAAAACACTCCTGACCCTGCGACACAATAGACAACATTTTGCCCCATTGTTACTGTTGTACCGCTTCGATACGATAAATAGTCTTTCCATGCCCCTAAAGGAACATCTTGAGCTTTAGCTGAAATATCAACCAGCAAAAAAGAGACTAAACAGAGGTACAGTGACTTCATTCCCATTATAATCTACAAAAATAACAGATAATCGGCGCTTTTAGTATGTAATGCAATAAATATTATTTGTATTGGAAGCCTTTCGGGTGCAGTTTATAATAATCAGTATTTTTGCCTGTGTAATAAAGTTTTTCAATGAATTATATCCTTTTTGATGATGCTGTTGTAAGAGAGCATCTTTTGCCGCTAACCTTTACAAGGCCCGTTTGTGATATTCGTATTGGCATTTTAACCATACGTGAAAAATGGGAACATGAATTGAAACAAAAAATTTCAGTAAAGACTGAAGAATATTTGTCAACAAAGTATCCTGAACAGATTTCGAAGAGTGGTGGTAATATATGGATCAATAGTTCAGTGCTTCCCTCTGCAAGTTTAATAGTGGCAATTAAAAAACTTAAAGAGAATGAAGCTATTACCACTGGCAATATCATCATTGCATCAAAAGGGAAAGATAAAAACGTAAAATTGATTCAGTGGAAAGGAGATAGACTATTCAGAGTTGAAAAACTTTGGGATATTTTCTCGAAAAACGGACAAGCCATTGAAGATGATTATATCCGTTTAACAAAAGGCAAAAAATCAGCTAAGCCATCTTCTACAAATACATTAATAGGCAAAAGAATATTTATTGAAAAAGGTGCCAAACTTGAATGTGCCATTTTAAATTCCACTTCTGGCCCTATATATATAGGTAAAAATGCCGAGGTAATGGAAGGAGCAATTTTAAAAGGCCCTATTGCTTTAGGTGAAGAGAGCGTAATAAAGGCAGGTGCAAAAATATACGGACCGACTACAGTTGGCCCTCATTCTAAAGTAGGCGGCGAGATAAATAATTCCGTAATATTTGGGTATTCGAACAAAGGGCATGATGGCTTCCTGGGTAATTCAGTAATAGGTGAGTGGTGTAATTTGGGTGCCGATACCAATAATTCAAACTTAAAGAATAATTATTCAGAGGTAAAACTTTGGGATTATGCGGAAAGTAAACCTGTTTCTACCAAGCTTACTTTTTGTGGCCTTATAATGGGCGACCATTCTAAGTGTAGTATTAATACTATGTTCAATACAGGTACTGTGGTAGGGGTAAGCGCCAATATATATGGTGGCAATTTTCCTCCCAAGTTTATTCCGTCATTCAGCTGGGGCGGAGCCGATGGTTTTGCTACTTATCAACTTGACAAAGCCTGTGAAACAGCGGAGCGGGTTTTTGAACGCAGGCATAAAAAGTTCGATAAATTAGAAAAGGCGATACTGGCAAAAGTATTTAACCTGGAAGCTAAGTACCGCTAGGAGCAATTACCAGTCCTTCTTTTTCTTTTGCTTGTCATGGAACCCGTAAGGACAATGTTTGCAACCATTCTGGCAACAATAACCACGCTTTAAATGGTAGGCTTCGGTAAAAACCTTATATCCATCCTCGTTATAGTAAAAATCAATCCCTTCTTTAAGGTCTTTACTAAATGGATTATCGTTATCAGAAGCCAACTGTAAGAGAAATGGATTGTTTTATACTTTTCTAAAGTACCAGGCAAGCCATACTCCGCACAGTCCCCATTCCATAAAGGTATCAACTACTTCCCCTTTTATAAAATGCCATGGAAACTGCATCCAATTCCATTCGAGAAGATATGAATTGAGGGCTACGATAAAGCCAATGAGCATTACTGCCCACCAGCGCATGAAAAATGTTTTGAGCTTGTCTTTCGACATAGCAAGTAATATAACGGCAGCCATAACTGCAAGTAAATCTATTACTAACCCTGTAATCATTTGGCAAGGGTTCATTACTTTTCCTCCCTTACCGTATATAATCATAGCAAAGGGTTTTCCTTCGTTTTTCTTATTCATATAGTTGCCATCTTTCCACATTCCAATGTTACGATTGTCAACCCCGGGAATTTCATAGACGCCAGTTTCTAATGAAGAGCTATTGAGTACATTCAGAATAGTGTCTTGTTTTGGCGTATAACGCATTGAGTGTGTATGTACCGGCAAAAACATCCAGGATAAAGCCGACCAAACAAAAATGATAATTGCTCCTACTAATGATGCTATGATAAATTTTTTCATGATTAAGGTTGATTTTATTTAGTAAATATATGATTATTAACAGAATCATTCTTTTTCCATCTTTGCATATTGTAATTCTTAAGTGCGATGAAAATATCAATTGTAGGATGCGGTAATATGGGCTTGGCTTATGCCCGTTCGTTTCTTAAATATAATTTGGTTAGCCGGGAAGATCTGTTACTTGTCGAGAAAAATGAATTACGTAAAGAAGCTTTGGAGAAGCTTGTTATTGGTAAAGTTGTACCGCAGGTCAATAATACAATTTCCGGTTACGATATTATTATACTGGCCGTTAAACCACAAGATTTTGTGGCAATATGTGAAGATCTAAAGAATTCTCTTGGCCCTAAAAATATAATCTTGTCTATTATGGCAGGAATTTCAATTAAACAACTCGAAGAAAGGCTTGACCATAAAGTAATAGTGCGTGCCATGCCAAATTCCCCGGCACAATTGGGGATGGGTATGACCGCTTTTACTTCTGCTAAAGAAATGACCATAGAACAGTTAAAGAAGGCTGAAAACCTTTTAGGCAGTACAGGCAGAACGGTCTTTTTTGAAGATGAAAACCTATTGGATGCTGTTACGGCTTTAAGTGGTAGTGGGCCGGCATACTTTTTCTATATTGTTAAGTATATGATTGAAGCCGGTATAAAAATGGGAATAGAGCCTTCAGTTGCATCGCTGCTGGTTAAGCAAACTATGATAGGCTCTTTTGAGCTGGTAAATAATGCCACGCAAAATCTCGACGAGCTGATTGCTGCAGTTAAATCGAAGGGGGGTACTACCGAAGCTGCTTTAAAGGAGTTTCAAGAGGGGGAGTTAGGCGAAACACTTATGAGAGGTATATTGGCTGCTGAAAAAAGAGCAAAAGAACTGTCAAAAAGTTAATTGGTTTTTATTATTTTCTGGCAAGTATAGGGTGCATTATTTTTATTAATGCGTAGCAAGTATTCTCCTGAAGACAGATTACTTATATCAATAGTATTGCTATTGTTTTTGAGCGGTATTGATTTTATTTCTTCTCCCGATGTATTATAAATAACTAATGAATAATTACCTTCTGCAGAAGGTAATAATATATGCACCTCATTGGAGGTGGGATTTGGAAATACTTTAACTGATGCTATAGGGTGTGTTATGTTTTTAACTCCAACAGCCAGATCTGAAAGGTCGCGTTTGTAAATGCCATGCCCATGTGTAAAGGCATATAGATACCTGTCACTTGGTGAAACCAGTAAGTCAAACACCATAGCTGCATCCGGGAATCCGTTGTCATAAGTTGTCCATGTTGCCCCTTTGTCAGATGATACAAACATGCCGAAATCGCAACCGGCATAAATAAAATTAGGATCAAGGGGATCAACCGTAATACATTCAAACGGCATATCGGGCAGACTGGTACTTATATCCGTCCATGTTTTCCCGGCATTGCTCGATTTATAGATATGCCCTCCTCCAAAACCAGAGAATACAATATATAACTCATTACTATTGCTTGGGTTCACTGCAATTCTTCTCGGGTAACGGTTAGGCAATCCGGCAGATATGTCTTTTAGTGTATTGCCATCGTCGGCACTTGAATATATTTTGAATGCATTTAATGAATCCGGTGCTGTTGCAAAATAAACCGAATCGGGGTTAGTGTATGACGCTGCAATAGTCATGATATAGGCGCCATTATTGACAGGGTTATTACCCATAAAACTCCATGTAAAGCCACCATCCATTGATTGTTGTAATCCCTGGCCACCAGCGTACATGTATTGTGTATTAGAATAGCAAATAATATAAGGAGCGAGAAATGCTGCGTAGTTTGGTGATGCGGCATTATCAACATTGGTAAGTATTTGTTGCGTAAAATTATTTCCCTGGTCAGTTGATGAATATACATTCAAATACTGGTATGCACCAAATTGGTTATAATCGTTGGTATGGTCAATGGCATTATAACAGCCATCGCCTCCAATAACCGGGTACCAGGTTTGGCTTCCATAATACTTTATTACATAATTATCTTGCAGTCCACTTAGTAAAACTGTTGTATCGGTTGATGAAATGCTACCTATATATGATTGTGTGGTATTATATCCCCCATTACAGTCATAATAATTTAATCCGAAGTTATTGGAACGGAAAAGGCCCCCATCAGTTATAACATAAACCTTGTTAGGGTCTTTGGGGTTGACTAAAATATTATGCACATCGGAATGGAAAGAATAGCTGGTATCTGTAAGATCGCTGAAGTTAACTCCGCCGTCCGCGGATTGGAACATATCAACTCCGCCGACAAGTATGTTGTTGGGATTATGCGGTTGAACGGCTATGCCTCTGCAATACCATCCCTGGTATGATGCCTCATCGGTAGTAGATTGTTGCATCCACGTTTGCCCTTTATCTGTTGAAAGAAAGAATCCAACCGAGTTATAAACGTCGCAAATGTGGGCATACATAGTATCGTTGTTGCTGGGGCTGGTTCCGAATGTTACCCGGCCATTATATGTTGTCGTAGGCAAGCCACTTGTTACAGCGGTCCAGGTTGCACCACTGTTTGTTGTGCGGTATACACCATGTATGGTACTTCCGTAATTACCCACACCGCATAACAAAATGTTAGTATCTACATTATGCATTTGCAGGTCCATGGCCATACCCAGATTTAAGATTTTTGTCCAGCTGGTACCGGCATCCATAGATTTATATACGCCTTCGGTTGTTCCGGCGTAAACTACTTTTGGGTTTAAGGGATTAATAACAATATCCCATATACCCCTGTTTTGCTGATAACTCCAATTGATCGACTGTGTCCATGTTTTACCTCCATCAATTGATTTAAACAACCCCATTCCGTAAGAACCCCGTGTAGGGCGGATAGCAACAATACCTTGCGAATAAGTACTATCGCTATATACTTCACCTGTGCCAATATACATTTCGTTTTTATTGAGCGGGTTAATGGCAATACTACTCACGCCCAATACAGGAAAACCTATCGGAACATAAGTCCATGCATTTGTACCTATTCCACCTGTCGTTGATTTCCATAAGCCCCCGCCGGCAGAACCTAACCAAATCGTTGCCGTATCTGTCGGGTCAAAGGCTATTGATATAGTACGTCCGCCCATATTCATTGGTCCCATACTTTGCCATGAGGTAGCTGATTCGGCGTGCTTTGTATTGTTAGTATTTGCCTTGTACCAGGCAATTGCTTTACAATAAGCATCAGCAGGTATAGTTTTATTGGGAAATGAAGCGGCAGTATTTAAAAATTGCAAAGCATCTAAAGCAAATGAATGGGTTTCCTTGCTTTCATGAAGTTTCGACTTATTACCGGTTTGTTTTTCTACAGTACCTGTTTTGAAATACCCAAAGCAAATAATTGCCACAACAATTGTGGTAAATAAGTAAATTTTATTCTTCATAGCAATCTAAATTGTTTAGTTCAAATGAATTAGCATAAACTAAAATAATAATATTTCCTGTCTTTTCAAATTATTGAGAGAGTTTTGCAATTGGAAATATTGTGGTTGTGGCCCCGCCAGGATTAGAGCTTTTTTGCAAATATAGCTGGTTGCCAATAACAAGCACAAATCATTGAAAAGTTGGCGAGACATGGGTGAAGCGCTTGTAGTATAGGTGTATCTAAAGCCTGAACCTTTATTCTTAAGCTAACTCACAAGATTGCCCACCTGACAAGAATGCAATTCCCGGAACAGCCGCTGGAACAGATCGTAAAAAGCACCTAATAGTGGTATCAGCTATTTCTTCAGCTGTTTCCTGGCTTGGACAAGTCAATCCAGGGAGTACCATATTGGGCTTCAGTATTATACCTTCGAGCATAACGCGTTGTGTATAAAGATGTTTGAAAACAATTCTCAAAGTATCTTCAGTTACATCACTGCATCTTGAAAGGTTATGATTACCTTCCATTAGTACCTCTGGTTCTATTATTGGAACTAATCCGGCTTCCTGACATAATGCTGCATAACGAGCCAGTGCCTGTGCGTTTGCATCAATACAGCCTCTAGTTGGAAGCTTTTCATCCATAGCAATTACGGCACGCCATTTGGCAAAGCGTGCGCCCATTTCAAAATACTCGGCCAAGCGGTCGCGTAATTTATCCAAGCCTTCTGTTATTTTCTCTCCCGGATGAGCTGCCATATCTTTTGCACCAATATCAACTTTGATGCCTGGAATGATCCCTATATCGGAGATAGCTTTAACAAAAGGAGTGTCATCCTGCTTTTTCTGCCGGATAGTCTCATCATAGAGTATCATCCCGCTGATGCACTTATTAATATTTGGTGTGGTTATAATGAGTTCCCGGTAAGCCCGTCGAGTATTTTCATTCTCGGTAATACCAAACTTGGCAAATCGTTTGTTGCAAGTAAGAGTACTTTCATCCATGGCAATCAGGCCCTTACCGTCTTCAACTAATGCTTTTGCGGTACTGATGAGTTTTTGTATATCCATATTATGCTATTCTATTTCAAGTTCTCGCTTTCTGAATGGTAATTGTTGCCTTTATGACAAAATATAACGATGTTATTTTGAAGCTGTTTTAAATTTTTCGGGAAACTGCTTGACAATGCCATCGGTAAGCATATCTGACATCTTTAGAATTTCATCATGGACCTTATCAAATGCAATAACATCAGCATCATAATCTTTTTTCACGCGTTGGATTGCTTCATCAGTTGTTAGTTTAAGGTGGTCATCCATCATTAATTTCATATTAGCTAATGCCCAATTAGGGTTTGCTTTACTTAGGAATTCAGATATCTCATCAGCGTTTGAATACCATCTCTTATTCGCCTCATCAAGAGCAGCGGTATTTCCCGCTTTAGCTGCTTTAACCACATCAGCCGAGATATTAATATGTTCTTTAAGTAATACTGTTAGTTTATTGCCCGCCGCTTCTCCATAGTAGGGCTTAATAGCATTGCCAATATCAACTTGATTTTGAAGAAGGCGTTTTACCGCCTGATCTGCTCCTGGGAGACCGTCAACAAGACAAAAGATAACGTTGCGCGTCCATGTAATATGCTCTTCCCATAGTTTACGCATGTTTGCATTAAGGGTAGCAGTATTTTCTATAGATGTAGCTGCTTTTCTTTCCATTTTCACTTGTCCGAATAAAGGTTTAAAAACAATCACTGCAATCACTAATAAGGTTGCAGATAATAATAATATTACTTTTTTCATTTTAATGTGTTTTACTTTGCGAATGAATTTTCACAACGCAGCAAAAATGGATGTGTTGCATCGCAATCTTATTACACAATTATGGGAAATCTTTATACATATCGCAGCACGTAATGAATTCTTGCCCTATGAATGGTATAACAAATTACCGGAATCATGTAACATCCACAAAATAACTACATCCCATCTTTGCCTCATGGAATAACTACATTTTAAAAATGGAAGCATTAACAACAAGAGCCAAATTGGCAGTAAATAAAAAGATGAGTTTTAAAGAGCGCATATACTTGCCTGCTAATCTTGGCAACCATTTGAATGTTTATAGTTTTATTCTCCATTTAGAATACGAAATTTCAATTCATTTATCGCTATGTTCTTTTCTCTTGTTCTTCCTACCCGTAACGCATCCACCAATGCAAGCAGTTGATATAAGTCCTGATCTTTGATCACGGCATCAACTACTGAAGGGTAAAGAGGAGTAATACTCTGGCCCTTTGTATTGCCATGCGCAGAAGGCCAAACATACTGCTCTTCACTTTGAATTTCGCTCTTAAGCGGCAATGCGGAATGAGCGGTGGGGATACCGCGTACTATCGCACCCGGCTTTTGAGGAAACATATAAGCAATTGCATACTGCAGTATATCCATTAAAGCAAGGCGCATTACTTTTTTTCCGCTTCCATCCAATAATCCGGCATACTTGGAACGCACCAATGATTGACTGACTTCAGCCTGGCTTATGTTTAATGATTCAGCCAGAGGTACCTGCTGCCAATTAGTGTTGCCGGTTTTTCCATAGGCAATAATTTTTAGCAGGATAAGAATATCCTGAGGCTTTAAGGCATGGCTTACATTTCTCATAACTGTGAGTATTGCATATTGCGATATGCAATATTACAAATTAAATTGATGAAATACAAGTATTTATGTTATTATATTGCATATTGCAATGTGTAATATTGCTGCCAAAGTACTTGATTTAAAAGTAGTTATTTATGCAGGCAGGTCACATAAAAATATGTCTGTATTGTATCTGAATAACCGTTACCTGCTTAATTAAAGGACTGCCTAAATCCTAAAGGGGATAGGTTGGTCTTTGTTTTGAATAGCTTACTGAATGACTGAGGATATTCAAATCCTAATTCGTAAGCAATCTCGCTTATAGACATATTGGTGGTGGATAGTTTTTCCTTGGCCTTTTCAATCAATTTATCATGTATATGCTGTTGGGTGTTTTGGCCTGTCAATGTTTTAAGCATACCGCTTAAATAATTGGGTGAAACATTCAGCCTCTCGGCAATGTATTGAACAGTTGGTAATCCTTTTTGCGCTATATCATTGCTGTTAAAATACTCATTTAGAATATCCTCCAGTTTGTCAAGGGTTTTATGGTTGGCTATTTTGCGGGTAATAAATTGGCGATTGTAAAACCGCTCAGAATAGGTGAGCAATAATTCCAGTTGGGCTATAATTACATCCTGACTGAATTTATCAATGTTCGAGCGGTATTCCTGGTCAATATTCTGCATGGTATTTATTATCATGGCTTCTTCTTTATCTGAAAGAAACAAAGCCTCATGCACCGAATAGTCAAAGTATTCATATTTTTTTATGGTTTTAGCTAAGGGCGTGTTCCATAAAAAATCGGGGTGGACAAGCAACAGCCACCCTGTATGTGTCAATTCCTTACCTTCCTCAACCTCAATTCCAAATACCTGTCCCGGAGAAATAAAAGACATCGTACCTTCATCAAAATCATATTCCTGCTGGCCGTATTTCATTTTGGCATTGAAATTCTTTTTCAAAGAGATGGAATAAAAATCAAATACTATGCTTATCGGCTTATTACCGGGCAAATGTGTAATAGATTCAAAATTTACCACACTTATTAAAGGATGCTCCGGTTTAGGCAAGCCCATAACCTGGTGATAATCGCTTATTGTTTTAATCCTATATGGCTGCGTGTTTGTCATATTTCAAATATAATCACTTTCGTTGCTATAATTCAATACATCATTTCTTTTCAGCAAGCATAACATCAACAGGTTTACTCAGTTGTGCAAAAATAAAACGCGGCGCTAAGCGGCTTAAAAAGTGTAATATTTTAGCCATACCGGGATATATTTCAAGTTTGTCTTTTTGCATCCCTTTAATTGCAGCGGCAATTACGTTGTCCGCGGCCATAAGAGATTTACTGTCCATATTAAACTTATCAATCAGTGGCGTACTGGCGGCCGGGGGAAGCAGTTCAAATACTTTAATGTCGGTGTTTTTTAATTGCACACGTAAGGATTTCGTATATGAACGAAGCCCCGATTTGGTAGCCCCGTAAACGGGAGAAACAGGAAAGGGAACTAACGCCAATCCGGATGTTACATTTAAAATGGCGGCGGTTTTTTTAGTCTTAAGATAGGGCAAAAACTCCTGTACCATACGGATTGGACCCGATAAATTTATTTCAATCTCACGGGTGATAGTATTCACATCGTTAGAAGTATCATGCAGGTTTATTTTACGCATCTCGCCGGCATTATTAATCAACATATTCAAGGCAGGGAATTGTTGTGTCACCTTTTCAAATAATACTTCTATTGCTTTGGGGTCGCTAACATCGCTTTGAAATGTATGTACTCCTGGCAACAGTTTTTTTGTCTGTTCAAGCTTCACCTCATTTCTGCCGGTAATAATAACGGTATTGCCAAGTTTAATCAATTGCTTTGCGAACTCCAGCCCAAAACCACTTGTTCCGCCAGTTATCAGGATAGTATTATTGGTTAGTTTCATGTTTTTGTTTTATTATGCTATTATTTTATAACTGATAAAAGTGGAGGTAATCAATAAGGAACGTAATACATAAACAAAGCTTTATGTTATATCTTTCTCACTTTTTGATAGGGAAATTAAATTTCAAGAATAATGTATAATCAGACTTTATTATAAACCGCCGCAAATTCCTTTGCCCATTCCTTCAATTTTATTTTACCCAAGGTTGGCTTGTGCCGATTATAATCTTCATACAAAACATCGCCGCGCCTACTTGCGTTCATTTCCACTAAACCTTTGGCAATATTGGGGTTCATTCCTGACGCTATCATGCCGTTCAGCATTTTTTCATCGGGTATAGTAATCCATTTTAAATCAGGTTTGCCGATAGATGCACCTAAAATAGCGGCCACTTCATTGGGCGAAAGTTCCTCACTTGCTATGTATCGAATTGTTCTGCCCTCAAACGGTTTTTCCATTTCTTCCGCAATAACAGAAGCAATATCCAGGGGAGAAACCCATGGTTCTTTGTCATCGCCGCCATAATTGGATATGATTGCGCCTTGTGTTTTTATGGTTGGTATAAATGCTAACATGTTGTAGTAAAAACCAACAGGGCGCATAAATTTGATGGATACATCGTTCGGCAATTGCTTCAAAATGTTTTCCACATTATAATGAAAAGCGAGCATACCATTGCCTTTATCGGTGTGGGCGCCAATACTGCTAAGATGCACCACACGTTTTACCCCAGACTTTTCTATGGCTTGTTTATAATTAAGGCCAATCTGGGTAATGGCATCTATGATGTTAACATGTTGGTCAGAGAAACGGCCCTCGCCAAGAGTTTCCATAACATAAACTATATCTGCCTCTTTGAAAGCTTCTGTCAGAAAACCTGCGTCGTGCATAGAGCCAATGGTAGCTTTTGCTCCAATGGCTTCAATCTCTTTTTGTCTTTCGGTTTTGCTGCTGATAACCGTAACTGTATGTCCTTTTTTTACTAACTCTATTGCCAGTGGCTTGCTGATGTGCCCTAAAGAACCTGCGATTGTAATTTTCATATTAGTTTAGATTTATTTGATAAGGCAAAATTGCACCTCAATAGGGAAGCCGGCGTAGCCTAATCCACTATTGTTGTATCCAAAACAAGGTTTGTTTAGAATAAGAATATTAGAATAAAGCAGAATCTCAAGTTATCCATTATTTCGAAATACACCTTTATCAAATTTGACCAAGGATCAATGCTTTATCATTAACCTGATAATACTACATATTTAATAGTTAATAATATTAATAGTTAACTAATATAACAATTAATTGTATCTTTGTCAAAATTTTCAGTGGATATAATAGATGGGATTATAATTGCTATGAGATTTTATAATAATAAGATATGATTTTAATAAAACCAATGGGATATAGATTTTACATAACTGTTTTGTTTACAGCAACATTTCAGATGGCCTATGGAGGAGATACTGTGAAGCCGCGTTTTATCACTATGGACAGTGCGGTTACTTTGGGGATAAGACATAGTCATTCTATAGCAGCATCGGCAGCACAGGTTCAGCAGTCACAGGCTATGTTGGGTGAAGTTAAAGATATGGTAATGCCCAATGTTGATATATCCCTTGGCTATACAAGGCTGAGCAATATACCGACGGAATACCTGATGATTCCCGGCTCACCCGCAGAGATACCATCTACTGCATTATTTCCTGTTCTCCTTAATAGTTATTCTGCTGTGGCGTCGGTGCAGGAAAATGTCTTTGACGGATTTCAATGGAAGAATGGAGTGATAAGTCTTGATTATGCAGAAAAGGCATCTGAATATTCCTTCGAAAGTAAAAAGAACGACGTTTCAATAAGAATTATTAACGCATACCTCAACTTATTCAAGTTACAAAAGGCGCGTTTTCTTATTGATGAAAATCTGGAAGAAATAAAAGCACATGTAAAAGAAGTAAGTGATTTTGCCGGGCACGGGCTTGCTACGGAAAATGATGTTCTGCGAACTAAGTTACAGCAATCAAATATGGAGTTATCTGAAATTGACATTAACAACCAGATACAAACGGTAAACTATAATCTAGGCATAATGCTAGGGTTACCTGAGAATACCCAGATAGAGATTGATACAACGACCATATTGGCCGATAAAACTATGCAGCAACTTCCCTATTATATGCAAAAATTCATAAATGACCGTTACGATATAAAGGCAGCCGAAATGCAGGAGAAAGTGCAGGAGGCAGGGGTGAAAATAACACAGAGCAACGTTTACCCTAAATTAATAGTAGCCGCCGATTATGATTACTTAAATCCAAATCCACGGTTGGTTATACCTGAAGCTGTATTCCAACCTACATGGGATATAGGTCTTAGATTATCTTATAGTCTTACCGGCCTCTATGATAATAAGCACAAAATGGAAGAAAGCCATGCCAAGCTTTTAGAGGCGCAGGAAACATACAATCAGTTAAATGATGATGTCAAGGAGGAAATAAACCGGGACTACCTTCAATATCAGCAGTCATTGCAGAAAATACAGGTATCAGAGAAATCACTTGATCAGGCCAATGAAAATTACCGCATTGTAAAATCAAGGTATGACAACCATATTGCATTATTGACCGACTTGTTGGATGCAAACAATTTTTTATTGAATGCCCAGATAAATGTTATCTCCGCGAAGGCGGATGCGCAAATGGCATATTATAATATGCTGAAAGCGGCAGGAGAATTAACCTCTACTTCTAAAAACTAATAATCTACACTATGACAAACGAAGAAATTGAAGAAATAAAACCTAAGAAAAAGAAAATAGGACCAATCATACTCGGCATTGTATTACTTGGCGTTGTGGTGTTCGGTATCAAAGAATATATTTATTACAGCAAGGTAGAGAATACGGACGATGCACAGGTAACAAGTAATATAGACCCAGTAATTGCCCGTATTACCAATTATGTAACCAGTATCAATTTTCAGGATAACGAGCCTGTAGTGAAAGGGCAGGTGCTTGTTCGGCTTGACGATGCGGATTTGAAATTAAAAGAACAGCAAACAGAGGCTGAACTGGAGAATGTTCGGGCCAATGTGGCTGTGGCAAAAGCTAATGCCGAATCGATTGAATCGATGATGTCTACGTCGAAAGATGAAATTGACGCCGCCCAGATTACTTACAACAAGGACTCGGTTGATTTTGACCGCTTCAAGAACCTGATAAAGGATGGTTCTATAACTCAGGAACAATACGACAACTCAAAGTCTGTTTTCCAGAGTGCAGCCAAACAGGTTGATATTGCCCGCAGGAAATATGAATCCGCAGAAAAGCAATATGAAGTAGCCCAGGCTAATTTAAACTCGGCACAAACCAATGTTGCTATTAAGCAGAGCGCGGTCGATTATACTAAATTACAATTGTCTTACACAACAATCTATGCTCCTGCAAACGGAAAAGCTTCAAAGCGGTCTATCGAAGTAGGGCAATTGGTGCAGGCGGGTTCGCCTTTACTTGCTATTGTAGAAGACAGTATGTGGATCGAAGCTAATTTTAAAGAAACCCAGATGAATAATATGAAAGTGGGGCAAACTGCTGAAGTTGAAATTGATGCTCTTGATGGCAAGATATTGAACGGGACAATCAGTTCATTCGCCGGAGCGACAGGAACTATATTCTCATTGTTGCCACCCGATAATGCGGCGGGGAACTTTGTAAAAGTAGTTCAGCGTATACCTGTTAAGATAGTCTTGGATACAAAGAGTGAGTTCTATAAACAATTACGCCCCGGCCTTAGTGTAGAAACCACGGTTAAAGTAAGGTGAAACGCTGATTTCGTATAGTGAGTTAGGCTTAAACTTATAGTTTTGGGAAAGTTAATATAGTTAACGCTCAACAACTATACTTATATTTGCCATTAAACGATATTATATGAAAGAAAAGGAAAACCGTTTAGGCCTTTACTTCGGAATACTTACTAAAAGGTATTTTGGCGTTTTGATTAAAAAACTCGAAGGACTTGATATAGAAAGGCATTTTTTCATATTATTAACGATACATGAAAGTAAAACCAGGTGTACCCAACAGTATCTTGCGGATACGATGCTTGTTGATAAGGTTGCGATGGTTAAAAATATTGATTATTTATCTAAAAAGGGTTATGTTGTGCGGGAGGAAAATCCAAATAACAGAAGGGAAACCCATATTCTTTTAACACCAAAGGCAAAAAAAGCGATAGGATTGATTTATATCGGCATTGAGAAAACAAATAAAGATGCGACTGCAGGTTTAACAAGAAAGCAAATAGAGGAACTCTTAAAAACATTGGAGATAATAAACGTTAACCTGCTCCATACTCCTTCCAAGAAGATGGTCTTGGAAATGAAGAAAGCATAAGAAGCTTATTTTAAAGTTTTCAATCACATCCGTTACGGATTGAAATAGTCTCATTATTAATACTTAACGATAGTTTCCTAAGGTTCATCGATAAGTCGGAATAATAATATATTCCAATTATAACTTTAGTCGTGCACTGAATCTTACAGGTTTATGAAATCTGTAGAAGTTTATAATAGTTATTAACTTTAAAGTTAAATAGTATAACAGTTAACAAATATAACTATATTTGCAACCTCTTCCGTAATCGAAATTATCAACCAGATACTAAATAATAATAAAACAAAACACATGAAATCAATTACTACAATAACCCTGATTTTTTTTACCACATTACTGTTCGCACAAACCAATCCCGCAACTCCCAATGCAGACTTCCAGTCATGGACACATTATTCAGCGGGTTATGATGACCCTGATAGTTGGAATTGCCTGAATCCGACTACGACCACTTTTGGCCTTTATACATGTGTTAAAGATTCGACTCCTGCCGACGTGTATACCGGAAAGTACTCAGCCAGACTAATCACTATGTCATATTTTGGCCAGCTGATACCGGGAACCATGACCACAGGTACTATTAATACAACAAGCCAGACCATCAGCGGAGGACTTTCTTACACACTAAGACCCGACAGTATTATAGGATGGTATAAATACACTTCTGCAAGCGGAGATAATGCGGATATTGAATTTTATCTGTTTGGGTCAAGTAATTCAGATACAGTGGGAGAAGCTTTTTATAAAACCCCTACATCCACTGTCGGGGCATATACCAGATTTTCCCTCCCGCTGACTTATAGGTCTTCACACGCGGTTCAAACCGCACTTTGGATAGTGACCTCAAGTGTCAACCAGAATAATGGTAAAGTCGGCAGTCAGCTTTATGTGGGTGAGTTGGGACTTGTCTTTGATTCTGCAACAGGTATCAACAATATAATTAATCAGGATATGATAACTGTCGGGCCTAATCCGGCGAATGGTTTCATCTCCATAAGGAATATCTCAAATTCAAAATCTTTATTGTTTTCTTTGTTTGATGTTACGGGACGTAAAGTAGAAGAAGAGAGAATTATAAATGGTACCAATAATATACAATTAAATGGGATAAGTGGAGGAGCGTATATCTATTATATGCAAGATGAACAGAATAATGTAATTAAAACAGGTAAAATTATTGTTCAGTAATAGCTTATTGAAACATAGACAGTTCAGGCCCTGTTTTCATAAGCGTCATAATTAATGGCGTACTAACTATTAATATAAAAGGAGAATACGTTGAATATAAAATACCTTTCATTCTTATTGCTATTCTTACCTGTTTCACTTGAAGCTCAAACAAATGGAACCTTGAAAGGGTCTGTAAGTGATTCTTCCAGTAGAGAGAGAATCATCGGAGCTACCGTTTATGATATTAATGATATATCGAATGGCATTACAAGTGATATGCATGGTAATTATGAATTGCATTTAAGCTTGGGAAGACATGTGATAGCTTGCTCCGTTCTCGGTATGAACGCAGATACGATAATTGTTCATATTGATTCATCTTCAAGTACAGAATATAATTTTACACTACACTCTGAAAGCACCCAAATGCAAACCCTCGTAATATCTGCTGGAAGATATGAGCAGAAGCTCCAGGATATTACGGTTTCAATGGATGTTCTAAAACCAGAACTCATCGAGAATAGTAATTCCACCAATATGACGCAAGTATTGGATCAGGCACCTGGATTGAATATTCTTGACGGGGAGCCACAAATCAGGGGAGGGAGCGGATTTGATTTTGGGGTCGGAAGCAGGGTCGCTATTTTGATAGATGGCCTACCGGCTTTGCCTGGGGATGGAGGCAGAATTGATTGGGATCTGTTTCCGCTTGAAAATGTAGAACAGATTGAAATTATTAAAGGGGCCTCCTCAGTAACCTATGGCTCATCGGCACTGAGTGGCAGCATTAATATCCGTACTGCGTATCCTACTGATACACCTTACACTTCGGTATCCATGTATACAGGATTATATAGTTCTCCTCCCATCGCAGGTTCACAATGGTGGACAGGGCCAGCCAACTTTTCCGGAACAAGTTTTTTACATACTGAGAAAATAGGCCAGTTTGACTTGGTGCTTGGAGGGATGGTTCTTTATGACCATGGTTATATAGGCCCACCAGAATATCAACCTTTGTTAGGGACGCTTAATGGAGCGCCGATAAGTGCCAATTCAATGGATGAGAAAACAGGACGGTTTAACTTTGGGCTGCGCTACCACCCTAAAAAACTTCCTCGATTGCATTTTGGCCTCAACGGAGACTTTGGTGAAACAACTAATGTGTTATCCCTGATATGGTCAAATGATACTTCAGGGTTATACAGGGCATATCCTAATACGGTCATACTTCAGGACCAAAGGATGTTTTATCTCGACCCTTCCATAAGCTATATCTCAGGTAGCGGTTTTGAACAAAGTTTACGAGGGCGTTTCTACTATACAGATAATGTTGAAACGAATAATCCTTCAAATATCGGTACAGTAACCTATGTCGAGTATCAATGTACCAAAAGATTTTATGCATTAGGTGGTTTAAATGTCACGGCAGGTTTAGTAATGAACCAAACGTATTCACATACGGATTCCGTCGATTACTTGGGAGTATTGTTGCCGGCATCTACCAACCAATTGCAAAACTACGCAGGCTATGCCCAGCTTGATAAAAAATTCTGGAACGTACTAAATCTGTCTGCCGGGTTTAGGGATGAGAATTTTATAATCAACAATGGAAAAACAACCTCTCATCCGGTTTTCCGATCGGGAATGAGTTTGAAACTTTCTCGGGGTACATTTTTAAGGTGCTCCTACGGACAGGGGTATCGCTTTCCTTCACTTTCCGAAAAATATCTTACCTCCCAGTTCAGTGATCTCAGTATTTTCTCTAATCCAAATTTACAGCCTGAAACAAGCTGGAATGTCGAAATTGGAATTAAACAAGGATTTAAGATCGGAAACTTTATGGGCTTTTTGGATGCTGCCGGATTTTGGCAGCAATACCAAAATACGATAGAGCTGACCTATGGCGCCTGGAATAAATACCTTAATGAATTTGGCACATATAGTTATTCCGATGGGTTCCAATACCTGAATACAGGGCCAACACGGGTAAGAGGAGTGGATATATCATTGGCAGGGGAAGGAAAAATCTCTAAGGATTTCAGAATAGACATATTGGGTGGTTATACCTACACCCAGCCTCAGGCTCTTAATCCGTCTTTAGTTTATGCAACTGACAGTGCGCATACTAAAATGTCCTATGAATCCACCAGTTCAAATACTGCAAATAATATCCTTAAGTACCGTTTTCAGAACATTGCCAAACTCAATTTTGATTTAAAATACAAGAAATATTCCATTGGAGGAGGCTGGACCTATTACAGCTTTATGCAGAATATCGATGAAATATTCTACACGTTTGCTTCCCTTGCAAGTTATGGAATTGCACAGTATAGAGAAACTCATGACAAAGGCATAAATGTATTCGATGCCCACATTGGAGAACAGGCGACAAAACATTTGAAAATAGCTTTTGTAGTCAATAATCTATTTAATTTAAGTTATTCCCTGAGGCCACTCAAGGTGGAGCCGCCACGTACTTTTGCTATAAGGCTTACGTATTCCATAGGTTAGAATTCCTTTATAAAAAGACAGACATAGTTGATTAAATAAACCTTAAAACAAAAACAAAAATGGAACAGAACAGACACAATACAGCACTTCTTGTAATGGATATGCAAGCCGGAATACTTCCTCTGCTTACCAATGCTGCCCCTGGATTTATTGGCAGTGTTGCCAAAGCAATAGCCAACGCCCGTGCCAAAAAAATACTTGTTATATATGTGGTGGTAGGTTTCAGAAATGGGGCCCCCGAAGTGAGTATGAATAACAAAAGCTTTTCTGCCTTTAAGGAAAGGCTTGCAAAGCTTAATATGGATGATTTTATGAAGGCTGAGGCAAGCATAGCGCCACAGGTAGGCGATGTTACCGTTACCAAGCGTCGTGTAAGTGCATTTACAGGTAGCGATCTGGAAGTGGTATTGAGGGCACATGGTATACAGCATATAATATTAACTGGTGTTGCTACCAGCGGAGTAGTATTATCTACCCTTCGCGAAGCAGCCGATAAAGATTACCGTATAACTGTATTAACCGACGGCTGTGCCGACGTAGACAAGGAAGTACATACTGTATTGACCACAAAAGTATTCCCACACCAGGCGGAGGTGATTACGATTGAAGAGTGGAGTAAAATATCAAACCAGGTGTTTTCTTATGTAAAATAAAGCTGTATGAAACTAAAACTCACCGCAAACCAGGAAATAACACTGATTGAATTATTCAGGAATGCAAAAAGTTTATTGCAAAATGTTCCTGTTACTATTAAAATACAAAATATAACAGGCGATCTGTACCTGAGAGCAGGTGATGTTTTAGGCGAGGTTAATGATAATGAGCTTGGTAAAACGGATAAAATAGAAAATATACTTATCAGCGAGTATTCCTTTTCGAGTGAGAATGGCTGTGTGGCTGAATATACGGTGTGGCAGTCAGGCAAAAAGATTCCTATTAGCTTTTCATCGCTGCAATAATGCCGGGAATAAATTAGATTTCATATATTTTTCAATCAACCTGTAGCCTTTTATGTTTACAATTCCATGCATGAAATGGTAAAGTATAACTAATTGGATTCGTATTATATCTTGCCGTGTATTGGGGAATATTTCCGGGTTCCAGTTCAGTTCTATCTGTTCAATACTTAAGCGTGACAGGATGTCAATGTCTATATCTTTACGGTAAATGCCTTGCATGATACCTCTCTTTAGGTTATCAGACGTATAATGTATAAGAATAGTACGTTTGAATTTCTGATATTCCGACCAGGCTTTGGGATGAAACTTTTTTAATTCTAACAGTAGGCGGGCATTCATTATGTCCGACAAGTCTTTCAGATGGTGCATATTCAGTATGATTTCTTCAATGGCATCTTTCGATTTCTGCCTGTAAGTTTCAATATCATACACTATTTTATTCCTGTGAACGAGTAATAACTCTTGCACAATATCATCCTTAGCAGAATAGTTTTCATAAATGGTGCGTTTCGACATGCCGAGATGTTTTGCAATATCATCCATAGTGATACTTTTCACGCCGTACCGAAAAAATAGTTCTTCCGCAGCTTTTAATATCTGATGTGTTACATTCATTGCCTCGAACTAATTTGCATGCTTAGATTCCTGGAATGCCCTGTTATGGTATTGCAATCTCCATGCACGTAATTCGTCTATTACTCTGGAAAGTGATTTACTATAGGGGGTCAATGAATATTCGACCGCGGCAGGAACCGTATCATTATAGACTGTTCTCTTTACCAGTTGGTTCGCCTCCATATCCTTCAGCTCTATCGAAAGCATCCTGGGGGTAATGCCACGTAGTTCGTTTTTCATTTCCTTGAACCTCTTGTTTCCGGAGGAGAGTATTGCGATAATAGGTATCCTCCATTTGCCGTGAAGGATTTCAATGGCCTCTTTTACAGGTAGAAGGTTCTTCGGTAAAGGGTAGTTTTTATTTGTTTCCATAAAGTTAATTATTTTTATAGTTAAAATATATAACAGTTAACAAATATAACTATATTTGTACAATTAAAATTACTTTCCCTATGAAAGAAAGAGAACACCGCCTGGGACGTCAGTTTGGAGTACTGACTAAACTATACTTTGGAGTTATTAATAAAAGACTCGAAAAGCTTGATATTGACAGGGCATTTTTTGTGTTGATCACGATAAACGAAAGCAATGCCAACTGTACCCAGCAATACATTGCTGACACTTTGCAAGTGGATAAAGTCTCAATGGTAAAAACACTTGATTACCTCTCTGAAATGGGGTATACCATAAGGCAGCGAAATAAAACTGACAGGAGGAAAATCAATGTCCGCCTGACGGCCAAAGCAAAGAAAAAGATGAAGCTGATCTATGATACGCTTGAGGAAACATACAAGGACACAACCTCGGGTTTAACGAAGGAGCAAAAGGAGGAGTTCTTTGATACTATGGAAATAATGGTCCGTAATTTAAACAGGATGCCTTCAAAGAAAATAACCTTAAGGGTAAAAAGTGCGAAATAATTTTATGTGGGAGAGTGCTAAGTGATTTTATAAGTTGAATATTCAGTATGGCTAAAATGTCTATTGCTCAGTGGATTATAGTGTTTGCAGTTGTTTCAGCCGCATTGCTACAGACAATTGATACATCTATAGTAAATGTAACGCTTACCCAGATGATGGGAAACCTTGGCGCAACACTGGAAGATATAAGCTGGGTTGTCACCGGCTATGCGGCCGCTAACGTAGTAATGATTGCACTTTCAGGATGGCTAAGCGCTAAATTGGGCCGTAAAAACTATTTCACCGCTTCCATTATCCTGTTTACAGTAGCTTCCGTCTTTTGTGGAACATCTACTACGGTAACACAACTTATTATATTCAGGGTAATACAAGGAATAGGCGGAGGCGGGCTAATGTCCACGGCGCAATCCATTCTGATGCAAACCTTTCCACGTGAAGAGGCCGGTACCGCAACCGCTATTTTTGGAATGGGAGTTATTATAGGCCCGACTATAGGCCCTACACTCGGTGGCTATATTACCGATCATTTATCATGGCACTGGGTATTTTTTATAAATATCCCTGTAGGTATACTTGCCGCAGTTTTATCCTTTCTATACATTGAAGACCATGATGAAACTACTAAAGTAGGCAGGATGGATTGGTTTGCACTAGCTTTGCTGGTATCTTCAATAGCGTCTTTACAGATAGTTCTTGAGACTGGCCAGAGAGACGACTGGTTTAATTCACACTTCATTACTACTCTTACTATAATTGCAGTTCTTTCCGGCATAATTTTTATATGGAAGCAATTGACAGTGGAGCATCCTTTGTTGGATTTAAAGTTATTGAAACATTATAGGTTTGCTGTTGGGTCTTTTTTTGGGTTTGCGCAAGGGTTTGGCCTTTATGCATCTGCATTCGTTGTTCCTGTTTTTTGCCAGAACCTGCTTGGCTATACAGCGCAGCAAACTGGCATGTTGCTTTTACCGGGGAGTGTCGCCACAGCCATTGCCATGCCGCTGGTGGGAAGAATAATGAAGAGTGGAAAAATACGCCCTGTACTTTTAGCTGCTATCGGGCTCAGTATGTTTATTTTATTTGTATTGATGCTCTCCGGGATGACATTATCCACGGGCGCCGGTGATTTCTTTTTGCCTTTAATAATACGCGGGGTCGGTATGGGATTGCTTTTTGTTCCTATGACAACAATAACCTTATATGATCTTAAAAGTATTGATATGCCTCAGGGAGCTGCATTTTCAAATATGTTAAGGCAATTGGGCGGTTCAGTCGGGATTGCAGTGATGACTACTTTCATAACTGTCCGTTCTGTGTTTCATATTCGCAGGTTATCGGACCACGTAACTATGTACTCGCAAGCAACAATTGAACGTATGAATACTTTTGTAAAGCTTTTTATGTCAAAAGGAGATTCATACTCCACTGCACATACAAAAGCGATTGCAGCAATCCAGGGAACAGTTACTAAACAGGGAATAGTATTGACCTATAATGATGTTTTCCTTGTAGTAGGAGCATTTTTTCTGTTGTGTTTGCCTTTGCTTCTCCTCTTTGTCACTAAAAAGAAACGTGATGTTGAAAAAGAACATGAAATCGAATTACATTTTGCCGAATAATGAACTTAATAACGTGGATAATTTTCAATTTAATTCTAAATATAAAAACCATGAAGAATCTACTGTACATCATTGCAGGAATATGTGTTATTATATGGATTGCCTGGGCTTTTGGTCTTATTAACTATGGTGTAGGTGTCGTATCAATTGCCTTTTTGCTCGTAATTGTAATTATAACTATTGTCAGAATTCTCAATGATAAGAATAAACAAGAATAAATTAAATAAACCCCAAACAAATCATGAAAGACACAATCAACAAACAAGCAGAAATACTGAAAAAGAGCATCGACAGTGTTTCTAAAAACTCTAAAGAGAGTATTAAGACGTTAATCGAATCAAATACAAAGCACTTTGATTCAGCGGTAGAGAGCAATAAGAAAACTTTCGATTCTATTAGTAAGTTATTGTATGAAAAAGAAATAGATCCTTCTATTATCAGCGCATTCAAGGCTATATTTGGAAAGGGATTCAAACTTTCGGAAGACGTCATTGACTCTATTATTGATTCGCATACCGAACGTATTGACCTGTCCATAGACTTCACGGCCAAGTTCATGGAGCTTGTTAAGAGTGAAGACCTGAATACAAAAGAAGGAGTGAATGGACTCATTGAACTGGTGAAAGAAAACTTCAACCAATCGACCGGACTTTCTATGCGCAACATGGAAAAATTTGTTTCGATCTATAATGAACATCTTAACCTGGCACTGAATTTCAATAAGAAGTTTGCCGATAATATCAACTCTCAGATTGAATCTATGTTCAGATTGCAAAAGAGAAATTTCAATACTTTCTTTTCACTGGATTCTGTAACAAACTGGTGGAAGGTGGAATAAATATCTTTATATTCCTTAAAGCATTATACCTATGGACATTACTTGCATTCATTTAATAACCAACACTACCAAGATTATAAAGCAAACCGCTGAGGGGCAACAATCCAATTTCCTTTGTTCTTTAAAGAGGATAAGCAGAGACGATTCAAAAATAATTAACGATGCATACCAGAAACAAACTCAGATGAGTGTTGCCGGATATACCTGTTACTATCATAATAATAAGATTGTCAAGTATACTGATTGCCCAAAACATGAGGAAATAAAATAATATTCTACTTTTGGTATATCACAGTAAAATACAATCAATTATGATAAAGGCAGAAATAATCAAGGAAATTGCAAAGAAAACCGGTATTGAAAGAGCCGTGGTTGAAGCTACTATCGAAGCATTTATGGTTGCAGTTAAAGAACACGTTTCAAATAATGAAACAGTTTCATTGAGGGGCTTCGGTAATTTTATTGTCAAGAAAAGGGCAGCTAAGATTGCCAGGAATATTTCAAAGAATACAGCAATATCATTGCCGGCCCATTACATACCTGCATTTAAGCCATCCAAAAAGTTTAAAGATAAAGTGAAGAAAATGGTTTAAATAGCAGGAGGGTATTGGTTATTTAATGGCTTTAGCCTACATTGCGTACCAGTATTAATCTCTAAACCAAATCAAAATGAACAAAGCAGAACTTGTAGAAGCAATCGCAAAGGAAACCAAACTGTCAAAAGTTGATTCAACCAAAGCCCTTGATGCATTTGTAAACCAAACAACCAAGGCTCTTAAAGCCGGTCATCATGTAGCATTAATCGGTTTCGGTACTTTCAAAGTTGCTAAACGTGCAGCACGTAATGGAAGGAATCCTCAGACTGGTAAAGCAATTAAGATTGCTGCCAAGAAGGTTGCGAAATTTAAAGCTGGAGCTTCATTAGCTAAGTCAGTTAAGTAAGTATTCTGCTTCAGAGACAAAGAAGCCCTGCATAATGTGGGGCTTTTTTTTTATATCATCTAAATATGAAAACCTTTGTCTTAATTTAAATAGGCTGTTATTAAAGTATTTTGACCTCCGCTATTCTTTTTCATATCTTTGGTTACAAGTATATTCTTAATAACTACTGTTCTTCTTTTTACTTACCCCAAAAATGAAACATTTAACTACCCTTGTTTGTGCATTGGCACTTACCACCCTTATTCAAGCCCAAAACACAAACTCTTCCCCGAAAGAAAAGCCAGCTAATATTAGCCATAGCGGTTTTTATGAAAACAAAGGACAGATTGTTGACCAGGATTATAACCCTAATCCTGCTGTAAAATATTTATACACTGGTAACGGATTAAATGTTCAGTTAAGAGCGAATGGCTTTTCGTATGATACCTATACCTTTGAACGAAAACCAAGACAAAAAAAAGAGGGCGAGTCGCAAATAGAGGGCAGATTTAAAATGCCAGATGAAGATATAACATATCATTTCCACCGTATCGATGTGAATTTAAAAGGTGCAAATCCAACCCCAACTATTATAACTGCACAGGCATCAGAAGCCTATTATAATTATATAACAGCAGGTACCCCCAAAGGAGGAATATCTAATGTGCATTCTTACCGGCAAGTCACTTATCAGAACATTTATCCTAATATCGATTTACAGTTTATTGGCGATGAAAAAAAAGGAATTAAATACAATTTTATTGTTCACCCTGGCGGAGATTACACACAAATAAAACTGCAATACAAAGGGGTTGAAGGAATAAAATTACAGGATGGTGAGATTTTAATACCTACATCCAATGGAAGCGTAAGTGAAAATATTCCGCTCAGTTATCTACAGGAAAATAAACAGCAAGTAACCGTAAGCTATAAAACCACCAACGAAAACGAGTTTACATTTGTAGTAAACGGAAATTATAACACCTCAAATACTTTGGTAATAGACCCGGTACCTAATTTAGTTTGGGGTACTTACTTTGGAGGAACCGGAAATGACTTTGGTGATGCGATTGCCATTGATGCAACTAATAATACATATATTACGGGATACACGAGTAGCACCTCAACCGTTGCAACTGCAGGAGCATGGCAAACGACTCAGGCAGGCAACAATGATGCATTTGTTGCCAAGTTCAACCCTACAGGGTCTTCCTTGCTTTGGGCTACTTATTATGGTGGCCCTGGAAATGACTATGGACAGGGTATTAAAGTTGATACAAGTGATAATGTGTATATAACAGGATACACGAACAGTACATCGGGTATGGTAACAGGAGGCGCTTACCAGACAAGCAATGTAGGCGGCAATGATGTTTTTGTAGCTAAGTTTAACTCTACAGGTACCACCTTGCTTTGGGGTACCTATTATGGAGGAACGAATGGCGCTATTAGTACCGCTATTACTCTGGATGCAAATAGTAATGTGTACATTACAGGGTATACATCCAGTACCTCAGGCATAGCGACTACTGGTACTTTCCTTACAAATTATGTCGGCTGTTGCTCAAACTGGATTGCTTATGTGGCTAAATTTAATTCTACAGGTACCGCCTTGCTTTGGGGTACTTATTATGGCGGAACGGGACAAGATGCGGGCTATGGCATTGTACTTGACACAAGCAATAATGTATACATAACCGGGTATACCAATAGCACATCTGGTATTGCTACCTCAGGGACACACCAGACAATTTATGGTGGTAACCGCGATGCTTTTGTTGCTAAATTCAATTCTGCAGGCTCTTCTCTTCTTTGGGGTACTTACTACGGAGGAGCAAATAATGATGCAGGACAGGGCATTGCTTTAGATGCAAACGAGAATGTATATATTACCGGATTCACCCAAAGTACTTCAGCTATTGCAACTTCAGGGGCTTACCAGACAACCGGTGACGCTGCAAATGGAGATGCTTTTGTGGCTAAGTTTAGCCCTACTGGTACCGCCTTGTTTTGGGGTACCTATTACGGAGGTACTGGTGCTGAGTCTGGTGGTGGTATTGCCCTTGATGCCGACAATAATGTTTATTTTACAGGGCTTACCGCCAGTGCCTCAGCTGTTGCTATAGCAGGGGCATACCAGACAACCTATGGCGGAGCCAATGATGCTTTTGTTGCTAAGCTCAGCCCCACAGGCTCTTCCCTGCTTTGGGGTACCTATTACGGAGGAACAGGACAAGATTATGGTACAGGCCTTGTGTTAGATACAAACGACAATATTTACATTACCGGAGTAGCTTTTAGTACAGCCGCGATTGCCACAATAGGGAGTTACCAGGTAACGGGTGATGCTACAAATGGTAATGCTTTTGTGGCTGAATTTATTGGCTGTGCGGTTGCACCCGCTAAACCCGGCTCCATAATTGGCGCTGCGACAGCATGTAATGGAACTAAAACAACATACAAAATAGTTCCGGTAGCAGGAGCAAATAAATATACCTGGTCATTACCCGCAGGATGGAGCGGCACAAGCACTACGGATAGCATAATTGCAACAGTTGGAGCGACCGGAGGCGCCATTTCGGTTATAGCTAACAATGCCTGTGGCAGCAGCACAATACAAACACTTGCTGTAAATGTCAATACTATGGGCGCAACCATTAATTCTGTAAATGAGTCTTGTAACGGTAATTGTAACGGTAAAGCAACTGCCACTTTAACAGGTACAGGCCCATTTACTTATACATGGTCTAATACAGCCACTACCTCAGCCATATCCGCTTTATGTATAGGTACGTATACTATAACAGGTACAGGCTTAGGGACTTGTGTTACAACAGCTACAGTATCTATTTCTCAACCACCAAAATTAACCATAAGCACCGGCTTTGTAGTTAATGAATTATGTTACGGAGGCAGTAATGGCAGCATACCAACTACTGCTTTAGGCGGCACTAAGCCTTATACTTATTCCTGGAACGATGGGCAGACAAGCAATAATGCCACAAGCTTAGTTAAAGGCACTTATATTATTACTGTTACCGATTCAAACGGATGTATTGCAAAAGATACCGTCGTTGTAACTCAGCCAACTACGATTAAGGTTATTGCTACAGCAACCAGTTCTCCATTATGTACAGGAAGTTGTACAACCATTAGCGAGGTTTCTAAAGGAGGAACTATGCCTTATACCTACACCTGGAATACAGGGGCAACAAGTATAAGTGTTAATGTTTGCCCTACCCTTACTACTACTTATACCGTTACTACTACCGATGTCAACGGATGTACAAATGATACTACCGTTACCGTCATCATACAAAATAATACTCCGATTATTACTCTTACTCCTTCTCAAAAGATTTGCCACGGTGATACGGTTGCCCTTACTGCCACAGGAGGTGACTCTTATAAATGGAATAATGGCTCCACAGTAAGTTCCATCAATGTTGCTCCTGTTTCTGTTACTACTTATACAGTGGTGGCTTCCAATGCGTGTGGTACCGATACTGCAACTACCACTGTTGCTGTTAATCCTCTGCCTTCTGTTTCACTTAGCATAGCAAAAGATACTGCCTGTGTCAATTGGACAATCAATGCGCTTACAGGTACTCCTGCGGGTGGTACGTATAGCGGTACCGGAGTAACGGGTAACAATTTCGACCCTAAGAATGCTGGGATTGGCACACATACCATCACCTATACATATTCTGATTCAAATAGCTGTACTAATATTCATTCCATTAAAGTTATAGTGAATTCATGTACCGGTATTAATGAAGTAAATGGCCTTGATGAGCAGATAAAGCTTTATCCTGATCCATTCTCTCAAAGCGTAAATGTGGACATAAGTATAAGTGGACCCGTTATCGCTACTATGTTTAATGTAATGGGGCAGGCTATAGGTTCATGGCAAATGGATAAGGGCCTCAACACGATTAATACAAGTGCTATGCCTTCAGGGGTTTATTTATTACAGATAAAAACTAAAGATGGAATATTGGACAAGAAATTAGTGAAAGTGAATTAAAGATTGCTGCTAAGAAGGTTCTAAATTCAAAGTAGGTACTTTATTAACCAAAGCGGTTAAGTAAGTATTACACTTCAGAGACGAAGAAGCCCCGCACAAAGCGGGGCTTCTTATTTTTACATGTGATGTATCATGGATTTGCCTCATAGTGGATTTTGGATATTCAGTTTTGGTTATTGCTTTAAGTGTAAAATAAGGTAACTTTTTTTAATTACCAAATAGCTCATGTATGTACTACATTTGCCTATCTAAATTCATTCAAATGAAGAAAATTACATTTCTTACTTTACTAAATAGTGTAAAGGGAATCTATTCCACCGTACTTCTTTTATTCATGACCTTCTTGCCATTTGCAGGTACAAATGCCCAAACACTGGTTGGCATGACAGAGTTAGGCGGCGACAGTGCCGGAGGTGTTTTATTTGGTTATGATGTTCCATCTGGGCATGATAGTCTTTTTTACCAGTTTCCATTGGGTACCGAATATCCCCGGTATGGGAATCTTTTGCAGGCAAAGGATGGAAATATGTATGGCATGACATGCAATGGAGGAACGGCAAATGCAGGCACACTTATTGAATACAATCCCTCAACAGGGGCTGTCACCATACTCGTAAACTTCAATGATACTAACGGTGCAAACCCATACGGTAGCCTTATGCAGGCTATAGATGGCAATCTCTATGGCATGACAAGCATGGGCGGTTCATCAAATAACGGAACCATATTTAAATACAGCATTTCTTCCGGAAAACTTACTACGCTCATTAATTTCAGTAATAATGAATATCCATACGGAAGCCTGATACAGGCGCAGGATAGTAATCTTTATGGAATGACTAATGGAAAAACATATAATAAGGGTACTATATTCAAGTATAATATTTCTTCCGGAATAGTCACAACAATTCTTAGCTTCAGCGGTGTCAATGGTGCTAACCCAAGTGGCAGCCTTATACAAGGCAAGGATAGTAATCTGTATGGCATGACATACAATGGCGGCACAGCGGGGGATGGTATTATTTTTAAATGTACCAAAGCCGGAACCATTACTACCCTTGTCAATTTTAATGGCACAAATGGACAAAATCCTTATGGAAGTCTTATACAGGCCAACGACAGTAATCTTTACGGAATGACCTCTCGTGGAGGTACAGGCAGCGATGGCGTAGTGTTTAAATATAAAATTTCAACTGCAACATATACAATACTTACCAATTTCAGTCTCCTTGAAAATCCTTATGGTAGTCTTATACAAGGTACCGATGGTAATTTATACGGGATGACATATATGGGAGGTTCATTAGGTAATGGTACAGTGTTTAAGTGCACAACTTCTGGTACATTTACCAATGTTGTAGCTTTCAGCAAAACTGGGGCAAGATACCCGCAGGGAAGCTTGATACAGGGTACGGACGGTAACCTATATGGACTATCATACCAAAGCGACAGGACGGGCTTGGGCACTATATTTTCATGCACCACAACAGGAACCTATTCCACAATATATTATATGGGAGTAACTAATATAGGTTCCACCCCTTATGCAAGTGTAATACAGGCGACTGATGGCAACCTGTATGGTATGACATATGCTGGAGGTACTGGGAGTGAGGGTACTGTATTTCAATATAATACAACAAACGGTATAATTAAGACCATTGCCAGTTTTAATGGATTGAACGGAGCACATCCATATGGTAGTCTTCTACAAGCGTCTGATGGCTATTTATATGGAATGACCTATGAAGAAGGGGCATCAAATGATGGAACTATTTTTAAATGTTCCACAACAGGAGTATTGACCACACTCGTTAACTTTAACGGGAATACTGCATTGCCAACCGCCAATCTTATACAAGCTACAGATGGCAACTTTTATGGTATGACCTGGTACGGAGGCACTTCCAATAATGGCACACTGTTTCAATGTACTCCTTCGGGAAGTATGACTACTCTTATTAATTACAATAGCGGAGAAGCACCTGAGGGCAGTCTCATACAGGCAATCGATGGAAAGTTTTATGGAATGACTTATGGCGGCGGCACGTCTAGTTTAGGTACAATATTTCAATATAAACCATACGGAGTTTATAAAGTCCTTGTGAATTTTAATGGAACCAATGGTGAATATCCTTTTGGAAGCCTTATACAGGGAAAAGACAGTAACCTTTATGGAATGACATACAAGGGCGGTACATTTGGTTATGGCACTGTCTTTAAATGTACTACATCCGGAACTATTACTACGCTGGTTAATTTCAATAATACCGATGGAGCATATCCATATGGCAGCCTTATACAGGCATCTGACGGAAATCTATACGGAATGACGGAGCAAGGTGGTCCTGTTGGATACGGAACTTTGTTTCAGTGTACCACTTCCGGTACACTTACAACTCTTCTTAAATTTACAAAAGCTACCGGAACAAATCCTCAATGGGCTAATTTATTGGAATTAAAGAAAACCTATACGTCTGTGAATAATATAAGCACAGGTAACAATATATCAGTTTACCCTAACCCAGCTATGACTGAATTGAATATTATATTCAGCAAAACAGGTATATCAGCAGAAGTCAGAGTGATAGACATTACGGGAAAAGAACTAATAAGTACCCACATGACGATAAGTAACAGTAAAGCCGTGCCTATAAATGTAAGTAGTCTGGCGCCGGGTATTTATTTTGTTAAGGTAGTAACTGAAAAAGAAACAGAGGTAGTTAAGTTTATAAAGCAATGAGATATTATACATTTACTCATCTAAATTCACCCCAATGAAAAAGACTATTATCCTGTTCGCTATATTTTTTAGTTGCTTCTCTTTATGTAAAGCCCAGAGCTATGTGTTGTATGGTATGACAACCCAAAATGGTAGCCATAACCTCGGTACTATTTTCACCTATGATATAACTGCAAAGACATGCACTGCTGTTTTTAACTTTGACAGCACTTCAGGCATCTGGCCAGATGGAAGCCTGACGTTTGATCCCAATAACGGCCTGCTCTACGGCGTTACATCTCAGGGGGGAACAAATAATACTGGAGTATTATTCAGTTTTGACCCTGTAAAGGGTAAAGACAGTGTGTATTTCAGTTTTAGTAAAGCAGCCGGACAAGGTCCCGGTTATGGCAGCCTGTTACTTTATAATAACTGGCTTTATGGAATGAACCCGAATGGTGGAAAATATGGTTATGGCTATGTCTTTGGTTTTAATACTATTACAGGGAAGGACAGTATAGTAATTAATTTTGATGGCACAAAAGGAGGCTATCCTGCAGGCGTAGATTTCACAGCATATAATAATTTGCTTTATGGAATGACCACTGGAGGAGGAGCGGGAAGTAATGGTACTATTTTCAGTTATAATCCTATAACAGGTAAAGACAGCATCTACCTTAGTTTAAGCTCCACTGTGGGTAAAACACCATACGAGGGAGGTTTAACTCTTAACCCAAAGAATCACTTGATGTATGCCTTAACCTATGCAGGAGGACTTGCTAATGACGGCACTATTTTATCATTTAACCCTGTAACCAATAAAGATAGTTTGGTATATACTTTTGGATCACAAATAAATGACGGAAAAAACCCATACGGCAGCCTGCTTTATGATACAGCCGATGGTATGCTTTATGGCATGACTTATCAGGGAGGCAGCAGTAGTGAAGGAACAATTTTCAGGTATAATCCGGTGACCGGGAAAGACACTACCCTGGTCAACTTTAATAGTTTCAATGGTACATGGCCTTATGGCGACCTGATTTTAGGCCCCAATAACACGTTATATGGTATGACATCAAATGGCAATGCAGGAAATGGATTATTGTTCAGCTATAATACGGTTACAAAAAAAGATACTGTATTGTTCAACTTTACCAATGCATCAGGTATTTATCCGTATGGAAGTTTACTTATGTTGAAGAAAGGAAGTGTTACTAATATAAGTGCAATTAGCCAAACCATAAAGGAGATTAGAATTTATCCTAATCCATTTAATGGTATGGCGATTATATCATTTACTGAATCAGGTATTCATTACCTTGAAATATTTGATATGGCGGGAAGGAAAATAAACTCGACTGAATGCAATGGAATACAATACCAATTAAATTGCAAAGGATTTGCTACAGGAGTTTATTTTATTAGAGTGTACGACAAAGAACACAATTATCTGGATTGCCTGAAAGCAGTTATGAAGTAATCCTGAACTTTGCGATATTTCGTTACTAGGAATGCTCTCTTAAGAAGTAATTTTTTAGCTAAGTGCCTTTATTATTTCAAATTTCTTATTCAATTCGACGCATTTTCTAGCTGTTTTGAAATAAATAATGATAGGTTCATCTTCGTATTGAATTATTTTCCTATAATTGTAGAAATTAATTCCTCGAAATCTACAGGCTTGGTATTAATTTCTGATACATACAAGCTTGACCATTGAAATTTTACTAGTACTCAAATTCACTTTTATGCATTACAGTATGCGAAAAATTCAGGTCATTCTGTAATCATTACTGTGGGCAAGAATACGTTTTAATGTATTAATTGACATATCTAATAGAAACTATTTAGCATTATGAAAAAGATAATCTTATTTACTTGTATTCTTATAACCTCTATTCTTGCTAAATGCCAAGATTACAAAGTGCAAATTTTTACTATAAGTAATATGGATAAGATTAATTCGGCAATTAGATTCTAGATTGTTAGATATGAATGACGCTCAATCTAATGTTCAAGAACAATCGCAACAAGATAGTAATAAGAATCAAAAAAGGTTTAA
>JABCZW010000015.1 GCA_013289475.1 Bacteroidota bacterium
GCAAGCAAACAAGTAGGCGGATTTGCAACCATATTTAAAGCTTATGGCAGCATTTGGGACTGGCAGCATTTCTGGCTACTTACGGGTTTCTTATCTATTATGCTTGCATTTTTAAATATTTTGCCCATACCTGCATTAGATGGCGGGCATGTATTATTCCTGCTTTATGAAATGATTACAGGGCGTAAGCCAAGCGATAAGTTTTTAGAATATGCCCAATGGGTAGGAATGATATTGCTTCTTTCCCTGCTATTATTTGCTAATGGCAACGACATATTTAAGGCTTTTCAAAAATGATAAAGAAATTTGTTTGGCATAAACTGTTTTTTACCGGATTGATCTTCGTATCATTTGCCGTTTCTGCACAGCAGCTAAACTCGCGCGGAACGAGTCAGTCAAGTACTGATACGGCTTTGAACAGGCTTTTGGGCGGAAGAAAGGACACAGTAATGACCCATAAAATTCTGCTGGTACCTTTCGAATCAAAAATGCTTATGTCGGAAATAGGTAAGGAAGTAAATGCAAAAACGCATCTCACCTATACTGCCATTACACAAGAACTACGCAAGGAAATGGATTTAGCCATGTTTGGGGCATTGCGCAGAAGTTGCGTAACAATATCACTGCTCGATGGAAGGCAACGGTCTGACTCAACACTGGCATATATTTATGGTTCTACAAGTTATAGTTATGATATTGTTCCGGGCACTACACCCGATGCCGGAAGCAAGGACAAGTCAACTGCTAAAGGCCAGTACATAAAAAACGGGCAATTAGAAGTTCCGGTTGATTACAGCAAACGCTTTATGAATATTTCTATACTGAATCCAAAACTTTTGGCGGACCTTAGCGCACAATATCATACCGATACCTATGTTTTTATAAATGAACTTGATATAAAAAATGTAGATAATAATGCTACCAATTTATCTGACGAAACATACAGGCGGGAAGTAACTGTTCATTATTCGGTAATTGATAACTCGGGGCATTACATCAGCAAGGGTATTGTTACTGTTTATTTCCCATACAGTGAAAATGACCCCAAGGTAATAGGAGAAAAATATTTTAGCCTGGCAGGCAGACTGGTATTAAAAAATTATGTTGACGGCCTGAACAAAGATAAACTGGCAGTACAACAGAAAAAAGGATCTTCAAAACAAAACTGATAATCCCCCTAAACAAAACACAATGAAAACAGCAGAAATGAAAGACACCCACGGAATTGTAAAAATATTGGATGAACTTGGAATTACCGGAACACTCAATGGAGCTGCAACCGGCGAAAATTGGATCAAGACTTCAGGTGATGTGTTAGAATCATACTCTCCCTGCGATGGTGCACTTATTGGTAAAGTAAAACAGGCAACTGCTGCAGACTATGAAGCAGTAATGAAAACGGCTTGCACGGCTTTTCCTGAATGGAGGATGTGGCCTGCACCAAGACGTGGCGAAATAGTACGCCAGGTTGGTGATGCCCTGAGAAAATTTAAAGAACCGTTGGGTAAACTGGTATCATATGAGATGGGTAAAAGTTACCAGGAAGGACTGGGTGAAGTACAGGAAATGATCGACATCTGCGATTTTGCTGTTGGGCTTTCGCGCCAGCTTTATGGTTTAACTATGCATTCAGAAAGGCCATTGCACCGCATGTATGAACAATACCATCCACTTGGACCTGTGGGAATTATAAGTGCATTTAATTTCCCGGTCGCCGTATGGTCGTGGAATGCCATGCTGGCAATGGTTTGTGGTGATGTTTGTATCTGGAAGCCATCGGAGAAAACTCCGCTTACCGCAGTAGCATGCCAACATATTATTGCTCCTGTGTTAAAGAAAAATAATGTACCGGAAGGAGTTAGCTGCTTAATTATTGGTGACTATAAAATTGGCGAATTGTTATCGAAAGATACACGTGTTCCGCTTATTTCAGCTACCGGTTCTACCCGTATGGGTAAAAAAGTAGCAGTTGCAGTTGGCGAACGTTTAGGCCGCTCTTTATTAGAGTTGGGAGGAAACAACGCCATTATACTTACACCCGATGCTAATTTAAAAATAGCAATTACCGGTGTGCTTTTTGGTGCCATTGGTACTGCCGGGCAGCGTTGCACTACCACACGCCGCTTGATTATTCATGAAAGTATTTACGATAACCTGAAAGCATCGTTGGAAAAAGCTTACAAACAAATACGCATTGGCAATCCGCTTGAAGAGGGCGTTTTAATGGGCCCGCTAATTGATAAAGATGCGGTGAAAAATTATAGCGATGCTATTGGTAAAATTAAGGAACAAGGAGGAAAAATTATTTATGGCGGACAAGTACTGGATGGTGCTGAGTATGCTTCTGGATGCTATGTAGTACCTACCATTGCTGAGGTTAAGAACGAGTACCCGATAGTACAGCACGAAACATTTGCGCCTATTTTATACCTTATTAAATACAAAACCATTGATGAGGCTATTGCTTTACAAAATGGTGTTCCACAAGGTTTATCTTCATCCATATTCTCCAATAATATTTTAGAAACTGAAAAATTTCTTTCACATGCCGGTTCAGATTGTGGCATTGCCAATGTTAACATTGGCACATCGGGAGCGGAAATTGGAGGAGCATTTGGAGGTGAGAAAGAAACAGGTGGCGGAAGGGAATCAGGCTCTGATGCATGGAAGAATTATATGCGCAGGCAGACTAACACACTGAATTTCAGTACCAATTTACCCCTTGCACAGGGCATTAAATTCGATATAGGAGAATAATCCTGCAGGGCCCTTCTTTTCAAGAAACTTGATATATATCAAGAATTGCATAAATGTGCACCCATAGTGTAACTATGTAGTGTTTCCGCCGTATATTTGCACTAATAGCGATATTGAGATTGGGGATTTTATTTGAATGGGGATTCAAAAAAATTAGATTGGGGATTTTTGCCGTTACACGGTTAACTGCAATTTAAAGAGTTTTAAAAGTACAGGATTTTAAAATTACATGCTTATAACTACAGGTGCATACATAAATATTAAAAATAAGCTATTCCTTATCTGGAGTTTGCTCATACTATTTTCCGGGATAAGCACTATTGCTTTTGGAAATGGACAAACATTTACAGCTAAAGCTTCAGCCAATTGGAACGCTGCAGGTACGTGGACAACAGTTGGTGCAGAAACATACCCAGGCCAGGATGGTTCTACTAATGATATTGTAATTATACCTGCATTTACTGTAAAAATTAATATAGTAAGCGCAGTATGCGGTAGTATAGAATTTACTAATGCCACCGGGAAAATTACATTCAGTGCTGCAGGAAATCAACTTACTGTTGGTGCCGGTACTTCAGGGCAAGTATATGGAACAACAGCCGGTACAATAACAGTTGGAACTGGAATTTTAGTAATTAACGGCTTCTTAAATGAAACCACTGCAATTGGCGTAACAGTTTCAACCGGCAGTGCAATACTTAATGCGAGCGGCACAACTACAACCATGTCAGCTGCGGCAACCATCAGTTTATCAAATACCGGCTCAATAACTTTTAACGGAATAGTTAATCAATCGGCCGGTACAATTACCAATACAAGCGCAAGTGCTACCGGAACCATAAACTTCAATGGTAATGTAACACAATCAGCTGCCTCTACTATATCAAGCACTTCGAGCGGTACCATTAACTTTGCCACAGGTACAACGGTTACTCAGTCGGCAGCAGGTACCATTTCCTGCAGCAAGGGTGCTTTAAACTTTAATGGTACTTGTTCAGTATCTCAATCTGCAGGCGCCGGAACCATTACCTGCACAGGAGCCGGAGGAACTATAAATTTTAGTTCTACCAGTACTTTTGCCCAGGCATCTTCAACGGCAACGGTTTCGGTTACAAGCAGCGGAACGTGCACTTATGCTAATACCGCAGGCTTTACACATTCAGGAATAATTGAAGTTATTAAAGGCACCTTGATTTTCGACGGCCCTGTTACCACAAATGCTACCGGAACAATTGAAAATATTACAACTGCAGGCACCATTACCTTTGCCAGAAGCTATACTGATAACGGAACATTTAATTGCAGCACCAAAGCAAGCGTCATAAATTTTGGTGGAAATGTAACTTGTGCAGCAGGCGCAACAGCTACTTTCTTTGCAACGTCTACCTCCACCTTTACAGGAAATTTCACTACCTCACCTACTCTTACTCCACCAGCAGCCAGTATGACCTTCGGCAATGTTATAATAAGTAATACTGTTGTGGTGGCCCTTGCATCATCTATTTCGGTTGCAGGTAACTGGACAAATAACAGTGGCGTTGCAGCTTGTATTACCGGCGCAACTTCTGACGTTACTTTTACCGGTGCTGCAAAAACCCTTGGAGGTACTAAAGGTACTACATTCCCGGAAAATTTAAATATTGCAGATGGAGCAACCATAACTCTTAACTTACCTACATCGGGCAATTATATTGTTACCAATAACCTGAATATAAATACTGCTGTCACTGCAACAAGCCTTACATTGGCTGCCAGTGTTGGACTAACAGTTTCAAATAATTTTACGGTGCTTGGAGGAACCGCAAAAACCACCATTACTCAAAATGCCGGAAGCACATTTACCGTTACTTCTTCTGCTACAATTAATCAGCCCACTGCTGCTGTAATAAATAATTGGAGTGTTGGAACAGGAACTGCAACAATTAACGGAACATTGGCCTTTGTAACCAATAATAATACAGGTACTGATATTGCAGAATTAACGGTTACTACAGGAACTGTAACTGTTAACACCGCTTCTTTTACTGCTGGCTGCACAAACGATTTATGCCAGAAAATAACCCTTACTACCGGTGTGCTTAATTTTACCAATGCCGTAAATCATACAAGCGGGCTTATTTCAGTAACTTCTGGTACAATTAATTTCAGTTCAGATTATAATATTTCCGGGGCACACTCGGTATTTTCGTGCACAGCTGCAGCTTCAATAAATTTCGGAGGAAACCTTAATTGTTCGGCAACACAAACACCCGGTATATCATTTTTCAGCACTACTTCAAGTGCTGGCTCCAGTACCGAGACATTTACCGGAAATTCAACAGTTACTTCTGCCGCGGCTTCACCACTTACTTTTGGTAACCTAATAATTAATAGCGGAAAGACTGTAACGTTAAGCGGAGCCGGTGCTACCATAACAGTTAAAGGTAACTGGACCGATAATGGAACATTTGCAAATGGTAGCGTAGGCGTATCATACAGAGCGAACTATACTCCGCAAATTCTAACCTTGAGTGGTACTGAAACATTTTATAACCTGACAACCAATTTGGGAGCTGCTGCCGATGTTCTTCAATTAGGTAATAATGTATTAGTTACTAATGCATTAACCATGACTACCGGTGACATTAATGCCAATTCTTATACTTTACAGGTAGGAAATGCATCAAATTCTGTAACCACACTCACCTATACTTCAGGTACCGTTTATGGAGGAACGCTTGCAAGGTGGTGGCCATCTGCTACAGCAATTACCCTCGCCGGCAATAACTATGGCACTTTCCCAGTTGGAATTCAGGGGACAACCAGGAAGTTCACCTGTGTTTCAGCGGTAAACCCAACTTCGGCTGGGCTTATATCAGTAATTCATAACGATCCTTCCATTCTTGAACTAGTTACTGCAGCTTCATATACTGATAACCTGGGAAATGCTATTCTTGATATTTCACAACAAAACACTACGGTTACCACCGATGGAAGTGCCGGATTAGGCGGTACTTTTACAGTACTTTCTACATTCGGTAGTTTTGCTATTCCTGCCGGAAGTACAATAAACGACTATTCTCTTGAAACATATACAAGTTCAGTAAATGGTTATGCAGCAGGTGTTACTGCAGCCAATGTTGCAAATGCCGGAACAGTGGCCGCACCAATATTAAGCCGTTCAGGCCTCGTAGTAGGCGCATCAGTTACTGCTGCACACCAGGGAATAGCAAACGTATATGTCTGTGGTACAAAAAATCTTGAAACTCCTATACAATCATCTACCTATTATTCTGTTACCACTGGTACATGGAACAGTACAACTGAATGGTCAACCACTGCAGGTGCTGTGGCATGCCCTTGTGTAGCTGCTCCGGTTACCACCGGTAATTATATAATACAAAATGGCAACGTAGTTACACTTAGCGCTGCCGCTACTGCAGGCAACCTGCAAATTTCACAAGGTGAAGTTACAGGCGCAAATAGCCTTACAGTTAATGGATTAATTTCTACCACCCTTGGCGCTTCCGCGTTTATCAGCACTACTTCAACCGTTAGTGCAACCGGCGCAGTTACATTACTTGGCACAGGGGCAAACGCCACGAATGGGCTTACTTCAGGCGGGGCATTGACGGTTGGAGCAAACGCTACACTTGCTGTTAATGGTGCACTTACATCAGGTGGTAATATGACTATAAGCGGTAATACTTCTGTCAGTGGTGCAAATACATTAACTGAAACAGGCAATACAACTATAAATAGCCCTGCTATTCTCACTACCGGAACAGGTGTATCATCGGTACTAACAGGTAACTTAACTAATAACGGCACGCTGGCTATTGGAACAGGTACCACAACTTTAAGTGGCACCACAGTAGTGTTAGATGGTACAGGCTCAATGACGGGTAGTGGAACTTTCCAAATTAAAAATATTATAACTTCCTTTACTATTCCTGTTACAGCTAATATGAACATTGCACCTGAGTTTCTAATTACAGGAGCCATAACAGTTCTGAATAACGGAAATATTACTTTAAGCAATGCTACCAATAGCCTTGATGGTTCAGTGGCAGGCTCAGTATGGCAGCAGGAAACCAGTTCAACGCTTGTAATTGATGGAAGCAATGTTCCGTTTTCAACTGCAGGTAGTTTAGACCCATCAACTTGTACCTGCTCAAACGTAGTTCAGTATAATGGGGCATCAAATCAAACTATTGCAACACCAACAGGTTCTAATACAAATTGCAGTTGTGCAGCATATGACCAACTTACTGCTTCAAACGCTGGAATTAAATCACTGGCTGCCAACATACAGGTTGCTACTGCAGTAACCATTAATGGCTCGGCCATATTGAATGAAGGAACGTTTACCATGACTGATTTTGGTGCAGGAGCGAGCCTAACTATGAACGGCAATGCATCACCTGAAGCAGGATTGCAATTAAAAAGAAGCGCTACAGGAACATATCCTGAACTTACAGGTGCATACATCCTTACCAATGGCCTTGTTGAAATAATTGATAATGCAGGAACTGCTACATTAGCAACTGCAAACTATTACAACCTTAATGTGGCTGGTTCTTCTCCGTTTGACCTTTCGCAAGGGGGCGCTGGCATTATCATTGCAGATAGCCTTACCGTGGGCAGCAGCACTACTACAAATACCACAACACTTTCATCGATTGCCGGAGGGATGACAGTAACCACAGCACTTAGCTACATAAGCACCGGTACTACTACATTAAATGCTAACCTTACTGTGCCCGGCAATACTACTATTTCTGCAGGAAGCATATTACTAAATGCTGGTACAGGCATTCTTACTGCAGGTAATATTACTATTGGTGGTACAGGCACACTGAATGATAATGGAGGTAATGTTAATGTTTCAGGCAACTGGACTTTAAATACCGGTGGAACATTTACCACTACAGGCCAGACAAGTTTCCTTGGCAGTACGAACCAGACTATAGGAGGAACAATAGCAACTAATACATTCAATAATTTAGTAATAAACAATACCACTGCTTGTACAACATCTCCTTACCCGCTTGCTGTAACACTTAATACACCTGTTACGGTAACTACCAACCTTTTACTGCAGGCCGGTGTAGTTGGCACTACTGCTGCCCACCTGTTAACAATTGGCACCGCTGCTATTACAGCTACAACCAGTGCAGGCAATTCTTCCTCTTATATTGATGGACCAATAGCAATTTTTGGGCCAAATGCAGTTATTTTTCCGGTGGGTAATAATGGCACCTATTCTCAATTAGGCATCCAGGGTTCAAGTGGTACAATAGACAACGGCGTGGCTGCTACCGAATTCAAATGTCAATATTCTTTATCGGCTTCTCCGAATAATACCAGTTCAGGTTCTATGGATGGTAATGGTAATGCCGGTTGTCTTACACATCCCGGCGAGAATGCCTGTGAAGGCATTGACCATACCAGCGGTGTTGAATATTGGACATTAACACTTATGTCTTCCAATTCACCTACCGAACAATGTTTTGTAACACTTACTTCAAATAACCCTACCCAAAGCCAGATATCGGACCTTACCGATCTATGTGTAGCGCACGATGATGTTGGTGTAACCGGATTATGGGAAGATATGGGGCCTGATTTAAGTGCTGGTGCAATTGGAGCATCTGTAAGCGCTGAATCTTCAATTGAGTTTATTGACTATAGCCCTATTACCTGGGGTTCTAAACATGGCACAAATACATTACCTATTCAGTTAACCTCATTTACTGCCGATTGTACTAATTACCTGGCCTTACTTCAGTGGAACACGGCTACTGAAATTAATAATGATCACTTTACTATTGAAAGAACACAGGACGGGGTTCATTATGAAACCGTAACCGAAGTAAAAGGAGCAGGTAGCAGCACTACTCCACATAGTTATTCTGCGGTAGATGAGAGTCCGTTAACAGGCACGTCATATTACCGTATTTCTCAAACTGATTTGGATGGTAAAACAACACATTTAAGTACCGTCGCCTATATTCCATGCCAAAATGAGAATGCAATAAGTTCATTTGCCTATAACAATTCTGTTAAAGTTGAAATTAATTCGGTGGAGAGCGGGCCTTATACCCTTACTTTATATAATACATTAGGGCAGGCCGTATATTCTAAAAACGTTACTACTTCTCCTGGATTAAATAACTATACCCTAAATCCTACAGTTAATACAGGTATCTATATACTGCGTATCACGGGCAAAGATTCCGTTTACACCCAAAAAATGATTTTCGGGAATTAACCCGGCTGTTTCTATAAAATCATTAAAAAATCGTTTCATAAGCTTTAGTTAAAGGTCAAATTGTCCATTCTGCCAAGATTTTTAACTTTGTAAGCCTTTATACATCAATACCTATGATGAACGACTTAATAAATGGTTTTCCCAAGCAGTTAGAAGAGGCAGTAGCTATTGCTCAGAATGCCAGGCTTTCTAAATCCAAGAACGCAATTAATAAATTAGTTATCTGTGGGCTTGGCGGCTCGGGTATTGGCGGCACCATTTTAAAAGAAACCGTATTGCATGAAGCTACCGTACCTATCGAGGTAATGAAAAGCTATACCCTTCCTGCCTATGTAAATGAAAACACCCTTGTTATTTGTTCATCGTATTCGGGTAATACTGAAGAAACACTTGAATCGTTTGCAGCAGCAAAAAAGTGTAAGGCGCATATAGTATGTGTTACATCGGGGGGTAAATTGCTGGAGCTCGCAAAAGAAAATGGTTATGATGCTATTGTTATTCCGGGTGGTATGCCCCCAAGGGCTTGCCTGGGCTATTCGCTCACACAGCTTTTCAAAATTGCCGAGTTTCACGGTATAGCTTCTTCGTATTCGGCCCAAATACTTTCTTCGGTAAAATTACTTGTTGAAAACCAGGCTTCGTTAATGAAGGCAGCACAGCGAATGGCAGAAATATTAGTTGATAAGTACCCTGCTATATACTGCACTTCGCTGCACGAAGGAGTTGCTATAAGGTTCAGGCAGCAGTTAAATGAAAATGCAAAAATACTTTGCTGGCACCACGTAATACCGGAGATGAACCACAATGAACTGGTAGGCTGGAGCCATGAGTATAATGAAGTAGCTGTACTTATTTTCAGGGATAGCGAGGAACATCCACGCAATGATTTGCGTATTGACTTATGTAAAAAAATATTCGAAAAATATGCCCAGGTCGTAATTGAAATACAATCGAAAGGTAAAACGGCACTGGAGAAGAAATTGTACTGGATATATTTTGGTGATTGGGTGTCGTGGTACCTGTCTGAACTCAGGCATGTAGATGCCCTGGAAGTGAAAGTTATTGATCAGCTAAAAAATGACCTTGCCGGCAAATAAGCATACCGTTGTCTTTAAAGACATTGGCCTTATTGATTACAAAGAAGCCTGGGACTACCAGGAATCATTATTTAAAGAAGTAGTAAATAAGAAACTGGCCAATCGTCAGTTACCTGAAGAAGAACACCAATTTACCGGTAACTATTTACTTTTTTGCGAACATCCTCACGTATTTACCATTGGCAAAAGTGGTTCTGAAGAAAATCTTTTAATAAAACAAGACCAGCTTCAGCAACGTAACATTGCTTATTACAAAATAAACAGGGGCGGAGACATTACATATCATGGCCCTGGGCAGGTAGTATCCTACCCTATTTTTAACCTCGATTATTTTTTTACCGATATACACCGTTACATGCGCTTTTTAGAAGAAGCTGTAATACGTATGCTGGCAGAATATGGCATTAAAGGCGAAAGGTTAAAAGGAATGACCGGTGTTTGGCTCGATGCCGATCATCCGGCCAAGGCGCGTAAAATTTGCGCCATGGGCGTTCGTACCAGCCATTGGGTTACTATGCATGGCATAGCCCTGAATGTGCAACCCGATCTGCGTTATTTTTCACTGATAGTTCCCTGCGGAATAACTGATAAAACAGTTACATCAATGGCACAGGAATTAAAGTATGAACCAGATACAGCCGAAGTGAAAAAACGCTTAAAAAAGCACATAGCTGATGTATTTGAGTTTCAATATGCTGATTAATTCCTGTTTTTAGCAATTTTTAACCTTTTCCGCATATTGTATGGGCTAAAGGTAGAATAGCTTTGCAACGCAATATAATGCACCCTGTAATATTATTTAAATGTTAAATTGCATTCTTTAATTTATCCTTCTTCTTATGAAAAAATCAAGTTTTTATGCGCTTGCCATTTATTTTACTTTGGGCTTTGCCATATTTACAATTTCATGTAAACATGAAACCGATGCCGAGAAATATAAAGGAGAAGTTGGGCTTTCTTATTTTGATACTACTGTAAAACCACAAGATGATTTTTACAAATATGTTAACGGAAATTGGCTGAAAAAAAATCCGGTTCCGGCAACTGAAGCAGCCTGGGGCAGTTTTAATGTGCTCAATGACACTATTCTTGCACGCTTGCGCAAGATTCTGGAAACTACCTCTTCAAATAAACAAGCTTCACATGGTTCAGTAGAACAAAAGGTGGGCGACCTGTATGCCACTATGATGGATTCGGTTAACCTGAATAAAAATGGAATTACACCTTTAAATGATGAGTTTGCTAAAATAAATGCAATATCTGATAATAAATCGCTTTGGGCAGAGGTTGCACACCTTATGAAAATTGGCCCTGATGTTATGTTTGGTTTTGGTATAGAGCAAGACCCGAAAATAAGCACCAAAGAAATTTGCACAGTAATGCAAGGTGGTATGTCCTTGCCTGCTAAAGATTATTATATCGAGGATAACCAGACTTTTAAAATGCTGCGTGGGAAATTTCTTGAGTACGCAACCCAGCTATTTCAGCAAATGGGTGAATCGGTTGATGTTGCAGGTAAAGACGCCCAAAAAATATTGGATATAGAAACACAGATGGCAACTTCCTCTATGTCGAGCACAGAGTTGAGAAATATACAGGCACAGTATAATAAAATGCCTATGAATGAACTGGAAAAGATCACTCCTGATATTGACTGGGCAAGCATTCGTGAAACATTTGGCATAAAGTCTATCGATTCTATTATTGTAGCACAGCCTTTGTTTATGAAACAACTGAGCGAAATGACAAAATCGGTTTCCATAGATAATTGGAAAACCTATTTACGTTTCCACCTCCTTTCAAGTGAAGCTGATAAGCTTAGTGATACCCTGAACAAGATAAGTTTTAACTTTTGGGGGAAGACATTTACCGGTGCCACCGAAATGCAGCCCCGCTGGAAACGTTCGGTTGAATCTACCAGTGGCGGACTGGGCCAGTTAGTGGGTCAGCTTTATGTGGCTAAGTATTTTAGCCCTGAAGCCAAACAAAAGGTAAATGAAATGGTTACCGATATTATTGCTGCTTATAAGGAACGCATAAGCAAAGTTACCTGGATGAGCCCTGAAACTAAAAAATATGCTTTGGCTAAACTTGATAAAATTACACTGAAGCTTTGCTACCCTGATAAATGGAAAGACTATTCAGCTCTTACTATCAGCAGGGATGCATTTGTATTAAATGCTTTCAGGATCAGTGAGTTTGAAACAAATTACGAGGTGAATAAATTAGGCAAACCGGTTGACCGTACCGAATGGGGCATGTCGCCACAAACGGTTAATGCCTCATACAATCCTTCTATGAACGAAATTATGTTTCCGGCCGCCATTATGCAACCTCCCTTCTTTGACCCTAACAGAGATGATGCAATGAATTACGGAGCTATGGGTTCTGTAATAGGCCATGAGCTTACGCATGGTTTCGATGACCAGGGTTCGCAATCAGATGCCGAAGGTAACCTGCATAAATGGTGGACCGACCAGGATTCGATCAGCTTTCATAAAAAACTTAAAGTTGTTATTAACCAGTTCAACAACTATTTTATAACCGATACCATGCGTGTAAATGGTGTATTAACCAATGACACCATGCGCGTAAAAGGTGAACTAACCATTGGCGAAAACACTGCTGACTTTGGCGGGCTTACTATTGCTTACAATGCATTAGAGAACAAACTTAAGGACCATCCTGAAGGTATTGTTGATGGCTTTACTCCTGAACAACGTTTTTTTATTGCATGGGCACAGGCATGGAGGCAAAATATACGCTCGGCTTATTTAAAAGAGTCAGTAACATTAGACCCCCATTCTCCTGCTATTTTCAGAACCAATGGCCCACTTTCCAATATGCCTGAATTCTTCAAGGCTTTCAGTGTATCGGGCCGCGAGCATGATCCCGAATTCAGAGGATTTGATATTAAGCCAGGCGATGGTATGTACAGGGCAGACAGTGTACGTGCATCTATATGGTAATATTTTAAAACCTGAACTAAATTGAATATCCTCCTCATTATTAAATTATTAAATTGCGTCCTTTAATTTATCTATCATTATGAAAAAAGCACATTTTTATGGCCCTGCCATCTGCATTACATTAAGTCTTAACCTGTTTGCGCAAACTAGCAAGCCTGTTAGCGATGCTAAAAAATATAAAGGCGAAGTGGCCCGCGCCAATTTTGATACTGCAGTAAAACCGCAGGATAATTTTTACGAATATGTAAATGGCAATTGGCTCAAGAATAATCCTATACCTGCTACCGAAGCAGCATGGGGTAGTTTTAATGTACTTAATGATAGTATTGTTCATCGCTTACGCACAATTTTAAATACTGCAGCCGCAAAAAAAGACGCACCGCATGGTTCAGTTGAACAAAAAATTGGTGACTTGTTTGCAACCATGATGGACTCGGTGAGCCTGAATAAAAACGGAATTGCACCTTTAAATGATGAGTTTGCTAAAATAAATGCCATATCAGATAATAAATCGCTTTGGGCGGAGGCTGCACATATTATGAAAATAGGCCCCGATGTAATGTTTGGTTCAGGCGTGGAACAAGATGCTAAAATAAGCACCAAGGAAGTATTTACCCTTGGCCAGGGTGGTATGACACTGCCTGCTAAGGATTACTATATACAGGATAAGCCATTCTTTAAAAATATCCGGGCCAAGTTCCTTGAATATGCAACTCAAATATTTGAGCAAATGGGCGAATCTGCCGATGCAGCTGCTAAAGACGCTCAAAAAATAATGGATATGGAAACCCAGATGGCCAATGCATCTATGTCTCGTACCGAGCAAAGGAATATACAGGCACAGTATAACAAAATGCCAATGGCAGATTTTGAAAAATCTACTCCTAACATTGACTGGACAACCATTTTCCAAACTTTCGGCATAAAAGCAGTCGACACTGTTATTGTTGCTCAGCCTTTATTTATGAAGCAGATCAACGATATGACAAAATCAGTTTCTATGGATGATTGGAAAACGTATTTACGTTTCCACCTTCTTTCGGGCGAAGCAGGTAAATTAAGCGATACACTTTCAAAGATCAGCTTCAATTTCTGGGGAAGGACATTCCAGGGAGCAACCGAAATGCAACCGCGCTGGAAACGTTCAGTGGAAGGTACAAGCCGTTCCGTTGGCCAGTTATTAGGCCAGCTTTATGTAGCACAGTATTTCAGCCCTGAAGCTAAAGCCAGGGTGCATGAAATGGTGGTTAATATTATTGCTGCCTATAAAGAGCGTATTACCAATGTAAGCTGGATGAGCCCTGAAACTAAGAAATATGCTATAGCCAAGCTCGATAAGGTTATGTTAAAACTTTGCTACCCTGATAAGTGGAAAGACTATACAGCACTTGACATTAAGCGCGATGCTTATGTATTGAACTCTTTCAGGATTAACGAATTTGAATTTAACTACGACATTAGTAAATTAGGCAAACCTGTTGACCGCACCGAATGGGGCATGTCTCCTCAAACAGTTAATGCATACTACAACCCTTCTATGAATGAGATCGTGTTTCCTGCGGCTATTATGCAGCCTCCTTTTTTCGATGCAAGCAGGGACGATGCAATGAACTACGGAGCTATGGGCGCTGTAATTGGCCACGAGCTTACCCATGGTTTTGATGACCAGGGCTCGCAATTTGATGCAGAAGGCAATATGCAAAAATGGTGGACCGACCAGGATTCTACCCGTTTCCATAACAAACTACAGGTAATTATTGACCAGTTTAACGGTTACACGCTCGATTCTATGAATGTTAAAGGTGAACTTACCATTGGTGAAAATACTGCTGACTTTGGCGGGCTTACCATTGCTTACACAGCTTTGCAAACCGACCTTAAAATGCACCCTGAAGGCGTTGTTGATGGATTTACACCTAACCAAAGATTCTTTATAGCATGGGCACAGGCATGGAGGCAAAACACCAGGCCAAGCTATGAGAAACAGATGATCACTACCAATCCGCACTCGCCTAATATTTTCAGGGCTAATGGGCCGCTTTCTAATATGCCTGAGTTTTATAAGGCATTTAGTGTTGGTACTGAAAAGAAACAGAACCCAGAGTTTAAAGGCTTTGAAATTAAGCCGGGCGATGGTATGTACCGTGCTGATAACGTTAGGGCATCAATCTGGTAAAAAATCATTCTTATTATTGTAAAAAGCCATACTAGTATGGCTTTTTACATTTTTGGTGGTTCTTATCCGGTAAGTCAAAACAAGAAAACTTAAGATTTAGTACCCTTGAATATCTATAATTAACAAGGTATTGTATATTTGCACCCTTAAATTTCAGGAGAGATGGCAGAGCGGTCTAATGCGGCGGTCTTGAAAACCGTTGAACCTTACGGGTTCCGGGGGTTCGAATCCCTCTCTCTCCGCAAAACAAAAAAGCTGCTGAAAAGCGGCTTTTTCGTTTTAATCTTTCAAGATCCTTCTGTCCTTTGTACTAGCTTAGCTATATGACTAGCAAATTCAGGCCATAATGGTGGTGGAAAGCCATGTCCCACACCTTCAAATATTACCAGTTCGGCACCCGGAATGGCTTCAGCAGTGGCTTTTCCGCCACTTACATTAATCATCTTATCCGAATCTCCATGTATTACAAGAGTCGGTATGCGCAACAGGCGTAGTTTTTCCGTACGGTCACCTGATTTCAAAACAGCTATTTTTTGGCGTAGTGAGCCAAGAGAATCATGATCGCGGTCCCAGGCACGGCCTGCATTCGCAGCAGCAGTCGTTTCATCTATCGGATATTTTGGCGAACCAACGGCTTTGAAAGCCTTAACCTGCCATTCTATAAAAGCTTGCCTCTCACCGGGCGCTGCACCCAAAGGGGCCAGTGCAGCCCAATCGGGCTCGCCTATTGAAAGGTTTCCGGTAGTAGACATCATAGAAGTAAGTGATTTAACTCTTTCAGGATATTCTATTGCAATAGTTTGCGCTATCATTCCACCTAAAGAGGCGCCAACGATATGCGCACTTTTTAAACCAAGAGTATCCATTAACCCAATCGTATCCGCTGCCATGTCGGAAAGAGTATACGAAACAGAAGAAAAATCCCCTTTCATAGCGGCAGCAAAGTCAGGCTTAGGGGCATTATTGAAGTGGGTAGAAAGGCCGCAGTCTCGATTATCGAAACGTATAAGCTGCAAGCCGCGATTAACCAGTTCTGTACAAAACCCATCAGGCCATGCATACATTTGTCCGCCCATTATAAGCAACACAGAAGGCGATGTAACATCACCCAATCGCTGATAAGCTATTTCAATCTTTGAGGGGCCTATGTTAACTGCCTTTTCTTCTTTCATAATATGTATTGGTTTACTAAAGTATTTAAAAGAATAAAGATTGATTTGGAGTTTTGTAAATATTTTTCAGTAAACAATATATGACAATAAGCACCGTTTTATATTTAGATACCATTGCATACGGCAATCCTATTTTCCCCGGTACCACGCCTCGTAATACTTCAGGTTTTTCTTTGTGCGGAAATGTTATTAGTTTAGCATAAGCAAAGAAAAAATCATGACACTAGAATTGTTCAACCAGGAGTTTGAAGGCATTGTTGGCCAACTTAAGTCGTACCTTTTAAGAATTACCGCAAGCATTGCCGATGCAGAAGATATTGTACAGGATACCTATATTAAAGCACAGGAGAAACTCAGCACCTTCAGAGAAGAGTCTTCTTTAAAAACATGGCTGTTTACAATTGCATCGAACCTGGCAAAAGATAATTTAAGGGTACAAAAACGCTGGGTTGAGAATGTAACCGATATAACTAAAGCGGCAGCTTTGTCAAACAAAAAGTTCTTTGAAGAAGCAATGCACATAAGAACTACTTCGCCACAAGGACAGTTTGAAATAAAAGAACATATTGCTTTTTGCTTTACCTGCATTTCGAAATCATTACCGCTGGAACAGCAGCTCTGTATTTTTTTAAAAGAGGTATACGAGTTTAAGGTTTCTGAAATAACTACCATCCTCAATACTACTGAAGCAATGGTTAAGTATTATTTACATACCGGCAGAACTAAAATGATAAACGTATTTGAGGGCCGCTGCGCATTAATTAATAAAGAAGGGGTTTGCCATCAGTGTTCTGAATTAAATGGCATATTTAATCCGAAACAAAAAGCTCAGGAAGAAGTAATGAAAATTGAAATGGCACAGGAGGCAGAGAAAGGTGATAAGGAACATTTATTTGACCTGAGAATGGCTATTTTGAGAGAAATTGACCCTTTTAAGTCAAAAGCATCGGAACTGCAACTACATCATTTAGAGCACAATAGGCAGCTTATGGATAATTATTTAGAAAAAACTTCCATTTAACCCTATCGTTTTCTTTTGCCCGTTCGTCAAAAGAGTATAACCAAAAGAAAACCAATTATGGCAACAACAGTAAAAACAACTTTTAGCCGCGAAACTTCGGTTAGCGCAGATATTAAAGCCGATGCAGCTATTGTATGGGCACTATTAACCAAAGCATCTGATTATCCGAGATGGAACTCAACAGTAACCTCACTGGAAGGAAACATTGCCTTAGGAGAAACCATAAAATTAAAATCGATACTGGATGCGAAACGCACTTTTAAACTAAAGGTGAAAGAATTTGAACCTGAAAAGAAATTAGTTTGGGGCGATGGACAAGGGAACAGAGTATACACTATCACCAAGAATGGAAACGGAGCAGTAAAATTTTCAATGGTTGAAAAGATTGGCGGGCTTATGTTTCCTATGTATGCCAAAATGATTCCCCCGTTCGACCAGTCATTCGACCAATTTGCAAGTGACCTGAAAAAAGAATCGGAAACAATAATGAACTCTAAATAATTCAAACCCAATAAAAATGAAAATAGTTAAAGTAACCTATACCACGAAGCCTGAATATGCAGAACAAAACCAGGCAAACATTAAAGCCGTTATGGCCGATCTGCAAAAGCTGAATCGCCCGGGTATTAATTACCATGCCTGCCTGGGGCCTGACGGAGTATCATTTATTCACACTGCATTTATGAATTCCGAAGAGGACCAGAAAGTGCTTAATGATCTGCCTTCGTTCAAACATTTCCAGGAACAATTAAAAGCAAAAGGAATTGAAACTCCTCCAAAACAGGAGTTCTTGAGTTTAGTTGGTTCATCAAGAAATATTTTTTAATTCTAAAACATTTATATCATGAAAATTGGCACAAAAGAAAACCCCCTGGTTTTAAAAACACCTCCCGGTACATCGGAATACACTATGCATACGGATGAAAAGGATGGCAAAGAAGTTTTAGTTTGCACAGTAGGCAAAACTGTTTTGCTTTATGATATGCGTTGTCTTGATGATTTGCATAAAATGCTTAAAAAACATGGCGACTGGATGGAGCTTGGAAGCGCCGACGAGCAGAAATCTGCAAAAGAAGGAACCGTTGAAGCCTGGGGCCGCTCGGAAAAGAACCCTGTTAAAGGCTGGTACGGCCTCAAGAAAGGGCTCCGTGGCCGCTTTGGTATGTACATTCCGCCATTAATGGAATCTTTAGGCCTCGCAGAATTAACGCATGATGCAGAGGGAAATAAAATGAAGGCTAAGTAAATACCATATTAATAAATAATAAACCCCACAATACTGTGGGGTTTATTATTTAAAAATTTTGTACTTTAGTTAAGCAATGAACAAGAATTTCGCTTATATATTGTTACTCCTTTCAAGTTGTAATTCGCATCAGGATACGGCTAACAAGGAAACCGTAACTAACAACTCAATAAAAAAGATATTTCAAACTATCCCGGAAATAACTCTTCCGTTAAAAATTCGTTGCGAAAACATACCTGATAGGCGCTTAACAGATAGTACTATTTATTACGGAAAAATAACAAAGGGGGACTTAACGATATTACTTAAAAATAAAATTAATGACAAGGCACCTGTAATGTATTCTAATAATAGGGCAGGGCAAATTCTTGATTCGCTTATACTTTTTAAACAAGAGTGCTACCTCGGAGTAGATTCTCAATATGACCCCTGGATAGAAATAACAAAAGATTTAAAGGTAATTCTAACGGATACCGCTTATAACCAGGTATCAAAAACCGGAAAAATAAAAGGCAAAATAGTTACTGTAACATTAACGTATGACACAACAATTACCCGAGAATCATTTAACATAAATAGCTCTGGAAAATTTGAAAAACAATAAATAACATTAATAATCATGAAAGAATACATGTTACTCATTCGCAACCTTGGCGATAGCAAAGCATCTTTTACTCCTGAAATACACAAGGAGTTTGTAAGCAAATGCGAAGTGTATATTGGCAATCTCAAAAAAGAAGGCAAACTAATTGCCGCACAGCCACTGATACGAGAAGGGAAAACCATTTCAGGCTCAACAGGAGCTTGGAAAGAAACGCCGGTAAATGGCAATGATTTGGTACAGGTTGGTTATTACCATATACTCGCTAATGATTTGGAAGATGCAGTTGCTATTGCAAAAGGCAACCCTGAATTTGAATACACCAAGACTGCAACAGTAGAAGTGCGCCCGATAAAGATGAAAGAAGAAGTAACAGGTTTTACCTATCCTAAGACAGTTTAGTATCTTTGTCTTGAATGACAACAGAAATTAAATTATCGTCCATTGCTTACGTAAAAAATATGCGTGATGACATGAGCGATGATTTCTGGGGTAATGTATTATCCGAAATAACTGTTATTGACGAATTACCCGAAGAATGCCTAGAAGGTATTGAAGCTTTTTCTCACCTCGAGATCATATACCACTTCAACAAGGCTGATGAATTAAAGACACTGAAAGGCGCCGCACACCCAAGAGAAAATAAGGCATGGCCGAATATGGGCATATTTGCACAACGCAAAAAGGACAGGCCAAACCATATTGGTTCTACCATTGTAAAACTTTTATCGCGTAAGGGAAGAACTATAATAGTATCTCATCTCGATGCCGACGACGGAACACCAGTATTAGACATAAAACCTGTTGTTAAAGAATTCCTGCCCGAAGGAGAAGTTATTCAGCCGTCATGGGTAAGCCAGCTAATGAAAGATTATTGGAAGTAAACGAATCTACTTTTTCAATGTAGTCCTCCTAGGCCCGAAAATCTTCATCGGATTACTGCTCTTATCAGTAAACTCGCTACCCAGGAAATAGCCAAAAGCCTTTGTATGTGGCCTATGATCAAGCAATACTTTTAAAATAGCTGTAAGCGGTATACTTAATATCATACCTGCAGTACCCCATATTTGCCCACCAATAAGCAATACCACTATAGCCACAAAAGGGTTAATACTTACACGCTTACCCACAATTTTCGGAGTAATGAAGTTAGACTCCATGAACTGAACGACCATAAAAACACTCAGAACACCAACTGCAGGCCAAACAGAATCATGTGTAATTAAAGTATATAGAACCGGTAAAGATGCGCCCATAAATATACCTATGTATGGTATTATGGTTAATGTGGCTGCAAAAAATGCAAAGAAGATTGCATGGTCAACACCCATAATAAGCAAGCCTATGGTATTTAATGAACCAATAATTAAAATTACAGTAAGCATTCCCAATAAATAATGCTGCACCAATTTCTGAATATCGCCTATAAGATCGGTGGCTTCACTGCGTCTTTCGGTCTCCATTAAAGCAAATGCAAAATCCTTAAAATCGCGGTTATAGAGCAAAAAACAGAATACATAGACTGCAATTAATACCATAGTGCTAAAAATATTGGTAGTTGTGCTAATGGTACCCGATAATAGATCACCACTATAACCCATTAATTTTGTTTTAGCATTTGCTATCCATGATGTAAATGTGGCATCTTCTACTTGCCAGTGTTCAGACATATAGGTTTGTAAGCGGCTAAGTTTTTCACTCATTTTGCCACTCAATCCGCCAAGATCTGCCAATACGCTTTTAAGCTCCGCACTGATAAAGATCACAGAAACAACCATTAATATCAATACCACTAACATTGTAATGATAACCGATAGCACCCCAGGTACTTTCCATTTTATAAGAAGTTTATAAACCGGGTACAGTAGTAGTGATAATAAGGCAGCAATTACAATAGGTAAAAGAAATTCCTTAGTATAAATAAGTATTAAGGTACCCAAAACAGCTATTATGAGCCAGCCTGCTAATTTTATTGTAAACGGAAGTTTCAACATCAGTATCTAATATTCGTTACAAAGGTAGAAAATAGGTCTATTGAGAACACTTGTTTGCTGGTTAGTAGAATAAGGAGAGGCTTTGTCTCCTTTATTTCATAACTTTATCAAATAAATCAAAGCTATGGAAAATCCGACAGACCAGCCTTTAAAAATACTTAAAGAGCAATTAACTGAATATATTGAATTGAAGAGCGAGCAGGCCCGCCTTGGCTTAATTGAGAATAGTGCAAAAGTAACGGCTTATTTTTCAAGTGCTATTATAATAATTGCCCTGGTAATGTTTTGCCTCTTATCTCTTTTAGTTGCTATTTCATTCTTTCTAGGCCAAAGCCTTCATAATTACGGATTAGGATTTCTTATCTCTGCCGGTATATACCTGTTCCTGCTTATAATTTTCTTACTGGTAATCCGTAAAAAATCAGAAGGTTCCATCATTAATAAAGTAATAAAACTAACAAACGAAGATGGAAACAACTAAGGTAAACGTATATAACCTGGAAACTTTGCAAAGGAGAAAAGCAGAACTTGCCTTGCTTTGTAAGGAGAAAGAAAAAGAGATGGGTGTGCAAGTAGATTATATAAGCGATAACCTTGGCCCTATTGTTTTGCGCTCATTTATTGGAAACAAAGGCAAGAAAGACAGTGGAACTAAATCGGAAATAATAAGTTTACTAATATCGGAAGGTGTTGAAACCGCTTTTGAAATTAAGCAGGATCCGCATAACATTAAAGATAAATTGGTTGGCTTTGTAAAGAATGCCGCATCAGGTATTATAAACCTTTTGGTTAAATAGCTATTCCCAAAGCAAGAAGTTTATTTATTCAATGTGGCTTTCAATACCCACCAGGTGTGCATTCTGGAACCGTATTATCTTCTTGGATATCCAGAAACACCCAAAAGCAAATAAAGGAGCGCAAAGCACATCAACCGTATAATGTACATGCTGAATAAGCAACAGGAAGGCCACTGACATAGCAGCAAATAGTATATAGTATTTATCACCCCGTTTAAAAGAACAGAAATAAAGCAGGCAAAGCATTGCAGTATGTCCCGAATAAAATAAGTCGCGGGTAATGAACCTGTATTGGTATAGCATACTTCCCATAGGATCTCTTAATACTACTAAGCCGGGTGGAGGGAAGAAACCCGTAATACTAATTGTAATCATTCGGGTAATCAATTGAAGTATCATTGCAAAGAGGAAGGTGATAAGTATATTCGGGTTGGCTATACCGCGCAAAGCAAATAAAATAGCAGCACTTCCCATAAGCGTTACTATAACAACAGAAACATCTATTGATGGTAGTCTTTGTAATACCCAGTCATTCAACACAACTCCGTTCTTATTATCCTGAATATAGTTAAAGAAAAAAGAGGTTAGTATCATGGCAGCAGCAAGCAATACTATGCCAAGAATAAAATTCATCCGGAATGCTTTGTGATTCCATGCATCCAGCCAATTCTTTCTCGCTTCTTGTATAAACTCCTTCATCACCTATGTCGTTTTCCGGTAATTAAGTATTGCCCATGTATTAAGTACCAACCCGATCAGGAACACATATAATATATGCATACTAATATCGTGTAAGCCGCTGCCTTTAATAACCACCATACGCATTACATCAATAAAATAACTTACCGGGAACAGATGCGTTACAAATTGTGCCCAACCTGGCATACTATCTATTGGTGTGTAAAGGCCGCTCATCATATTAAATACCATCATAAAAAGGAACATAAGCGAATTAGCCTGCTGCTGTGTTTCGGCATAGGTTGAAATGAGAAGCCCGAAACCCAGAATGGCAAATAAAAATACATATAAAAAAAGATATAATAAGGCAATATTGCCTAACGGAACAATACCATATAAAACCCATCCAATTAATAAACCCACAGTAAAAACCACCCCGCCCATTACCATAAACGGAATAAGCTTACCTAAAATAAATTCGTATTTTTTAATTGGTGTTACGTTGATCTGCTCAATTGTTCCTATCTCTTTTTCCTTTACAATATTAAATGCGGCCGACAAGCCAGCAACACCTGTAACAAGCGATACCAATATGGCGGGCACCATAAATATGTAATAGGTTAACTTGGGGTTATACCAAAATGACGTTATAACATCAATAGTTGGTGAGGGGCTGGTTCGCTCAGGTTCAATCCACTCCATTCGCAAGCCATTATTATAGTCAGCAATAATACCGCTCAGGTACCCAAAACCGATACTTGCTTTAACACCATTAATAGCATTCACTTGTATTGCTATTTTCTGGTTGTTCTCACGTATAATATTCTTTTCAAAGCCTTGTGGAATTTCAAGCACCAGGTCGGCTTTATCGCTTTCAATCAGCTTACCGGCTTTTGAATTAAAGTCGGTATAATCGGCCAGTTTAAAATAACCCGATGATAATATTTTATTGGAAAGTTTTTGCGATACGGTTGAATGGTCATGGTCAACTATGGCAATATTTATGTTTTTAATAGTGTAATTGGCAGCCATGGGCAACAATATAAGCTGTATAGCAGGTGCAATAAATAGCCTTCCTGTAAATCCCTTATCGCGGAATATTTGCCTGAATTCCTTTTGTAATAAATATTTTAGCGCTCCCATTACTCCAGACGTATTTTAAAGTTTCTAAGACTCAGGGCCGTAAAGAATACTGCCATACCTGCAAGAATTACTGTTTCTTTCCACACAGAAGCAAAGCCCAAACCTTTCAGCATAACGGCTTTTACAATAACATAATACCACCGTGCCGGCACTATGTTCGAAATAACCTGCAATACAACAGGCATGTTTTCTATAGGGAACATATAACCACTCAATAACATGGTTGGCAACATCATACCCAACATAGAAGCAAACATAGCCGACTGCTGCGATGAAGTAATGGTAGATATAAGTAAGCCGAGAGCAAGCGCAGTAATAATCAGTAAAGTACTCTCGGCAAAAAGAAGCACAACGCTACCTTTAATTGGCAGGTCAAGGGCATATACACTGAGCAAAAGAATAACACAAAGGTTAACCAGTGATAATACCAGGTAGGGAATTGCTTTTGCAATTATCACCATCAAAGGCTTAACGGGCGATACCAATAATATTTCCATAGTGCCCATTTCTTTTTCGCGCACTATCGAAACAGATGTCATCATTACACATACCAGCAATAAAACCATTGCCATTACACCCGGTACAAAGTTAGGCGCACCTTTCAAATCAGGGTTATACAACATTCTTACCTCAGGTATAATTGTATAGGGGACCTTCATTGTTGGCGCAATTTGCGCCTGGTAATCGGCAACAATAGTACTTATGTAATTTGATAATTGTGCAGCTGTATTGGGATCTGAGGCATCGGCAATAACCTGTATGGATGCTTTGTTTAAATGAAGCAGATCCTGGTTGAAATTAGGAGGGAATACAACTGCCAGTTTTATTTTACCCTCTTTAAAGGCAGCATCAATCTGGGAAGGAGTCATTAATGATTTCTGAACGTTGAAGAATTTACTACCTTCCATTTTATCTATGATCTGCTGCGATGCCACGTCCCTGGCATTATCAACAACAGCAATATTGGCATTCTTTAGTTCATTGGTAAGTGCGAAACCAAAAAGAACTATCTGCACAATAGGAAAACCAAAAAGCATGACAAGCGTTTTCCTATCCCTGAACACGTGGGCAAATTCCTTTTTTATGAATGAAAAAAATTGTTTCATTTTCCTTTTTATTTAATCAATCTGCTGAACGCTTAGCTTTTCTTGCCAGTTTATAAAATACTTCATCCATGCTATTTGCTGAAAATGTTTTCCTTAACCCAGCGGGAGAATCGAGTGCTTCAATTTTACCGTCAACCATAATTGATACACGGTTGCAATATTCAGCTTCATCTAAATAGTGTGTAGTAACAAATATGGTAATGCCCCTGTCCGCAGCATCATATATCAAATCCCAGAATTGGCGCCGCATACTCGGATCAACGCCACCGGTAGGCTCGTCGAGGAAAACAATTTTAGGCCTGTGTACAATTGCTACTGAAAAGGAAAGTTTTTGTTTCCAACCCAGTGGCAATGAGCTAACCAGTTTATCTGCTTCATCGTGCAAGCCAAGTCTATCAACAAGATCTGCACTTTCATCCTTTATCTGTTTTTTGGTTAAGCCATATATGCCACCATAAAATTCAATATTCTCTTTAACCGTTAAGTCTTCGTATAATGAAAACTTCTGGCTCATATACCCAATGTTCTTCTTGATCTCTTCCGGTTCTTTAAATACGTCAAATCCCGCCACCATAGCCTCTCCCGATGTTGGTATAGAAAGTCCGCAGAGCATACGCATAGCAGTAGTTTTACCTGCGCCATTGGCGCCCAAAAAACCAAATATCTCTCCCTTGTGAACGTCGAATGTTATTTCATCCACGGCCACAAAATCGCCAAAACGCTTGGTGAGTTTATTAGTTCTTATTACTGTTTCGTTCGTCATCGCGGTGTTTTAATAAACGTATAAAACAATCTTCTACGGTTGGTACTATTGCTTTAAATTCAACGTCGGTATGTCCTTTCTCCTGTAAATATTTTCTTACTTCCTGCTCATTATTTGTTATTGATAAGTGTAAATATTCTCCGAACGTGTAGCAGTTTATGGTGCCTTCGTATTTACGCAAGTCAAGCAACAAATGGTAAATTGAATTTGATTTAACTGCATATAGCTGCTCAGGGTATGCCTTGATGGTATCTTCGGGAGAAGCAACAGACAATATTTTTCCACCAAGCATAAGCGCAATCCTGTCGCACATAGTTGCTTCATCCATATATGAGGTAGAAACCAAAATAGTAATGCCTTGCGCCTTTAAACGCTTCAGCATTTCCCAAAACTCGCGGCGCGAAACCACATCTACACCTGTTGTAGGTTCATCAAGAAAAAGTACTTCTGGTTTATGTATAAGTGCACAGCATAAAGCAAGTTTCTGTTTCATACCACCCGATAACTTACCGGCACGTCTATCCTTAAATGGTTCTATCTGAACATAAATATCCTTTATCAGGTTATAGTTCTCTTCAATAGTTGTATTAAATACAGTGGCAAAAAAATTGAGATTCTCTTCTACCGTTAAGTCCTGGTACAATGAAAACCTTCCCGGCATGTATCCTACTATACCGCGTATAGCTTTAAAGTCTTTTACCATATCTAAACCACCCACTGTTCCTGTTCCTTTATCAGGCAATAGCAGTGTGGTTAGTAAACGAAATATGGTGCTCTTACCTGCTCCATCGGGGCCAATAAGTCCGAATATTTCTCCTTTCTCAACAGAAAACGAAACATCATCTACAGCAAGGATAGTGCCCTTGCTATAGGTTTTGGTAATACTATTTAATGTTATCGCGTTCATTTATTACTAAATCTGTACTTTCTGTGTTTGTATGTATGCTTTAAAGGCAAAACTCATTGCTATGGCAGCAAAGCTTATTCTGCAAATGCTTAAAATATTAAATAGTATTACCTTAAATGGAATTTCAGCAGCATATTTTTCAAGGTTACCAAAGCTCTGTTTAAAATTGATTTGGAATAGAATGTAAAATGTTAATACCAGAGAAGCTATTTGAAAAATGCTTGCCCATTTTAATTGCTTCTTAATTAACACTTGTTGTTTTGAGGTAATGAAAAATAAAGTCAGGGCAATAACTGCTGCCAGCGGATCCCATGGAATATAAAAAGGAATCGGGCTTATCACTGAGGTGAAACTTTTCCAAAAAAGCATTCTTTCTATCGAGGTGTCTAAAAATTTTGGCCCATAAACAACACCTTCGTATAGAACACCAAAAAAACCAAGTGTAATACCAAAAAGAGAAAATAATAATAAATTATTGAAGAGCCTGGCTTTCATTAGTTAGTTAATTTAACTTCTCCGTACATACCTATTTTCAAAAAGCCATCGTTTATCACCCTTATCTTTACTGCATATACCAAATCAGCCCTTTCATCTTTAGTAGGTATTGTTTTAGGTGTAAACTCTGACTTATCCGATATCCAGTAAACAATACCGGTGTAAGATCCATATTCCTTAGCACCTTTATCTACCCTTACTTTTACTTTTTGACCGGGTTTTATAAGAGATAGCTGAGATCCTGTAATATATGCTCTTAAAATAAGAGTATCGGTTTCTGCAATTTTATATAATGCTTTGCCAGGCATTACTACTTCATGATCTTCGGTATACTTTGTAAGCACTGTACCATGCACAGGATTTATAATTCTGCATTTCGCAATCTGGTCATTTAACTGGTCTATCTGGCGTTGCAACGGAGCAACATTTTTTTCTATAGTGGTTGAACTAATGCCAAGTGTAGATTTTTGCGCCTCTATTTGTTTAGTGAGCATATCTACCTGTGTATTGGCGGCATCTACTTGTTGTTGTGTTGCTGCGCTTTGTTTAAATAAGCTATTCATCCTATCCTGATTTTTCCTGGCATCGTCCAATTGCGATTGTAATGCTGCAATTTGCACAGGTATATTTGGTATCTGGCTGGTAGTAGAAGCTATCTGGGCTTCCAGTTGTTGCTTTCTATAATAAAGCTGCATACTGTCTACATAGCCTATAAACTGATTGGGCTGCAGGATTTGACCTTCCTGCACATTAAACTGCATAATGGTTCCCGATGATTCTGTGGAAACAATAGTTTCAACAGATTCAAATGCCCCCGCTGCGTCAAAATCATTCTCAGTATTGCTGCACGAATTAAATATCGCAGCTCCAGCTATAGCCATTATAATTGATACCTTTTTCATCGACATAGAATTTAATTTATTAATTACCTGATGTATTTTGATAGTTATATTCATCCATTAACAGTTGAACCTGGTGCAACAACAAGCTTTGCTTTGCCTGGTCCTCGGCATCCAATTGGTTTATATATTCATGCACGGTTATTACACCATTATCTACCTGTGCTTTAGCTGCATTTTTAACAGAAGTGCGCTTGTCAATTATCTCTTTATCCGTACTTATTAATTGCTGAAGTTTTATCATTTCGGCGCTTTGCTGCTTAAGTGCAATGTGGGTATTGAAAATAAAATCATCTTTCTGCACATCAATACTCTGCTTGTCAATATCCAACAATTGCTTTTGGTTTTTGAGTGTATATAAACCACCCAATGACCAGCTAAGGCGGAAACCTGTTATATAATACCATGCAGGGTTAACATCAAACCCGTTAAGGCCTGGCAGCGCATACCCACCCTGGAAAAAATAAAGAAACTTTGGGCGATTCGAAGAGGTCAATATTTTTTCCTGTATGTCATCACTCTTCTTTTGAAAATCGTAAAATGAAAGTTCAGGCCTGTGAATACTATCCGATACTATTTTATTTACCGGTGTTTGCAATTCAGTATTATCATCTAATGATTGATTGATAAAAAGTCCGAGCATATCTAAATATGCTTTGCGTGAAGACCTTAATTCAATTTCATTTTGCTGCTGTTGCAGTAACTCTGCCTGTAACTGATCGAGGTTACTGCTTAAGGCAGTCCCACTGTTTACCCCTGCCTGCATATTATCTATATTGCTTTGCAGATCTTTTTGTAACAATGCATTTTGCTTTAATTGCTCCGCTATAAGCAAGGCACCAAAAAATATTTGGTTGATGCGGTCCTTTAATGCATACAATTGCACTTCTATATTCTGCTCCTGTATATCGGCTCCGGCAATACTTGACTGTTTTTGTTGCTTTATCATTCCACCATCATAAATAGTTTGGTCAATCTCGCCATGCAAATTAAATTGGTCCTTTGAGGGAGTGGGAAAACTTAAACCTTTAAATGCAGGCGGAAGGCCGGTAAGAGAGATGGCAGTAACTGCAGATTGGTAAGTGGCCTGTCCGTTAAAATTTACCTGTGGCAAATATCCCTTTGCGGCATTTGATACATTAAAGTCTTTTGTCTTTTCAATAAGTCCTTTTTGCTTTATTAAAGGGTATTGCTGCCTTGCACGAGTATAACAAGTGTCAAGTGTCAACGATTTTTGTCCTTCGGCAAAAACACTTATTAAAACTGCCCCTATTAGTATTATATTCTTCATTTTATACTCTTTTAAAATACCCGGTATACTGGTTGTTGTATTTGTCGGTTAATAACTCATTTTACTTTTAACATAGCCTCAATCCACTTCGGAATCATCTTTTTTCTTTCCTGCATCAGTTCGTTAAATGCTTCATGCGTTAGCCCGTTGCTACTTTGAAACATCCGGCGTGCTACAAATGGAAATATGGTAAGTCCTACAATATTTAACATAAGGCTGGCAGGGTTTATATCGGCAATTTTTCCCGCCTTCATAGCTTGCTGTATTTGTTTCATAAAATAAGAACCGAGGAATTTTTCCCTAAGTTTCATTCTATGGTCATCAATTTTAGCATTACTAATAACAAACAATGGCATATCAGGGTTCACTGACAATATCTCGATATAATTTGCAACCAGCATTTCAATTTTCTTCTCTAAACTGGTTTCTTCATTATTTACAATTCCAGTTATTACTTCCATAAAGCGACCCATGTTCTCCTTCATTATTATTTCAAATAAATTTTCTTTACTACGGAAATAATAATTGAGTAGGGCCAGGTTAATACCTGCTTCTTTGGCAATGTCGCGCGTTTTAACTGCGTCGTAGCCTTTTTCAGTAAACAGCTTGCGGGCAGCATCCACTATCTTCTTCTCTGCACCGTCTTTAGTCTTTTTATTTTTTACTAATGCCATTTCGTTTGAAATATGGCACAAAGATATATTTAATTTTTTGATTTAAACAAATGATTAAATCAATTTATTAAACAATAGAAGCCTTTTTATTGCTTCTTGTTGAAAATCAATTCAATTTGTTTATTTTTTACTCCAGATATGCAATAGCTTGCCAATTACTACCACCACTAAGGCAATACTTAACATACCCCACCAGGTCCAAAACCACATATATTTTATTGATTAAAAAGTTATTATTAGGCTTCGTCTTTTGTTGTACGCACCAGGCTAATGCCTGCTATAAAGAATACTATCCCTAAAATACCATACATAATAAGCGCCTTAACGTCGCGCGTACCACCAGCGGTATTAACAAATAATACTGCTACATAAATAAGGCCGGCTATTCCAAGAATGGTAAGTAATGCCCCGAATATTCTCTTTAGGTTCATATAGTTTAGGCGCTAGCTTTTTTATTACTTATTACTACTACAATACCCGAAACAAGCAGAATCATCCCCACTAATGGTGGCCATTGTACTGTATGATGCTCATTGCTATTTATTTGAACAGGACCCAAATCAACTACATTTTTAGTAGTTATATAATTAAACCCTGTATAAACCATCATTATAGCACCAAGTACAATAAGGGCAATTCCAATTGTTTTTGTTTGCATAGTTACAGTGATTTGATAAGCAATTCAAGTTCTTCTTTAGTTTTGCCCAGTTTAATCTGGATCTTTCCAAACATTTCATCTTTTTTGCCTTCCTCAAACATTAAGTCATTATCGGTCAATACCGCAAATTTTTGTTTAAGTTTCCCTTTTTGTTCATTCCAGTTGCCTTCCACTTGAGTCGTATTCATAAATTTTAAGTTTTAATTATTATTAAATTTTATACTGCAAAAATGCGCCTTCTGCTTCCATTTGTTGTTGTATAACCTGAAGTCTATTTTGTATAATTCACAGTTATTTCAAAAGTTTACCAGGTGCGTTTCCCATTCTTATCTGAAAACACATATGCTATGGCATGGTAAACAACCGGATCTCTTTTTTCCCAATACTTATATGCAATTGCAACAACTTTCGCTAATTCCTTATTATTGCTTAATGCACTATTTCTATCCATTAATAAAGAATTAAGAGACGCGAAACTCATTTTTATATTTTTTGAATAAAAACATATAACCACATCGCTTATAAATTGATATAATTTTTGTTTGGTCATGGTAATTTAGTTTTATGAGAAAGATTTTTCTCGATACAAAAATGTAGCCATTAATTCCAGGAAGACTTATATGACTTCACAGATAAGTTACATGTTTCACACATGTGCTTTAAAACTACTATTTATATGGCTCTTAATATTGCCTAGCTATTGCTAAGTGGTTTTCTTTTAGCAAGATACAGTTCCTGCAATCTCTCCTTCTTCTCGCTCCACTCTTTATCTATAATACTAAAGTAGGCCGAGTTTCGGTTAGTGCCATTATCGCGCAGCATATCGTTACGTAGTATACCTTCGAACTGCGCACCAATTTTTGCAATTGCTTTTTGGGACCGTATATTGTTCTCGTCGGTCTTTAACTGTACCCGAACTGCTTTCAACGTTTCAAAACAATGCGTCAGCAATAATAACTTACATTCAAAGTTCACTTCAGTTCCCCAATAGTCCGGGTGCAACCATGTAAACCCGATCTCTAATTTTTTATGTTTCTGCTGAACATCTAAATATCTCGTGCTACCAATTATCTTATTCTCCTTTTTATAGAAAATTATAAAAGCAAATTGAGTCCCTTTCTCTCTTTCAGTTAATGCCAGGTTGTAATAATTCAAAAAAGTACCTGACTCACTACAATCGAAAGGATAGAATTCCCATATTTTTTTATCTCTCGCAACTATTTCAAGCTCCTCGAAATGTTTTTTGTCCAATGAAATAAGTTCAACCGTTTCTCCAGCTAGCGTTAATGGGTATGGTATCCAATTGGTCATAATGTTTTGTATTTAACTTTACAAATGTACACGGTTATATGCCATAAAAATTACTTGTCAATTTTTCGGTTGTATAGGGTCGGAGTAAAGCGTAATTTTGCCCAAAATATATGAATAATGCTGCCTGAAGAAGTAATGTATAAAGCCCTGGTCGACAAGGACCCGAGTTATGAAGGCTTGTTTATTGCGGCAGTAAAAACAACCGGCATTTTTTGCCGCCCCACTTGTACGGCACGAAAGCCCAAACGAGAAAATGTAGAGTTTTTTGAAAACCCCAAAGAAGCAATTTTACATGGATACAGAGCTTGCAAGACTTGTTCACCAATGGAAAATTTGGGCACTACACCATCCCTTATTAAAAAGATACTGAACGAGTTGAGCGAAAACCCATCCTTAAAGTTCAAGGACTATGACCTTGTTAAACGGGGTATTGAACCTAATGCCTTGCGTCGTTGGTTCAAAAAAAATCATGGCATTACTTTTCAGGCTTATCAACGCATGCAAAGAATAAATACTGCATTTACTAAAATACAAGCCGGCGAAACGGTTGCTACCACTGCATTCGAAGCTGGTTATGAATCCTTAAGCGGTTTTACAGATTCATATACATCATTAGTAGGAGCTGCTCCTTCGCAAAGTAAAAACAAACAGATAGTTACAATGACCCGCTTCGAAACTCCATTGGGGCCAATGTTTGCATGCGCTACCGAAGAAGGCATTTGCCTGCTAGAGTTTACCGACAGGCGTATGCTGGAAACTGAACTGAAAATATTATCGAAGCAATTAAAAGCAACTGTACTGCAAGGTGAGAGTAAATATTTTGAGCCATTGAAAAAACAACTCAACGAATATTTTGAAGGTAAGCGAAAAGAGTTTGACATTCCGCTGGTATTGATTGGCACGGACTTTCAGAAAAAGGTTTGGGAAGAATTATTGCGAATACCTTATGGAACAACACGTTCTTACAAACGCCAGGCAATGGCGTTAAATAACCTGGAGGCCATACGGGCAGTAGCAGGAGCCAATGGTATGAACAAGATTGCCATTATAATACCTTGCCACCGGGTTATTGGTGAAGATGGCAGTTTAACAGGTTATGGCGGCGGCTTATGGAGAAAGAAAAGACTGCTCGATATTGAAAAATCTCAACTTGAACTGGGTATATAATATGGCTATTATCAGGGAAATAAAGCGGGAAGACAACGAAGAGATTAAAAAAGTTATTCGCATAGTACTGGAAGAGTTTGGTGTAAACAGGCCCGGTACTGCTTATTATGACGATAGTCTCAACCATATGTTTGAATCGTACATGGGCGAAAAGAAAATTTATTACCTTGGAATTATCGATGGGAAAATTTGTGGCGGTGCCGGTATTTACCCCACTGAAGGTTTACCTAACAATACTTGCGAACTGATTAAAATGTACTTGTTACCTGAAGCCAGGGGTAAGGGATTAGGAAAATTATTAGTAAACAAATGCATGGAATTTGCAGCAACAATTGGTTACAAAAAAGTTTACCTGGAGACAATGCCTGAACTGCAAAACGCGGTACACATGTATGAAAAAATGGGCTTTACATTACTGGATGGCCCATTGGGTAATACAGGGCACTTTGCCTGTACTATACGTATGCTGAAAGATATTAATCCTATGTAAGCTTATTGATGAGCAACGTCTTTCCTTATGCGACTAAGTGATTCGGGAGTTATTCCCAGGTAAGAGGCTATCATCTTTTGGGGTACTCTCAATGCCACAGTAGGGTACAATTTAATGAATTCAAGGTAACGCTCTTCTGCACTGGCACCTAACAGATTTATTACCCTTTTTTGCATCGCCTTAAAGCTGTTATGAAACAACGTTTGCATCATTTGGCCACCATTCGGCAATATGGCTGAAAATTTCTCGTTAAAATCACGCTCACTTAAAAGCACTTCCGACTCTTCAATAGCATCAATAAAGAACATTGCAGGTTCCTGTTTCAATAAACTGTTCTGATCAGATATCCACCAGTTTTCAGGTGCAAACTGTATAATATGCTCTTTACCATTTTTATCAACCACGTAGCTTCTGAGGCAGCCCCTTGTTACAAAAAAATTATGCTGGCACACCTCGCCCTCTCGCAGTAATATAGTCCCTTTTGAAATTTTTTTGGGAGTATATAAATCACCAATAGCCTTAAATTGTTCATCGGTAAAACTTATTTTACCTCTCAGGTAATCTTTCAAAACATCTAACATAAAAGCAAATATACTTATGTTATCTACTTACAGCATTATTACAGAACCCTGCTATTAATATTACAATGAATTACAAGGGCTTTAGCATAGGAAAAAATGCTACATTAGAGCTTTCAAAAATTAACCATTCTTATGTGTATGAGAAAAAGAGCAATTGTATTTTCAACCGGTGTTTTGTTGTTCCTCGTGACTATTTGTAATTATTCTTTCGGACAGAAATCCGTACCCATAGTCCCACTAAATAACACATATGATATACTTATAAAAGCCATTGCCCTTTCTGATACCGGCCAGTTTGATAAAGCAAGTGAATTGTTTGAGAAGATATCGCGTAACGATACTAATTACTCTCTTGCTATTTTTGAAGATGCTGCATGTCGTATTGCTGCAGGTGAAGACAGTGCTGCCATAAGTGTTTGCCGCAAAGGGCTTGCTTTACATACCGAATATGCCCCTGATTTTTATAAATTGCTAAGCAATGCATATATTGATATGGATAGGAATGATGCCGCTATAAAACTGCTTAGAGATACAGTAATACCAATGTACCCAAGTATTTATATTTTACATTATTCGTTAGGCCTTGCCTATTACAAATCGCACATGTACGACAGTGCCATTGCGGCTTTTCAGCGCTCTATCAACCTGGATATATTCAACCCTTCAAGCCATTATTATCTTGGCAAATGCTGCCTTGAACAGGGGCGGATGGTACCGGCATTACTCTCATTGCAATTTTATCTTATGCTCGAACCTATCTCTTCTCGGGCATTTACAACAGTACAACTCATTGAACAGGTAACCGAAGGAAAATATGATTACAACAAAGCAACTGTAGTCGACGCATCAAAGTATGGCGATGATGTATTTGCTGACCTGGACCAGATCATAAAATCAAAAATCGGGCTAAGCGAAGATTATAAACCAAAAACAAAAGTTGCCTATGGTGTTATGAAACAATGTCAGTTGTTTATGGAGAAGCTTAGTTATACACCTAACACTAATAATTTTTGGATGGAAGAATATGTTCCCTTCTTTACCCAGCTTCAGAAGAAAGATTATTTCGAATATTACATTTATTACATAATGAGCTCGGTTAACAGTGATGACCTGCAAAAAGAAATAAGTAAGAATAAAAAAAAGATAACCGATTTTACTGACTGGGCAGGTAAAACTATTGGTGAGAAACGAGACAAGCATGAAGTAACCATTGACGGCGTTAAAAAAACTATTACCTATCGCTTTTATACTAATCAGTTCCGTGAAGCTATTGGTGAAGAAAATGCTAAAGGAAAACCAATTGGCGATTGGGTAATATATAACCAATATACCGGTACCGTATCTGCCAGGGGCGCATTTAATGCCAATGGTAATCGCGAGGGTTTATGGACCTGGTATTACTTTGATGGTGTAATGAAAGAAAGAACCAATTATAGCGATGACAAACGCGAAGGTGTTTCTGAAACATGGTATACTAATGGTGCACCAAAGGGTAAATACAACTACCACAACGATAAGCTGAATGGAGAAACATGGGGCTATAACTCTTCAGGTATACTTACATCGCATGGTAATTATGTTAACGACAAACCTATTGGCCAATACCAATTATACTACGCCGATGGGAAACAGCATTTTGCCGCCAATTATGCCGACGCAGGGTTAGACGGAGAGTTAAAACAATTTTATATCACTCAACAAACACTATTATCATCTACCTGTAAAAGTGGAAAGAAAACCGGCCCTGCTACCGAGTATTGGTCGAACGGGAAAGTAAAAAGCAAAGGAGATTATAAAGATGATAACACGGTAGGGGCATGGAAATTTTATTACGAAGATGGTAGCTTGCATAAGGAAGGTTCCTATACAGATGATGGTAAAGGAACAGGGCTATGGACAAGCTATTACCGTAATGGTAAGAAAGCAGAAGATTTTAGTTTTAATAAAGTTGGTGAGCTTAATGGAATGGATGTGATGTATGATGACGACGGAGTAAAATATGGTGAACTGGAATATAAGAATGGCGAATTAGAGCATGTTATATATTATGATAAAAGTGGTAAGAACATATTTGAAACCAAACTGGCTGGTGGAAAATTAGCACACAAGAACTTTACTCCTGCCGGGGTAAAAGTCAGTGAGGGAGAAAGTATGAATGGCAAAAGAATAGGTAAATGGAATTTTTATTCATCAACCGGTGCTTTAACTGAAGATGACAACTATAAAAATGGAGTGCTGCAAGGCGAAAGGACACAGTACTTCCTGGATGGTAAGGTAAAAGATTCATTACACTATAACAACGACCTGGCAGATGGGCTATACCACGAATATTTTGATAATGGCCAGTTGCACACTATAGGATGGTTTGCTGATGGCGAAAAAGAAGGGGACTGGTATTATTATAATGCCCGTGGCACACTTAGCTCACATATTTATTACACCAACAATACTGCATCGGGGTATGCAGATTATTACGATGTAAATGGCCGCCTTTCGGTAGAAGAATATATCAATAGCTTAGGCTATTATGATAAGTCATGGATTTACGACACTACCGGCACAAAGCCTATTTATACTTATATATCTGATAAAGGCAATGGTGCATATAAATCTGTTTATGCTAATGGGCAGGTAAAATTCGAACGTACTTTTGTTGCCGGTGATGCTGACGGGCCTCAGAAAGTATATTATTTTAATGGTAAGATAAAATCGGAATCAACCGTTCTTTCGGGCAGCCGTCAGGGAAAATTTACCAATTACTACAATAATGGGAATGTCGAATCTGTTTTTAATTATGATATAGGAAATGCAACCGGCCCGGCAACAAGGTATTTTGAAAGTGGTAAAATAAAATACCTGGAAAACTTTTTAGCCGATAACGAAGATGGTACATATAAAGAGTTTTATGAAAACGGTAAACTTTGCCGCCAGGGCGACTATACCGATGGCGATAAGAATGGTGTTACAAAATCTTACTTTGAAGACAGCTCAATTATCTGCGCCGCTTGGTATCATAACGGGCTCATAACAGGCTATTCCTATTCCGGGAAAGATGGAAGCCTCGTTACGACTATACCTATTGAAAAAGGGGCAGGAACAGTTACCTGCTATTATCCTAACGGAACCAAGTCGTTGGAATGCAAATATGTAAATGGGCTGTTTGATGGAAAAAGAACAGAATATACCCCCGATGGAAAAGTTTATGAAGACGAAAACTATGAACTGGGTGACGAGTCGGGCATGCAGAAGTACTATTACCGCAGCGGCAAGATAAAAGCGGAAGAAAATTATTACATGGGAGACAAGGATGGGGCATTTACCTACTACTATGAAACAGGCAAGAAAGAACATGAAGAATACTGGGTATTAGGCAAGCGCCATGGTACATTTAAGTATTACGATAAAATGGGTAAACTGCTAAAAACTGTGGTTTATTACGATGATGATGTTATTTCAGAAAAAGTTGCGAAATGAGAATCAAGAAGAATATTTCCTTTAAAAGATTTGTATTGGGCTCATGCCTGATCCTATGTTGTATTTCAGTTTATGCACAAAAGGATGATGAATATACTGCCCTGAGAAAAGAGTACTCGAATGAAAATGCAGTATTTGTTTCCCGCAAAGAAAATGTGGAAATAAAAATAGAAAAGGACCAGTTAGTAGTTTATTCGAAAGTATACGAAGAATTATTGTTGCTGACCGATAAAACCAGTGAGTATATTGACCGCAATGTTTACTGGTCAAGTTTTTCAGAAATACAGGACCTTGACGCACGTAGTCTTAATCCTGATGGGAACCATTATAAAACTATGAAGGTAAAAGAGTATGCAAAGACCAATGAAATCTCGGAAGGTACCTTTTATGACGATTCCCGTTCTTATAAATTTGTTTTTCCGGGCCTTGTAAACGGTTCGCGTTCTATTCTTTCTTATACTGAAAAATTGAAAGATCCCCATCTTTTCGGGCATTTTTATTTTACTTCTTTTGCTCCGGCCAAAGATGTAGAGTACTCGGTTACTTTTCCTTCAAACGTTAAAATTCATTACAAATTATTTCATGTTAGCGACAGTGCATTACAATTTACTTCTAAAGTAAGCGGCAAGAGCACTACCTACACATGGAAAATGCATAATGTTAAAAAATTTAAAGTTGAAGATGCAGCCCCTGCGTTCAGCTACTTCACTCCAGGTATTGTAGTGCTTATTGATCAATACACAGTCGATAATCAAACCATAAAAGTATTGGCCGATACTAACGATCTTTATAACTGGTATTATGGTTTCGTAAAATATGTAAACACCTCCGTATCTCCTAATGTTAAAGCAGTTGTTGACTCACTAACTAATGGTGCAACAGATAATTTAGATAAAGTAAAACGCATATTTTACTGGGTACAAAACCAGGTTACTTATATTGCTTATGAAGATAGCCTTGGTGGTTTTATACCACGTGAAGCTACATTGGTATGCTCTCGCCGCTTTGGCGATTGCAAGGACATGGCAAGCACTTTAACTGAAATGATAAATGCTGCAGGGCTCGAAGCTCATCAGACATGGATTGGGACCCGCGACATTCCCTATACGTTTGAAGATGTACCTGCTCCAATTTCAACTAACCACATGATATGTACTTATATACAAGATGGTAAATATTATTTTCTTGATGCTACGGGCAAAAATTCACCTTTCGATTTTCCTACTTCCATGATACAAGGCAAGCAAGCACTGATTGGCATGGGGCCTGATAAATATAAAATTGTACGGGTACCTGTCTTAGATACTGATAAGAATATCTATTCAGACAGCGTACATATGCAACTGAATAATACAACAGTTAAAGGCAGCGGTAAGTTGAGTGTGCGCGGGTACAACAAAATATTGCTTGGCTGGCGTTTGCAGAACGTTGATAAAAGCTATGAGCATAAATACTTAACCAGTTTACTCGAAAAAGGAAGCAATAAATTTAATCTTGATAGTTCATCGTATGAAAATCTTACTGACCGTGATAAGGATCTTGCTATAAACTATTCTTTTAGTCTTAGTGATTATGTTCAGCAAAATGGCAATGAACTTTACATAAATATGCAACTGGAAAAAATATTTAAAAACGATTTACTTGATGCCGACCGGGAAGCACCACGTGATTTTGAATTTAAAACCATTGACCGTGGTATAAGCACACTAGATGTGCCTAAAGGTTACAAGATATCATATCTTCCGCAAAGTACAAGCTACACCGGCCCGCTCGGAGGGTTTAAGATTACATATTCGGTTAAAGGAAATGAAATTATTGACGATAGTTATATTTACATAAATACATTAATGATCTATCCTAAGGATTTTAGTGAATGGAACAAAATGATACGTGCCCTTTCAAGAGCATATAATGAATCAGTAACTTTAGTAAAACAATAACCCCACAATGCTGCGTAAACTATTTTTTTCTATCCTGGCTGTATGCATGAGTTCCGGCCTTTTTGCACAATTTCAAACCGTAGTCCCCGACCCGGAATATAAGAGTTATACCTGGGATGAAACTCCCAAACTGCATGATCTTACAGCAGATGAGAAGAAAAGAAATTCAGTTGTAATAAAAGATAAACGTATACTTGAATACTATTTCGATACCCCCGACAATATTGTATTATACGTTACACGTCACTTTATTGTGCGTGTAAACTCCGATAAAGCAATAGAAGAAAATAACACTGTATATATTCCGCTGGGCGATAACGTTAGCGTAGTAGATGTGAAAGCCCGCGCCATTGGCAAAGACGGCAAGGTAACTATGCTGAATTCTAAGAATATAAAAGATGTTGACAACTATGAAAACCTTGGCCCTTTCAGGATATTTGCCATTGATGGTATTGAAAACGGTGGAGAGGTAGAATACATTTACACAGTAAAACGCCCATTCCGGTTATTCGGTAATGAATATATACGCAAAACTGCTTTGCATAAAGAGGTTGATGTAGATATTTACTCTCCAAAGCATTTAATATTTATTGCTAAAAGTTACAACGGCTTTCCTGATATGGTACTCGATTCGAATATGATTACCAAGCACCACATTGTTGCACAGGGCCATAATATTGAAGGTTATGACAAGGAGGAGTTTTCGGGAGGAGATGGAGCGCTTATGCGCCTGGAATATACGTTTGCTTATAATACTGCGCAGGACCCGGATAAAAGACAATACACCTACAGTGATTTTTGCCAGAGGATATTTACGATACTGGATAAAGAAAGTGATAAGGCTGATTTGAAAACAGCAGAAAAAGTAATTGATACCATGAAACTTAAAAATCTTTCTGATGAAGACAAAATAAGGCATATAGAAAGCGTTATAAAAGGAACTATTGCAGTACGTGAAGATGTAACAGGTGACAAGAGCATGACACTGCCTGTTATTTTTAAGAACCATGTATGCGATGAAACCGGAATAATAAAAGTATTCCACTTACTACTCAATGCAGCCGGAATAAAACACCAGATCGTTATGACATCTGACAGGTCGGACAAACCATTTGACGGAGAGTTTGATTCATGGACCTATTTGCAGAAATACCTGATTTACTTCCCTACCACAAATAATTATGTAGCTCCAACCGAAATTGCATCTCGTTATGGGTTCCCACCCGCAGAATGGATATGCCAGAAAGGATATTTTATGCATTCTGAAACTATCGGTAAAGATGTACAGACAGGTGTGGGTATTATGCGCGATTTACCTTGCAATGATTATAAAAAGAGCATGGGAGAAATATATGCTGATGTAAAATTCGACCTAGATATGGGTAATGTAAATCTGCACTTTAAACAAACCTTCTCAGGTTACGAAGCTTATTCATTTCAGCCATTGTTTTCTTACCTGGCCGACCAGGACAGGAAAGATTTTACTGACAAGTTATTCAAATCGATTTTTGAAGATGCAAAACCTACTAACCAAAAAGTATATGGATACGGCGAGGCAGATATTTTCCGAAATCCGTTTGTAATTGAAGCCGATTTTAGCACCAACAGCGTATTAGAGAAAACCGGCAATAAGTACCTGTTTAAAGTTGGTGAACTTATTGGCCCACAAAGCCAGTTATACCATGACACCGTTAGGCATACCCCAGTGGAAAATTCTTACAATCATGGTTATCATCGTGAAATTAAATTTGAAATTCCTGATGGGTATAAAGTATCAAACCCCGATGCTGTGAATATGGATGTATATGATGGCAAAGCTACTGATGCACATACTATGGAGTTTCATTCTTATTACAAAATTGATGGCAATACTATAACTGTCTATTGCGATGAATACTATTCCCAGTTGCGTTACCCTATAAACATGTATGAACAGTTTAGAAATGTTATTAATGCTTCTGCCGACTTTAACAAGGTAGTTCTTTTCCTCGAGAAAAAATAAATCATGAATATTGAGGACATTCGTGCTTATTGCAAGAAACTACCCTACGCTACCGAAGATATAAAATGGGGCAACGATCTCTGTTTTTGCATTGGAGATAGAATGTTTTGCGTGGTGCCTCTTAAAGGCGAGCTGAGCGTTACTTTTAAAGTTACGCCCGAAGAATTTGATGAGCTTTCAATAAGCAAAGGTTTTATACCGGCCCCTTATGTTGCCCGTAATAAATGGGTTTGCCTGAAAGATGTAACCGTGCTGAACCGAAAGGAACTTGAGGGATATATAAAGCACTCGTACGAACTTATTAAAGCCAAGGTGCCTAAAAAAGCTTTGAAATAATTCATGCCCCGTTCAAAAAACATACCGTTCTACTTTGTAATAGATTACCTCATGTCACTTGAGCCAAGGATAAACCCTATGTTTGGTTCCTATGCGGTTTATGCGGGAGAAAAAATAGTATTCATTTTACGAGACAGGAAAACACACCCTGAAGTAAACGGAGTATGGATAGCTACAGGCCACGAACACCATAAAAGCCTGAAAAAAGATCTACCTTCTATATGTTCAGTATCAGTACTTAACAATGGTAATGGAGAAACGGGCTGGCAGATGTTACCGGCTGAAGATGAGGACTTTGAGTCATTGGTAATAAAAGCATGTGAAATGGTATTGCACGGAGACCCGCGTATTGGCAAGATACCCAAGCCTAAAAAGAAAAAGAAACGATAAAACCTTCTCTTTTTTTACATTTGTTCCTTATAAATACACATTATGTATAACGAACTATTTCAAAGTCATTTACAAGGAGAATTAAAAGGCATTGAAGAGGCTGGCCTCTTTAAACGCGAACGCATTATAACGAGCCCGCAGGGCGCTGATATTAAAGTACAGGGAGGGCAGGAAGTAATCAACTTTTGTGCCAATAACTATCTCGGCTTATCTTCTCATCCCGAAGTAATTGCAGCTGCTAAACAAGCGTTAGACACTCATGGCTACGGAATGTCTTCGGTACGTTTTATTTGCGGCACACAGGATATTCATAAAACATTAGAAGAAAAGATATCGAAGTTTTTACATACCGATGATACTATCCTTTATGCTGCCTGCTTTGATGCCAATGGCGGTGTATTTGAACCATTATTTACCGAACAGGATGCACTTATATCAGATGAATTGAACCATGCATCTATTATTGATGGGGTACGCTTGTGCAAGGCAAAGCGTTACCGTTACAAGAATTCGGATATGGAAGACCTGGAAGCGCAGTTAAAAGCGGCTTCTGCCGACAGGTTTAAAATTATTATTACCGATGGTGTATTTTCAATGGATGGATATATTGCCAAACTTAAAGAGATTGTTACACTGGCGGAAAAATACAAAGCGTTAGTAATGGTTGACGATAGTCACTCCACAGGCTTTGTTGGCAAAACAGGCCGGGGCACACACGAATATGCTGATGTTTTAGGCAAGATAGATATACTCACCGGCACACTTGGTAAAGCATTAGGTGGCGCTATGGGTGGCTATGTTAGCGGCCGTAAAGAAATCATTGATATGCTCCGTCAGCGTTCAAGGCCATACTTGTTCTCTAATTCACTTGCACCTGTAATAACCGGTGCTGCAATAAAAGTTTTTGATTTATTGAGCAAGACAACTGAATTGCGTGATAAGGTAATGAACAATGCACTTTATTTCCGCGAGGGGATGACCAAAGCAGGCTTTGATATTAAACCCGGCATACACCCAATAGTACCTGTTATGCTATACGATGCCAAGCTATCGCAAAACATGGCCGATAAATTATTGAAGGAAGGTATTTATGTAATTGGCTTCTTCTACCCTGTGGTTGCTAAAGGGCAAGCGCGTATACGTGTGCAGGTTTCGGCAGCCCATAGCAAAGCGCATTTAGATAAAGCCATTGCTGCGTTTACCAAAGTGGGCAAGGAATTAGGTGTGATAAAATAAACAGGCCCTCCCGATTGGGAAGGCTTATTTATTCAAACCATAAAAGGGGGATCTTATTGCACAACTATTTTTCTTCTGCATGTATGGCAAAATTAGCCATAACCAGAAAGCTTAACAATAACAAAAAGATGTGATATTGGGCCTTATTTGTGCCCATAAACCTTGTTTACAGCTTCTATCCTGCTTTGTACCTGCAGTTTTTCGTATATATGCCTAACGTGTGTACGCACTGTATCCATGCTTATATGCATTTCGTTTGCTATTTCTTTATAACGTAGGCCCTTTGACAAGGCCTTCAGGATTTCTTTTTCCTTGGGGGTGAGTTCCGGAATCGCATCAACCGGGTTTTCCTTTTGGAAGGATGCTATTACCTTTCTTGCTATTTCAGCACTTATTGGAGATCCGCCCTTATACACTTCTGTAATAGCTTCAAGGATTTTATCAGGAGATGTCTTTTTTAACAGGTATCCTGTGGCGCCTGCCTTTAATGATTCAAATATGTTTTCATCATCTTCATAAACAGTACTCATAATAAATTGCATAGAAAGGAACCTTGGTTTAAGGCTTCTTACTGCTTCTATTCCGGTCACACCCGGAAGATGTATATCCATCAAAACCACGTCGGGCAATGTTAGCGGGATATTTGCCATGGCCTCTTCTGCACTTGAATAAATGTGCTTGCACGAAAAGCCACTATTGCTACTTATTAATAGTTGCAATCCTTCTCGAATTTCCTTTATATCTTCTACTATGGCTACTTTTATCATTATAGTGCAAAACTATAAATACGTTCAATTTATTACAATAGCTAAATAATGTGATACTATATTGGCAACACGAGGGTTATAGTTGTTCCCTTGTCCGGCACTGAAACAATAGCACACTCTCCTTTTACCTGTTGCATGCGGTTTTGCATATTTTTAACCCCGTTTGAAAATTTTCCAGTTTCCTCAGGATTAAACCCTTTGCCGTTATCAGTAACCACAAATTCTATATTCCTTTGTTGCGAAGTGAATGCTATGTTCACATTACTTGCATCGGCATGTTTAGCAATATTATTCAATGATTCCTTTATTGCCATAAAAAGGTTTCTTCTTTGTTCATCGCTTACTTTAACTGGTTCTATATTAGTGGGGTAATCAAACGAAACAGAAATATCTGATAGCTCAAAATACTTTGTTGCATACTCCCTTATGTAGAAGGCCAGACTATCAAGCTTATCGTGCTTTGAGTTGAGCATCCAAACAATATCCTGTAAGTTATCTACCAAGGTACGTGAAGAGTCGGAAATAAGCTCTAACTGTTCCGATGCCTTTTCAGGCTGACCAATCTGCTGTTTTACTACTTCACTCATAATGGCAATTTTAGTAAGTCCACTGCCAAGGTCATCATGCATATCCTGCGCTATACGTGTTCTCTCCTTCTCAACAGCGGTTTCCTTTTCCAGGTGCAATATCTTCTCTTTCAAATTGCGTTGTGATACATACCTTATAATGTAAAAAAGAATAGAAAGAGCTCCAACCGATACTATTAATCTGAACCACCATGTTTGCCAGTAAGGCGGTGTGATAATAAAATGTATCTCTTTTTCTTCGCTCCACAAGCCGGCGTAGTTCACTGTTTTAACTTTGAATGTATATGCTCCGGGAGACAGATTAGTATAGGAAATTGTGTTCTTATATGTGGTATTCCACTGGTTATCTATACCCGCTAACTGGTAGTAATATTGATTCTGGTCTGCTTTTATGTAAGACACCCCTGTAAATTCAAATTGTAATTTATTTTTATCGTACGGTAAAAATAAATCACCTGCATTATTACTTAAATACACACTACTGTCGTTAGCCTGCATATTTACGACCAGGTAAGGTGGTGTACATGATTGATTTAAACTATCACAATTAAATTTAACTACCTGCTCATCCTGGCAGAGGTAAAATTCTGTTCCGTTAAAAGTTCGTAATGCATTTAATCCTTTTGAAACATCAAGCCCATCTTCTTTACCGAAAAGAATAAATCTGCTTTCACCCGGTATATAGTGCACCATGTGCTTATCGGTTAAAAACCATATCCCCTCATGCTTATCAATAGCTATTGCTGATACATTCTGCTCTTTTTCTAACAAACTTGAATGTATGTAAGTGTACTTCTCAGTTTTGGGATCAAATTGTATCAATCCTACTGCTGATGCAATAATTAAATTACCATTTTTATCTTCTGCTATATCTCTTGGCCTGCAGGCATTCTGTTCTGCAGATAGACCGAACGACTTGAATTTACCTGCACCCGGTAAATACTTATACAATTTGTTATCTCCGCATAACCACAAGTTGCCTTTTGAATCCCTAAAAAAAGAAAATATATAATTATCCTCCAGCCCATTTCCATCGCCACCGGCATAATGGCGAAGTTTTTTAAACCTCATATCAAACAGGTCAACACCCCTATGGTAGCATATAACCCAGGCAGTATCATTAACTATTGCTACGCCATCTGTGCGATGATATGTAAGGTTATTTTCTCCTACCGTATTTTTGTTCCACTGTTTTATCAGGTCAAACTTCTCATCCAGAACCGATACACCCGCCATAGATGATATCCATAACCTATTACGTTTATCTTCGGCAATCCCTGAAATATTTCTTTTATCATCTTCGTCAGTAAAACGGGGGTCAAAGGTTTTGTAACTATCATTTCCGTTATTATCTTCCACTAAAAAGCCTTTACCTTCCTGTGAGTTCCATGAGTTAATAAAATAACAATTATCATTTTTTATTTTCACAAGTTCTATATCTCTGATGAGTCCCTTAAGGCTTGCAAAAACCCTGAAACTATTTTGAAAAGGGAAACACTTAACTACGCCATTATCGCCTCCGCACCATAATGCCATATTATCATCAAGATAAAGGCCTTCAATCTTCCCGGGTATAATTGACGAGTTACTGTTTTTATCATGGCTTATAAATGCAAAATCCTGAATGTTACTATTACTATCAATACTACATTGTATTAACCCCATGCTAGTGGCCACCCACATAAAATGTTGACTATAAAACTTTGTTTCGTAAAATGATGTTACATAATAATATGGGATATTTTTTCCGGGCAATAAGCTAGTAATATGTGAAAGTCTATTCTTTGTAATATCATAGGTATATATTCCGCCACCCCAGGTACCAATCCATAGCTTTTGTTTCGAGTCGAGGAAGACAGAAGTAAGTGTAGAATCCTTCGGTGGTTGAGAAAAAAATATTGGTATCCGTTTAAATGAATTATCGTCCTTGTTAAAGAGAATGACATCGTGAAATGCGGATGCAATTAATAAATGCTTATTAGCACTTATAAGCGATGTAATATAGCCCGATAATGCATACCCGGGTATTTTATCATTCCACACATTGGTAAATACTTGTTTCTTTTTATCGAAAAGAAAAATGCCCACATTGTTACCTACCCACACATTTCCATCCGCATCTATACATATTTTGTTGGTGTAGTTTCCCACCCCGTTTTTTTTATCAATTGCGCTATATGTTTTGCATTGTAAGGTGTTAAGATCAATTTTTGCAATCCCGGTAAGTAAACTTACCCACAACTGTCCATCATTTCCTTCTGCAATGCCCAGGACTCTATTATTGGGAAGTGATGCTGTGTCGCCATTTTTATGACTAAAATACCGGAGGTTAACCCCATCATAACGGTATAAACCATTGTTAGTACCAAACCACATTATGTGGCGGCTATCTTTGAAAATATATGTTACCGCACTTATATCTGCACGCTGCAATGCATAGGGCTGCTCAAAAAATAATTGTGTAGCATTCTGCCCGCTTGAACCAAATGGGAATAGCCAGACTGCAATAAGAAAAATGAATCGAAAGAATATATTCTGCAGCATTTGCTATGAAATAACAATAGCAAAGGTAGTTATATGGAATTTATTAACTATTACTGTAATAAAGGTATTCCACATTTACCAAAACCAGTCAAGAATTGCGCATGATAAAACGAATCTTTTGCCTTTCTTAATTATGCAACCCAATTAAAATTGCAGTCCCCTCTTGATTTTTCGCCAGATACATAAGTTCTCTTTGAAAATTATCAATGGCATTGGGTTCAACAAGCATCTCCAGGGTTACATTATCTTTCTCTTTAGATCTATAATTTGAATCATTCGCTTCCATACTTAATTGTACGCCAATATGCCCGGCAGGATCAAGACAATAAAATTTCATGGAAAAATAAGCATAGCCATTTTTTATGCCTGCTTCGTGTAATAAGGGAAGTTGGTTTTTATCTTTTGGGAAACGGAATAATGATTCTGCGAATCTTGATAAAGATTCCGTAGTATCATAAACCTGAGTTGTTCCAAGGAAGCGTCCATTTGTTGCAGTAATATCCAGTTCAAACATATGGTCATCCTTCCAAATGGCTTTGAGCTCTATAAAAGATTTTGAGTTGTTCATGCAGAGTGGTTACTGGCTCTATCTTAATCAAAGATACACGTTATCTCTTTACCAGCTACCGCTGGCGCCACCACCACCAAAACTACCACCACCAAAACCCCCGAAGCCACCACTACCTCCACCACTGCCTGAGCCACCGCCCATGAAAAGTAATGGCCAGAAACCACCGCTTCCGTAAGAGCCGTTTCTGCCACCACCACTGTTACCTGATATTACAAAGAAAACAATAACAAGGATAATTATAGCCAGAATAAAATATGTGCTTTTATCTTTTAAAGGCGAGCCACCGCCTTTAAATTCGCCCGCCATTGCCTGCATAATTGCCGTAGTGGCCTGGTCAAGGCCATTGTAATATTGCTGCTGCCTGAAATTTGGTGTAATATAACTGTCAATTATTTTCCGTGCTGTTACATCAGGAATTGAGCCTTCAACACCACGGCCTGTAGCAATATTGACCTTGTGTGAAGCCATATCAATACTAACCAGTACGCCATTATCTTTTTGTTTCCTTCCTATGCCCCAATAATCTCCCAGCCTTGCCCCAAATTCTGCAATATCATCATCAATCGATGGCATTATTACAATAGTAATTTGGGTTGAAGTAGAATCGTTATAGGCATCAAGTTTTCTTTCTAACTGTTGAACATCGGAAGCTGAAAGTACATTGGCAAAATCGTTTACCAGCCGTGGTGGGTTTGGTTTTGCAGGTAGATCCTTATTGCTTTGTGCAGAAATACTGTTAAGCGCAAACCACAGCATGATAACAAGCGCAAATAATTTTTTCATGGATGTTTTCACTTGCCGCGGTTTATTATGTCAGTGTACCCGTCGTTATTATTAGGGTCGAATGGGAAAGATTCTTTTAGTTTTTCGCCTACCAGCTTAACCCCTTCACAAATTCCGTCCAATAGTTTTCCTTGTTTAAAGAATTCAGCCATTTTGTTCTTTACATCTTCCCAAAAATTATCAGGCACTTTGGTATGTATACCTTCGTCACCTACAATGGCAAACTTTCTGTGTTCCTTTGCTAAATATATAAGTACTCCGTTCCTGTGATTTTTTTTGTGAAGCTCTAAATGATGAAAAACTTCAATAGCTCTTTCAAGGGCATCGCCTTCGCATTTCGATTCTACATAAAAGCGTATCTCACCCGAAGTGAATTGTTCGGCAGCTTTAATAAAACCTATTATTTCCTGTTCTTCCTTTTCAGAGAAGAACTTTTTTTTACCAAACATGGGTGAGGTTAAAAACTAACATTAGGTACTTTCTCAGAGCCGGCATCAGCCTTAAAATATCCCTTTTCAGTATACCCATATCTTGATGCAATAAGATTTCCGGGAAATGATAATATATAAGTATTATACTTCTTCACAGCATCATTAAAGTCTTGTTGGGCTTTGGTAATACGGTTTTCTGTACCTTCTTGCTGGGTTTGAAAATCACGGAAGGCTGCTGTAGTTTGTAGTTGAGGGTATTGTTCGGCAACTGCCATTAACCGGCCAAAAGAACTTTTAAAAGCATCCTGTGCCTGTTCAAATTTCTGAATACTCTCAGGTGTAAGCTTGCTTGCATCAACAGTTATGCTTGTAGCCTTTGAACGGGCATCGATAACGGCTGTAAGGGTTTGCTGTTCGAATTTTTCAGAACCTTTTATGGTTGCAATTACCGTGCTATACAGATCGGTACGGCGCTGGTATTGTGTTTCTACATTGCTCCACATTTGGCTCGCAGTTTGGCTCTGGTTTACAATGCTGTTATACGGGCCGATAAATAAAGAATATACCAAGAGAATAATTATTCCCACTACACCTAATATTACAATCCAACTTCTGTTCATAGTCAATTATTTTAAATTAGTAAAGCAAAGATAGCTAAACCCATTGGTTTCATTTACAAATACAATATGTACCTAATAAGACGGAAAAGCATTGATTTTACCTTACTTTGCCATATAACCACTAACAGGTTAATACTACTTATTTGGCTCTCAACCCATCCCAGCCCTGAACAGGCAATGGATGCATCTTACCGTCCTTCGCTGCAAGCATAATACCGTCCTCAGAAGGTAATATTTCGCCTATAATGGTAAGTAACGCAGGGTCCTTAATCTTTTTGTAATCGGCAGGATTAAGGGTGAATAACAATTCGTAATCTTCACCACCACTTAGTGCAAAAAGTGAAGGTGATACTCCATTTTCATTGGCAACCTTTATTGTCTCTTCGTGAATAGGTACTTTAAGTTCTTCTAACAGGCAACCTGTCTTAGATGCTTCGCAGATATGGTGTATCTCAGAAGAAAGTCCGTCGGAAATATCAATCATTGAAGTAGGAACTATGTCTGATGTATTGAATAATTCTACCACATCAACTCTGGCACGGGGCATCAATTGCTTTTGCAAAACATAGCCATATCCCTGCAATTCCGGTTTTTGGGATGGGTCTGCGCCCACAGTTTTTCTCGCTCTTTCCAATAAAAGCAGGCCTGCATAGGCTGCACCTAAATCTCCGCTTACACAAAGCAAATCTCCCGGTTTTGCACCGTTACGGTATACAACACTTTCTTTTTTTGCCTTGCCTAAAATTGTTACATCTATTACCAGTCCTGAACGGGATGAAGTAGTATCTCCACCTACAAGATCAACTTTATATTCTTTACAGGCAAATCTTATTCCCTTATAAATTTCTTCTAACGATTCTACTGAATATTGATTTGAAACCGCGATGGAAACCACTACTTGTGTTGGAGTTCCATTCATGGCACATATGTCAGATACGTTTACGGCAATTGCTTTATAACCTAAATGACGCAAAGGAGTATATGTAAGTTCAAAGTGTATACCTTCAGCCATCATATCGGTAGAAAGCAACATTACTTCACCCTCAGCAGGTGGAGCAATCACTGCAGCATCATCCCCCACTCCCTTTATAGTAGATGATTGAAGCAATTCAATTTTTTCGGTAAGGTGCTTAATAAGTCCGAACTCACCCAATTTACTTATCTCAGTGTATTTTTTTACTTCTGTATCTGCCATTAACCTTTTATTTTTTGCTCTATTGATGAAGTAGAGAAACCGGGTATGTAATCTATAACTGTTATTTCACCGCCTTTTG
>JABCZW010000016.1 GCA_013289475.1 Bacteroidota bacterium
AGTTGTATTTTATAGGCATAGTTGCCCTGTACCATTGTGTTGCTTGTCGGGCCAATCCTGTCGTTCATTAGTTCGGCACCCCAGGCAATATTTTTATTGTTCAATGGCGATTCAATTAAAAAGGCATTAGTAACCGGTGCGCCTTGCATGCCCATCCACTGCGTTCTCGATACTGCTGTTGCCTCCAGTGCATCGTTAATACCTGCGGCAGCAGGGTTCAATGCCATTTTGTCGAACATATAAAGACTGAATTGAGGATCTTGTTGAGCAACACAGTTAAAAGTTATAAAGTTTATAAAGCAGAAAGCAAGTCCTGGCTTTAAGAACTTTACAACTTTAAAAACTTTATGAACTGTATGTTTTTTCATCTATCGCAATAATTGAATCCAGCCTTTATAAGAAGTGCCATTAACATTTAATACATAATAATATGTTCCGCTTGGCAGTAATTGCCCCTGCTCATCAATACCGGTAAAAGATACTATGGCATTATTATAGCCTGTTCCTTTCCACACTTCAATACCCCAGCGGTTATATATTTCTACATGGTTATTAGGCAATAATTCAATGCCTTCAATTTTCCAGTAATCATCCTTACCATCTCCGTTAGGAGTAAGTGCATTATATATATGTAGGGTAGAAGATTCAAGTGGAATAGTAACATTATCAAATGCTAAACAGCCATGCGCATCAGAAACGCTTATTGCATATGTTCCGGCTGTAAGGCTATCTGCCGTGGCGTTTGTGCCACCCATAGGCGACCATGAATAGGTATATGGCCCTGTACCACCTGTAACTGTTACGGTTGCACTGCCATCATTTGAGCCACTGCTGGGGTTTGCAGTTGCATTTATAGTAATTGCCATAGGTTGTGTAACTAAGGTTGTTGCAGTATTGTTGCAATTATTTTTATCGGTTACAGTTACCTGGTATGAACCTGCACACAAACTACTTGCTGTCGGAGTTGCGCCACCGGATGGAGACCATATATATGTATACGGTGATGTACCACCGCCTGCTGTTACTATTGCGTAGCCGTTGCAAACACCATTACATGTGGTTGGTGTAGGCGTTATACCGGCAGTTAAAGGGGCGGGCTGGGTAATAGTTATTAATGCTGAATCGCGGCATTTAGCACTATCCAGCACAACTACTTTATAGTTTCCAGCACATAGTGAACCGGCATTAGCAAGAGAGCCGCCCGAAGGTGACCATAAATAAGTATATGGTTTAGTGCCATTTTTAACACCCACCGTTGCTCCGCCTTTGCATTGGCCATAACATGCTTCCATAGCAGAAGTGGTAATTGAGTCACGCATTTGAGATCGCTGTGTTACTTTAATTAGCGGTGTTACTTTACAGCCATGTGCATCGGTAACGGTTACCGTATATGTATTTGCTTTAAGGCCCAAAGCAGTTGCTACGCTTCCTCCGCTTGGCGCCCATATATAAGTATAAGGCCCAGTTCCACCACTTGGTGTTACAGTAGCACTGCCGGTGTTGGTATTAAAACATAATGCAGGTTTTGATGTGGTGCTTGCTGTAAGCAGGGTAGGTTGTGTCATTATAAATGTAGATGTTGCTTGGCATCCGACTTTATCAATAACAGTAACTGTATAATTTCCTGCTGCAAGGTTTTTGGCTGTATCAGTGGTTGCTCCTGAAGACCATTTATAGGTATATGGCGCAGTTCCTCCATTCAACATAGCTATGGCACTGCCGCTGTTTGTACCATTGCAAAGTACCTGGTTTATAGTTAATGTTACTATAGCACCCGATGAATTGAGTGTTAAGGTAGGTGAGCTTACAGTACATCCCAACGAGTCGGTTACTTTAACTGTATAGTTGCCGGGGTTTAAGTTTTTTGCGCTATCATTACTTCCACCTGTAGGTGACCATACATATTTATATGAGCCCGTTCCGCCTGCTGTAGCAACCGATAATATTCCGTCGGCTTTACCGCAGTCTGGTAATACCATATTGGTACTTATGGTTAAAGGATAAGGTTGCGTAATGTCAATTACTGTTGATGCGCAAATAGCTGTTTTGTCGGTTACTGTTATGGTGTATTGCCCTGCCGCCAGTGGTGTTGATGCGCTGGTTGTTCCGCCAGAAGGCGACCATAAATAAGTATATGGTGTGTTGCCACCACTAACTGTAACTGAAGCTGAACCATTGGCCAGGCCCGAACAGGTTACATTTTTTACTTTAGGGTTAATGGTTATAATTGTAGCCGGTTGTGTTATAGTTGTAATAGTAAATGTTGTACAGCCATGTGCATCGGTAACAAAAACGGTATCTTTTCCTGCACAAAGGTTTGTAACCGATTGCGTAAAATCAACAGGAGAGGTGTGCCAATCGTAAGTATAAGGTGTTACACCACCAACAGCACTTACCGTAGCTTTACCATTGCATGCACCATTGCAGGTAACATTGGTTGAAGATGATATGGTAGCGCTTGGCGTAGTAGATGGTGTAACCACCAAAGTACCTGTTGCAATACAACTGCCGGTTGTGACTTTTACTGTATATGTTGTAATACCCGATGGCGTTACATTTATAGATGATGTTGTTCCACCCGAAGGAGCCCATAAATACTTTAACCCCGGCGAAGCCGTAAGAGTAATTGGCAAAGACTTGGAGCAAGCATAAGTAGGCCCTGTTATAGTAGCGACATTATCGGGTACAAATACATTAATAATAGTATCACTAGTGCAACCGCTGCTGGTGTTTTCAAAAAGTTTTACAGGGTAAATGCCCGGGGCAGGGAAAGTGAAATTTGGGTTTTTAAGAGAGTCATCTATTTTTCCGTTGTTATAATAATCCCAATAAAATTTAGTACCCGTACCAGAGGTATTGGTAAAATGGGTGGCAGTCCCCAGGCAAACTGTGTCGGCTGTAAAACTTGGTTTAGGTACAGGGCCCGATACGGTAGGAACAGTAATATTAAGAGTATCTATGCAACCGGGGCTTGTACCGCTGGCTATTACCTTGTAAGCACCGCCACCACTAATAGTAATCGTTTGCTGATTCTTTGGGCCTACTATTGAGGGGCCACTCCATGAATAAGATGATAAACCAAGGGGAGCCGTTAATGTCATATTGCTTTGTCCGCAATAGGCCGGTGCCGATGCTATAATTCCGCTATTACCACACGATGCATCAACGTAAGCATAACCAAAGTGCCCGCCTGCCGCACAGTCGGCTGCTTTAAATATAACAGTTACACATTGGCCCACGTACTTATATAGTGGTACATATATGGTGGTCCATGGCCTGTAATAAACAGAATCTCCGTCCAGGGCATAATAAACCGAATGGAACCCTGAGTTTCCTTTACCTGACACTACAAAGTATTGGCCACACGATGATATGGCATTACCACTTTGGTCGAGTACCTGTATCTGGAACCATGGCTGTTGTATAAAGGTGTGGTTAGGGTTTTCGAGGACAACGGCACATTGAAGTGTTAGTATAGGGGCACTGGCAGAAACAGTAAACTGGTTGCTTAATTCGGCAACGCCGTAATTTGTACCTGTACTATCGCCAATACGTGCAGAATATTTGCCTCCGGTTGGTGATACTATCGGTATTGCACCTCCTGCAATTGGGTCAACTCCCGAACCTGACATGATCGCAACCTGGTAACTGGTTGTGTTTGGGTCATAGGCTGATTTTGTAACAGTGCCAAGCGGCCCGCTGCAAGTATATGTGGTGGTAGAAAAATCGGTTGATGAAGATGAATTGTTGACTGCATAACAGGCTGTCCAGCCCGATAAGTTGCCGTTCTCAAAATCTAAATTATTACACGCCGGCGGGCAAGTACCTGAAGGCCTGTAGTCATTCGCTTTCAGTTCATTGATATGAGAAGTAATAGTAGAAGGATAGTCTTTTTTTATGGAAAGAAAACTATTGTAAAGAGCAATGTACTTTGTCCGCATTCTTGCATAGAAGACATTTATACTATCCTGCGGCAGTTTATCGGCAAATGCATTTCTGAAAAAAGCGGACCTGTCGCTGATCCATTCGGTTTGGTAAAATTGTAAAAAGGTTTTGAAATCGGCAGGGGTGGCATTAAGTTGTGCCATCATGTCGGCTTTCCAAATTGTTGCATTGCCGTACCACATGGATTCCACATTTTCTCCTTTGTTTTTTTGCTGTGCAAAAGAGCTGAAACTAAACGAAAACACCAATAACGCTATAACGTATATTCTCCCCATCTGAAATACTTGAAAATGAGCAGCTAATGTAAAGATTAATTTCAATTGTGCCAAGAGATTTATTTTTTACAACCCCGACTACATATATATGTGCAGGAAAACCCGTAGTGGAATAAATGTTTATTTTTATGCTGTTAATCAGGGGAGTTAAAACAATAGTGAAAAGTTTAAAGTTAAAAGTGAAAGATAGAAAGCCAAGTATCGTTTGGTTAAGAAGAACATGCATGTACTTTACACTGTTCACTATTAACTTTTCACTTTGCAATGCCCAGCCGGGTAGTAAGTTGGTCGATTCCCTGGTGACTGTGCTTAAAACCCAAAAGGACGATACTAATAAGGTCAATATCCTTAATCTTATAAGTGAAAAATGCCTGAAAACCCAGCGCGATAAAGCACTGGAAAATGGCATTGAGGCGCTTAATCTTGCGGCAAGGTTATTGTATTTTAAAGGCGAAACAACTGCATTCTTTAATATTGGCAGCGTTTATTATGTAAAATCGAACTATACCGATGCCTTGCGCAACTTTACCAAAGGCTATGAACTGGCCGCGATGAAGAAGGATACTTTTTTGATGGCAAGGTTTGCAACCCGCAAGGGCAATACTTATTTCCGCCAGGGCGATTACCCGCAGGCGTTGCGAGAGAATTTTTTATCGCTGAGTTTGCGTGAGGCTATTAAAGATTCGGCAGGCATGACCACCTCATATATTAACCTGGGCAATGTAAACTCTGAGCAGGCAAATTTTCCTGAAGCCTTGAAATATGAGAATGCTGCATTGCAAATTGGTTTGAGGTTGAAAATGAAAATGAATGTTTCGGCATGCTACAATAACCTGGGGGGTATTTATACCAATATGAAGCATTACCCCGAAGCGCTTGATGATTTTAAAAAAGCGCTGGGTATGGCCTTTGATCTGAAAGATGATGAAGGTGTATCCATTGCCTATGATAATATTGGTGAAATATATGCCGACCTTCATAATATTGATTCAGCCATGGTTTATTATTGGAAAGCCCTGAAACTGAAAAAACAGATCGGTTATTTGCGCGGTATAGAATCTTCATACATACATATATCTGATATTTATAATGTACAGAAAAAATATCTGTGGGCACGTATTTATGCAGATACAGCAATAATGCTTACCAGGGCATCGGGTAGTAAAAGCTATATACAAAATGCCTATGAAAACCGTGCCCGTGCCGATAGTGGATTAGGCGATTTTAAAAGCGCACTTACCGATTATATGCATGCCGTATCGTGGCGTGATAGCCTGGTGAATGATGAGAACACCAAAAAATCGGTGCAGGCCGAAATGAATTACGAATTTGATAAAAAGCAGTCCCTTGAAAAACTGGAACAGGACAAGAAAGATGCCCTGGAGAAAGAAGGTGAACGTAAGCAGCAAATAACTATATATTTTATAAGCGGCATACTTCTGTTAGTAATACTGTTTGCCATTTTTGTTTCGCGTAGTTTGCAGCAAAACCGTAAAAAGACACTTATTATAAGTAAGCAAAAAGCCGAAGTAGAAAGGCAGAAGGCTGTGGTGGAAGAGCAAAAGACAGTTGTGGAACAGCAAAAAGCAGTGGTAGAGCAACAGAAAATGGTTGTTGAAGAACAAAAAAGTAAAGTAGAAGAACAAAATGTATTAATTGAGCATCAGAAAGCCATAGTTGAAGAAAAGAATAAAGATATTACCGATAGTATACGTTATGCATCGCGTATACAACGTGCCCTGCTTACAACAGATGAATATATTGCCAAACATGTTAAAGAACACTTTGTTTTGTTTAAACCGCGCGATATTGTTTCGGGCGATTTTTACTGGGCATTTAGCGGATATGGTGTTTTTTATGTTGCCTGCTGCGATTGTACAGGGCATGGTGTGCCGGGTGCATTCATGTCGTTGCTCAACATATCTATGTTGAATGAATCGGTTATTGAACGTAAGATATTAAGACCGGAAAGAGTACTGAATGACCTGCGCGATAATATTATTAAAGCTCTTAATCCTGAAAAGGTGGATACCGAAAGTAAAGACGGTATGGATTGTTCGCTTTGCACATTCGATTTTAAAAATAACACCATGCAGGCAGCATGTGCCAATAACCCGGTATGGATAGTGCGCAACGGAACACTGGTAGTAGAAGAAATTATTCCGGATAAAATGCCTGTGGGTTTACAGCACGGCGATCAAAAGTCGTTTACCCTGCATAATGTAAAACTGCATAAAGGCGATATGGTTTATATGTTTACCGACGGCTATGCCGACCAGTTTGGCGGACCTAAAGGGAAGAAATTTAAATACAAGCAACTACAGCAATTGATAATTGATAATTGTCAGTTGGCCATGCAGGAGCAAAAAAGAATTCTGGATAAAACCCTGGAAGACTGGAGGGGCAGCCTTGAACAGGTTGATGACATACTGATTATGGGAATAAGAGTATAGTTACCAGTTCTTTGTCCTTTATTATGTCTAATCAGAAAAGGGATTATTTGAGTTTTAAAAGCTAAAAAAGGGTGCTTTTATTGTGTAATTTCGCGGCTCAAACACAATAAAGACAATAAAAAGAATGAAAACAAATTACTTTAAATTTCTAGCCACTGCATTATGTGCAGGTGCTTTGTTTTTCTCAGCTACTACCAATGCTCAATGGACAGCCGTAGGTACAAACACTACCGATGCCCCTGTTGTTTCATTGCAGCCATTCAATGGCAAGCTTTACATTGGCGGGCAATTCTTCCACCCATACAGCAACCTGGTGGTTTGGAACGGCAGCTCTTATTCTTCTCCTCCTACATCAGGCAGCGAAGTTTATTCAATGGCTTCTTTTGATTCGGTTATCTATTTCGCTGCAGGCGATTTTATTTACCAGTATATTAATACTACACTTACCAAAATAGCTACACTTGACTGGCAAGCCAGCGCACTTTATTTCTGGAACCACAAGCTTTATGCAGGCGGCCATTTTACACATGTAAATACTGTAAAGTATAATTACATAGCATCGTACGATGGTGCTAAATGGGATTCGCTTATGTCGGGCGGTGCCAATGGTATGACCAGTGATGTTTATGCTTTCTGCACCTATAATAACCAACTTGCAGTTGGCGGTTATTTCTGGACAGGCGGTACTACTTTACTTGATAATGTGGGCCTTTGGGATGGCGCAGGTAATTGGACAAAACTGGGTAATGGTATGTACGATCCGGCAGGCGGGTATTCTGTAAATGCGCTGGTATCATACAACAACATTTTATATGCAGGCGGATATCTTGATTCTGCAAGCGGTGTAAAGGTTGAGGGTTTGGCACAATGGAATGGAACTAACTGGGATTCGGTTGGTAACCGCCATTCAACGAGTAATACAGTATACGCACTTACCGTGTTTAACGGTGGTGTAGTTGCGGGTGGCTATTTCGATAGTATTATGTCATGGAACGGTGCTGCATGGACCGTACTTGGCAAGATTCCTGCTGCAAGCGAAATACAGACTCTTGCTGTTTACAATGGTAACTTATATGCAGGTGGGCAGTTTAACATGGTGTCAGGTGTTACTGCAAATTATGTTGCAGAATACACCATTCCTACTGCTGTAAATGAAATTAGTAACAATACAGGTGTAACAGTTTACCCTAATCCGAATAATGGAGAATTTACAGTTCAGTTAAATGGCAATGGCAATGAGTCTACTGTTGAAGTGTACAATATATTAGGCGAGAAAGTCTATTCACAACTTACCATTGATAACTCACCATTGACAATTAATTTAAAGCAGCCTGCAGGTATTTACCTGTATCGTGTGCTGTCTGTTGGTGGTAATTCAATTGCAACAGGAAAAGTTATTGTTAAGTAATCTATATAAAATAATGAAGGGGGGACATTTCGTTGTGCTCCCTTTTTTCTTAAAAACTAAATAACAAATATGAAAACAAATTACTTTAAGTCTTTAGCTTCTTTAGTATGTGTAGGAGTTTTATTCTTTTCAACCGCAGTTAATGCCCAATGGAGTTCTGTAAGCGGAGGCGCTATTGGCGGGCCAGGTGTTGATGCAATGATAGGCTATAACGCCGATTTATACGTTGGTGGCGGTTTCTTCAGCCCTTATAGCGATATAGCTAAATGGAATGGAAGTGCTTACAGTAATGCCGGCTTTACACCTACACAAGGTGTGCTTGCTTTTGCAACCTTCGACTCTGTGCTGTATATAGCTACATATAATGCCATTTACCAGGATATTGGTGGCAGTATAAGTACAATAGCAACATTGAACGACCCTTGTTATGCTTTATGTTTCTATAATCATAATCTTTACGCAGGTGGCTGGATGGATAGTATTAACCATAAGTTTGTTGGATACCTGGCCAAGTATAATGGTTCAGCCTGGAGCTCGATAGCGGTACCGGTTGATAACTGGCCAAAAGCGATGACCATTTATAACGGACAACTGGCAGTTGGTGGTTATTTTAATTATAGTTCAGCTAACGATACATTGTATGGTGTTGGTTTATGGGATGGCAGTAAATGGACTCATTTAAATAAAGGCATAAAGGGAGCTTACGGGGTGTTTACTATGGCCGTAATGAGTGGCAACCTATATATTGGTGGTGGTTTTGACAGTGTAAGCTATCAGAAAAAACATATTTATTGCAACAACATTGCCATGTGGAATGGTACTGACTGGGATTCTGTTGGCCATGGACTTACCGGTGGCCCTTATGCGCTTACAGTATTTAATGGCGGTTTAGTAGCCGGCGGGTATTTCGATAGCATTAAGTCATGGAACGGTGTAGCATGGAGTATGCTTGGCACACTTCCTGCATCATCTGAAGTTCAAGCGCTTGGTGTATATAATGGTAACTTATATGCAGGTGGACAGTTTACCAGTGTTTCGGGTGTTCCTAATACAGGATATATGGCTGAATATACTATACCTACCGGTGTAAATGAAATATCAACCTCAAGCTCAATTTCGGTATATCCTAATCCGAACAATGGAGTATTTACAATGCAATTGTCAGGTATTAGTGGAAAGTCATCCGTTGAAGTGTATAATATTTTAGGCGAAAAAGTATATTCACAATTCACCATTGACAATTCACCATTGACAATTAATTTAAAGGAGTCTGCCGGTATTTATTTATACCGCGTTCTTTCTGCCGATGGTAATTCAATTGCCAGCGGAAAGGTTATTGTTAAGTAATTATTGGGTTTATGAAAATGTGATAAAGGCTGCCATTTGGCAGCCTTTATTGTTTTATAGTATTTCGCCTCTCCTTGTTAATGAGGGCGATTAGAGCTTAATGATTATAAGCGCTCATTTGCGTTTTAAAATTAGCAGTGGTTGTATTAGTACAATTAAAATTAACTGTGCCATTTGCCGTAATGGTTGTAGGTATAAATGCACTACGTAATTGCCCATTTGCTCTTGTTTCCATAGCAATTACAGTACATTGTAAACCCAATGGGGCAAAACTATAAGGAAAAGTATTGGTTGCACCACCATAAACATGCACCAGGCAATTTAGCCCTTTGAATGCGAGAAAAACATCTACATTACCACTATAATAGTTATTCAAGCTATCATCAGTAGTTTGTATAGTAAAGGTTGTTTGGGTATAAGCTGAAAAATAGTTTGAGTTATCACTATTACACCATGTGCCGGAATCGGCAGGGTTGCTGAAGTTATATAAGGAGAAAACATAATTTGTGAGATTAACTGCTGTGCTATCGTAAGGAGAAGGCTGCCAGCTGGCCTGGTTAGCTGAAGTGTCTCCGACAAAAGAAGAATCACCGGGTGCAGTTCTGAAGGCGATCATTTTGTTGTCAGGAGCCCATCCATTAAGAGGTTGCGTTACTTTAATAGGTGCTTTCCCATTCATATAAAGAGCATTACCTGCTGAAATAGCTTTAATGAAAAATTCTCCTCCCGATTTTAGTGGTGCTCCATAATATAAGGTGGTAGGCATGTTAGATAACAGCATATCGCTTTTTGTATAAATATCTTTAAACTGAATAGTTACACTACCTGTAACCGGGTTTCCAAACTTATCTATAAAGCAGTTCGCAGGTATGCTTACTTTGGTTCCCTGTGGAGTGGTAAAACTTCCTCCGGTACTTCCGTTTACAGTATAATTTTGTATCGAGGTACCATTTTTCGCAAAAAAGTCAAGCATTGAACTATAGTGATCGGTATTAGTACTTGTGTTTGTTGTTGCCGGTAAAATAGGGTCATTTTTTTTGCAGGCTGTAAATAAGCCGATAGCAAGTAAAAATGACATTGCAATGGTTTTGATGTTTGGTTTCATGTTAAAGTGATTTAATGGTTTGTTATAATAACAGTAATTTAACCTGTTTATTACACTTGTACGCACTAAATAATGAAAGGGTTGGGTAAGGAAGCAAGATTTAGCTTACCCAAAGGCGGTAATACCTCACCAGCATCCATTTGCCGCCTTTGTTTTCATAAATATAAAAGGCACCACTTCCACAAAGCCCACCGCAATAAGAGCCAATATAAATAGCGCATAGCGATTTGTTGGCAGAAAACAATGGAACTGAATAATCATAGAAAATGTTCGTAGGGTATTTTTTGTAAAAGGCATCTGATACATCTTTTTTATGGGCTGCGAAGATTTTATCTATATCCTTATACGGAATGATTGTAGCCCAAACGATTTTTTTACTTTTCCATATGTAATTTGTATCCTGCGCCATCTGTTGTTTCATGAATTTAATATCTGCCAAAGTAAATAATGTATCCTTGGCTCCATTAGTATATGACCAGTTGCCATGAAAAAGCGTTGAGGAATCGCTATGGAAATATTCAAAATCAGGTTTGCTGGAAATAAAATGACTTTTGGCTGAATCAATAGCACCAATTGCATTTAAGAAATTGTAATAATCTTTATCGGTAATAGTTTGTGCAATGGTTGATTGATTGAATCCGAAACAGGTAAAGAGTAATAATAATATGGCAGTGGTTTTCTTCATTAGGCTAATATACTAATAAACCTGCAAAAGTTATGGCACGTAAGGTGACAAGAGAATGAACAGATAGGCAATGACGCATAAATGCAAAGAACCGTGCCCAATTCTACCCATCTTAACCTCAATCTTAGCCTAAACCACAATCTCAAACAATACCAGTGATAAGGTAGAGTAGTGCTTGGGTAAGCCTTTGGCATCTTTATCTAATTGGCGGTAGCCGACAATATTAAAACCACATTTTATATAATAGTCGGCCAGGTTTTTGTTATTGGCCCAGGTATCCATGCGTATGCATTTGCGGCCTGTTTCTTTGGCGTGCGCCTTTGCCCAGTCAATAATCAATTTGGTCATGCCCTTGCCTTTAAATGCAGGATTGGTGGCAATGCGGTGTATGTAAATAGAAAACTCGTTATCGTCCTTACCCCACAATAAAGGGTCGTTATAAAAGATTGAGAATATACAGGCTATCTGTCCACCTTCAATAATTTTCCAATGGCGCTTTTCTTTTATTTCTAAAGCAATAAGTTCCGGCTCAAACTCTTTCCATTGGTTGTAGGCATTGACACGCTGGTATTCACCTGCAAGCCTGTATAGCTCAAATATAGTGTCGGTATCTTGGGTAGTGCTATTAACTATTTCCATTAGTTTAAAATCTGTTTATGGTTTCAGTTGTGTTAAGATTTGGCACAGTTCTTTGCATCTATGTGTCATTTCCTTTTATCGTTTCTCTTCACCTCACGTATAGAAGGTATTATCTATGCATTTAATTGCTAATTGTTAATTGATAATGCTTTATTTCAGCTTCAGAAAATCTCCATCCACAATAAAGAGCTTTACTCCGTCGACAGAACTGGTGCGATGAGAACTGAGATCATCCGATACCTGGTAACTCATTCCTTTTGTTAGTTTAAAAATATTGCCATCTGCCAGTTCTGTATCCATCTCTCCTTCTATACAGTATATAATATGCCCTCTCTGGCACCAGTGATCAGCCAAATAGTTCTTCGAATATTCTACCATACGCACTCTCAGCCCATCGAACTGAAGTGTTTTCCAATAGGCTATTCCGCTGGTCCCGATATGTTCTGTTGCGGGAATTTTATCCCAGTCGGTTGTTTGAAAAGGAATGTTTTTATCCATTTTATTTAAAGATTTATTCTGTCGTTGCCAACATTGGGTTGCGATATAACTAAGAACTCAAGTGCCTGTTTGCTTTCGTTAGCAATGTAATGTTTGCTGCCTGCGCTAATTAAAATGCCGCTATTCGCTTCAACTATTTCTTTTTTATTATCGCAATAAAAAGTTGCGGTACCCTTTAGTATGTAAAAGTACTGCTGCACATTTTTATGGAAGTGCAGTTGTTCTTTTGCTCCGGGTGGCATTTGCTCTTGTTTTACCGATAGGCCCTGTGTGTCTGCCAATACCCAGCTGTCGCAGTTTTGTCCCCAGGTGTAGTGTGCTGCTTTGTTTTTGTTTGTTATCATGAGCTAAGTTTTATTGTGTATTAAGATTTGGCACAATTCTATGCATCTATGTGTCATTGCCTATCTATTCATTCTCTCTTCACCTCACGTGCCGTTACTTTCTCAATTGAACTTGTAAATCCTAATTAAACTCCAGTTCCATTTTTATGTCGGCTCGTTGAAATTCAGAATTGCCCAAGGGTACTTCATGAAAACCCAATTTGTAATAAAGCTTAATAGCTACTTCTGATCCCGCTTTGTTGGAGAATAGTATCAGTTTCTTTGCCCCAAATTTTCTCATAGCCTCAACAGTATGCTCGCCAAGTAGTTTACCAATTTTCAGGCCGCGGTATTTTTCATCTACCGCCATTTTAATCATTTCGTAAACCCCATCACCCATGTTTAAGTAAGCGCAGGTACCAACAGGGTAACCATTGTGTGTGGCAATGTATATGGTGCCGCCGTTCTTTAAAATGTATCCATAAGGGTCATTCACCGTTTTTATGTCTTCCTCTTCCATTACATATTTACGGGTTATCCACTGCTCGTTAATTTCTTTAAACCTTTGTTGGTGTTCGGGCAGGTAGTTAACTACCTCAATTGTTGTCTTTTCCATTGTTGCATTCATGGTTACAGGGTTGTTGAGTTATCGGGTTTGGTTAAGTTCACATACATAATCTTTTGCGTGCGTTTCAGCACATCCATTTCCTTTGGCGCTTTTTTATCTTCAAAACCAAGTTTGTAATATAGTCGGTGGGCCTCTTTTAACTCGTTGGTGGTTTGCAGCCACAGCTCACTTGCATTGTTTTCTTTGCAGCGTGTTATACAGCGTTCAATAAGCTTGGTGGCAATACCCATTTTGCGGACTTCCGGGTCAATGTATAGTTTACAAAACTCAAAGCTGGTTTCGCTGAGGCGTTTTAGAGCAACGCAACCCACAACTATATTTTTATGAAGGGCAAAGAATACAAAGCCACCTTTTGCCAGGTAAGCATCTTCGGGGTTCTTTAATGCGAATTCATCTTCCTTCTCAAGCTTGCCGCCGAGCATGCGTAATAGCCAATTACCGGCGAGGTCGTAAAAATGCTTTTTAAGCGAGGGTTTAAAGTCAACCACCAATACAGGGCTATAATTGGCGACATCTTTAACACGTTCTGCCAATGGTTTCTTACCCATTTCATTTTCAATACGGCTGATTATGTTTATCAGGTCGGGGTGGCCGGCGGTGAGTAATTGCTCTAATGTTTTTGAAATAGATTGCCATACTGGTCCGAGTTTCGGGTAAATGCTTTTCCCTTTGGTTGTTAATACCACATGTTTTGATCGAGCATCACCTGGGTTAGCAGTAATTTTTACTATGCCGTGTTCTTCCAGTTCGCGGACAATATTTTTTACAGTAATATGTGTAAACCCAATAGCCGAGGAAATATCCTGTACTGTGAGTGGTTTGTTCGATTGCAATAGGGTGAAGTAGGTGGCAAACCAACTTGCTTTAAAGTCAATATTGAGTTCGCTATATAGTCTGTCGCCCTCCGATTGCAACTTCTCGCCGATCCGCCTGAATCTTGTGGCGCCTGCCAGGTAGCCTAATTTCGATACTGTGTCTGTCATGGACTTATAAAATATGTTTTGCAAATATATGAAACATATTTCATATTATACAAGCCATATTAAAATATTTCTGTGTGAGGTATAGTTTTCGTGGTATTTGGCACAATCCTATACATCTATGTGTCAATTATCTATCACGACTCTTTCCACCTCACGTGCCGTTACTTAAATAATTAAAAATTACGAATTACGAATCGGAAACAAAGGCGGATAAAGAAACGGCACGTGAGGTGAAGAGGTACAACAAAAGGCAATGACACATAGATGCAAAGACCTGTGCCCAATAAAAGTCTAACAGAAAGTTTGATTTGTTGTACTCCTCACAATGACGGGTAGCGGTAAAAAAAGTGGGGGATAGAATAACCTCACTCAAACTATCCCCCAAAAATCCGCCGGGAGGCGGACAACGCAGGTGCCAGGTAGTAAACCTGGGTGCTGCAAATTATTTCAATAAGAACTTAACCGGCAGGTTTAACTGTACGCGTACATTATGACCATCTTGCTTGCCGGGTTCCCACTTAGGCATTTTTTGTAATACTGCCATGGTCGATTTACTGAGCTGGTCGGCACCGGCAACACCGCGGAGTATGGTTATGCCGCTCACGGTTCCGTCGGGTTCCACCACAAAGGTTGCATATACGGTTCCTTCCACGCCAAGGTCGCGCAATACTACCGGGTAGTCGGCATTTTTGCTGATAAAGTCATTCAGGTCGCCTTTAAACTTTGGCATTACTTCGGCTACTATTAAAGGTTTTTGTACTACCGGTACCTGAGGTGTTTCTATAACAGTAGTTGTAGGTGTTCCTGGGCCGGGAGGTGTGGTTTGTATTCCCGGATCAACAACCAGCATTTGCCTTGCCGTATGGGTAGTATCAACATGGTTAGGGTCTTTAGTTACCTCTACGTTCTTATCGTCAGTCTTGGCCGATTTGGTATCGGGCTTGATAGGTTTTACCGGCTGAGGTTTTGGCGGAGGTGGAATGTCTATATACTGTTTAACATCTATTGTCTTTTCTTTCTCCGGTACTGCAGCGGCAACTACATTTTTAAAGAACTTGTTTATAAGCATGGGAGTGCTACTGCTTATTACTACAGTTGCAGTGGTGATAATAAAACCCAGTAATAATGCGAAATTGTAACGTTGCCGAACGTAATAGGCGCCATAGTCTTTATGCCTGCCTTCAAACACTACCTCGTTGCGGCCGGAGCTGGTGACATCGTCCCAGCTTCCATTTGTTTTGTGTCCCATGATTGGTTGATTTAAATGTTGGGTCACTTTGTTGCATGCGGTGTGTTTTGTATGTATAACGTAACTATATATATGTTTATTGTGCAGGTGCATTGTTTTGTTTCTTTACATCTATAATGCGGGTTGTGGCAAAAAGATACATACCAAATGGGCTTATTTAGGAATGACTATTTTCTCTGCCCTGTGGTTCTCTGTTAACACATATATTGTAGCGGGGTAATTATTGGCTTCTATATAATCAAAATGGACTCTTTTAGTTGCCATATCGTCAGGGTTGTTTTTGTTTATTACTGTAACCCTCCGTGCGCCAAAACCGCCCGGACCAAACAAGAGTATAAAAATTCCTTTAAAATAAACTTCTGATATGGGCGTCGTTCCTTTTATCTTCTTCTGCCATAAAAGCAAGCCGGTTTTTGAATCAAAGCACCATATGTTATTCCCCATGGTTAAATACATTTTGCCTGAGTCTTTAATTTCGTTGGTGAAGTAGTAACACCCAAATGATTTTAATGTATTGCGGACATTTTCCTGTTTCCAGTACGATGTTATGTCATATTTCCATCGATTGGCAGATGTATCAATATTGTTTACCAGGTATATTTTACCTGGCTCCGTTACAGAATCAATAGCGCTAACCTCTTTATGGCAAGGCGATGGGTGATAAGGTTCATATTTGTTTTCCTTCTCTTTAAGTGTTTTGCCTGTATGAATGTCGATAGCTACATTAAGGTATTCATATTTATTGTTGAGATGAGAAACTCCCCTGGAGAAAAATACACTATCACCATTTACCCATACGCCTTCGTTATTAATGAAACTGGTAACGTCTGATTCTTCAGCCGCAGTTAGCTCTATTTGTGGAGAGGCATTAGTGCAACAGCAATTTGGACGATACCTGAAAGTGGTATCCAGCTTCCCCGGGGTGGTAATTGTTCCCCACCAATATATTTTAGTTTTTTTGTTGCAATAACCAGATGGCGAATAGTAATGCTGTGTATTATCTATTTTCCATAATGTTTTAAATGTTTGCAGGTCGAACCCGAACGTATAGTTATTATAATGCAAGATCAAGGTATTCCCATAGATGCCTTGTATATCACCGGGAATATTAGAGGCGAGCTTAGTAATAATGCCCGTTTTTAAGCTTACAGTAAGTAAGGGGTGAAACCTATTCTCTCTGCAGTGTACGTAAAGCATATTATCGCGCATGGTAATAAAGTGCAGGCTGTGGCCCGGAATAACAGCAAAAAACTTTCTTTTAAGCGTGTTCCTGTCAAATTTAAATATGCTATCGGCTTTTGCATAATAAATAACTGTATCGTTTTCATAACCATAGCACGTTAAATAGTTTGTTGTAATTGTATCAAGTAGTTTTCCTGTATTGTTATTTATATAAAAATCATACGTGTCACCATTTTCGAATTCATTATTATAAAGCGATAATGTAAGCACCTCTTCACGTACCTTGAAAATTTCTCCATCCGAAATTTCTCCATGAACTTTTACCGACCACTGCGGATGGTTAATGGCATTAACCACATCTTTGGCAGTAGGCTGCTTTGTTTGTGCCGTGCCATAAATAGGGTAGAAGAGTATTATAAGGAATGAGCCAAGCTTCATTTGCACCGAGGTTATATACCTATAATGCAAATGGTGGTAAAAAGATACAGGAATAGTTATGAATTATAAATTATGAGTTATGAGTGCGAAGAAGCTTATTTATGCCAGTCCCACCAAAGGCTATATCCTTCTTTATCCTCGCCGTAGGCAATATAAAATTTATATTCTCCGGTAGTTTCGCTGTGTACACCAGTGCCGCACCAACCGACATTTTGCGGGTAGGGTTTGTGGACTTTATTTTTAATTGTCCCCCCTTCAAAAAAGCCAAATGGTACACCATCCTGTAGGGTGAGTTTTTTGCAATTTAATACTATGGTTGAGTCACCTTTTTTAATAGAGCCAACATAGGTGCTGGCTATATAAACCGAGTCAACATCATAGCCTGTTTTGTTGTATATAGTTATTTTAAGGCTTTGCGCGTTGCAATAGACAGAGATAAAAAGTGAAATAAAAACTATAAGTGGCTTCATTGCGGTAATTTTACTTTAAGCAGTGTTTTGGTGTCAATGTCTATCATATATAACTCGTTGTGTTTTATGTCCTCATTCATTAATACAACATTTCTGGTTGATAAAGCAGTTTTATCCGGCATCTTTTTGTCTAATATCATTGTTTGTGGGCGAGGAAGGGTATCATTTGAGACAATATGAGCTATCAGGAAATTATCTGTTACCATAATATACTCAATATATTCAGAAGTCCCTTTATCGTGTAAAATTTGTCCTGTCTTTTTGTTTATAGTTGTTATTGTTGAATCAGATATGAAATATATATTATTACTATCTATTCCGGGGAATGAGTATTGGGGCTCATAAGCAGTTATTGGGATTGAATCGCACCAAATGGTTTTAAGATCCTTAAATGAAAACTTGCTCATATAAAAGCATGTAAAATGATGAGGGCTAAAGATAGAGGCATAAATAGCACCGTCATCAACATAAGGGTCGGCAATGCCATATTTTCTTCCCATGTATAGTTCTTTCAGTTTCTTTCCTGTTTTAATATCCATTGCAATAACTGTTGCTGTTTTACATACCCCAACTATAATGGAATCAGTCTCTTCTTCTTTAAGGCAGTATAGTGTATCCTTACTAAAATAAAAAGGGAAGGTTAAACTGAAGTTTTTTACGACTCCATTTGAGTCAAGGTCAGGAGTAAAGGTCCAGGATATTTTTCCAGCATTAAGGTCAAAGCAAATCAATTTGCTATAATCCATAAAAAGAGCAAAATGACTATAGATTGTAGTTACTCCAAACCATAGGGTAGGAATATTTAGTATTGTTTTCTTTAATTTTCCAGTATTCAAATCCACTTTGTATAATAAATAACTCTCTGAGCCATTTTTATCGTATTTTGTTCCTTCAAGATAAGCATAGGAGCCGGCGATTTTAATTCTTCCTACAATAACATTTTGTTCAGGTGTAAATGACCAAATGGTTTTTCCACTAAATATGTTATAGCATATTATAACTGAATCTAATGAGATAACTTTGTCTTTATCGAAATAGCATTTTATATTGCCACCTTCATTTTTCTTTTGCCAGATTATTTTTCCCGTATTTGTAGATATAATATATAAATGCTCTAAGTCCGGTTCACCTTTATAGTTCCATGCACCATTTGATGTTATAAAGGCAATGGCCGAATCACACCTGTAGAACCTAGGAATATTGTAACTATTGAAAGTACAACTATCCATTTCCTTCGTATGAAACTCCCATTGAGGTTTTTCAAGGGATTTTTCAAAATCTTGAGGGGTTGGCCTTTGTCCCAAGCAATAAGCCGAGATAAATAAGGAAATGATTATCGCAAGTTTCCTATTCATGCTTCCCCATTTTTTTGTAAAGTTCAGCGCGCAGTTCACCGGCAGGAAACTCGGTGCAATAGTTGCCAATGCATTTATGCGAACCATTGTATTGAAAGTATAGAAGAATAGGGTTTCGATAGTAGTATCTTGCCCACTGGCCCCGCGTTAGTCCAATATAAGTTTTCGATTTTTCATCCACGGCCAGTGTTAAGGTATCCATCTGGCCCAGCTCATATACTTTTCGTGAAAGTATTCCGGCTGTGTACTTTTCTACGGTCAGGTTAAAGCCATCTACGGTAACAATTACTTTACCTGTAAGTGCCCAGGCTACCTTAACAAGCACGTTAAGGGTAAAGCCAACTATTGCCGCAAAAAGTATAATGAGAAAAATGGAGTAGGCATCAATAGTATTGATCAGGTTTTTTTGATTTGATATGGCAAAACTCAAAGCATACATACCTGCAACATTACCTGCCAGGATAGGTAATAGCCATAACAATAACTTTTTTGCCGGCTTTAGGGTAAGTGTATAAGCGTTCCAGTTTTCGCTCATAAGTGGTGGTTTTGTTTATTGCGTTACAAAGGTAACCTTTCCGGCATTACCATTGGCCCCGTCAGCGCCTGCATTTCCATCATTGCCTCTTGATCCTTCACTTCCGGATGGGTTGCCCTGGCCACCTCTGCCACCATGGCCGCCTCTTCCTCCCGGGCCTCCAGCGCCGCCTGCACCGGGTATACTGGTAGCAGTAATTATACCCAGGTAGGGTTTAGCTGCTGCGTTATAGGCAATGGTAATATTGCCGCCATCACTGCCATTGCCTGCATCAAATCCATTTCCTCCATCATTGCCATTTCCTCCATTTCCACCGGGGCCTTGTGTGGTTACATTGGTAGTGGTTGTTGTGCCATCGGCATTGGTGGTTGTTTCCGCGTAGCTGCTAAGTGTACCATCTGAACCGCTCAATCCATCCGATCCAATATATCCGCCTACGCCATCGGCCCCATTTCCACCCCTGCTAAAAATGCTCATAGAACCGCCTGCCGTATTAATTATATAGTTGTATGTTTTTTTTATAGTACTGTCATGCACTATAACCCGCATAAGGTTGGCATGAATAATAGAATCGCGGTAAACATTGGCGGTAACATACAGGTCGTGCCCCCGCACACCCGATAATATATTGCACTGGTAATTGGCAACATAATCGAGTATTATCTGAAGCGTATCGGCAATAGCCGGTTTTTTGCCCAAGGCAACTATTAGGCCTACTTTGTCGTTGCTTATTTTCAGCGGATCATTATCAATTTTTAAATCGCCTTTCGATTTTGAAATATGTCCGCCGCTGGGCGCGAATACAAAGTCCTGCAGGTTTTTAGATACGGGAGCCCATTTATCTACCGACATTTTATTATCGTAATAGGTACGTATTCCAAAATTGACATGGTTGCCCGGCGCCTTTGAAAATGTACCATTGGTAAGTACCTTTATTTGTGTTTCGTAATTATAAGGAATCTTACAGGTCAATAGCCATTTATCTTTACCGCCCAATAACCATTTGCGGGTATATACCTTTACCGTAATTGAATCGTTTTTTTTGTAGCTGGTGTCCCCGGTGATTTTAATTTTCCCGTTGGTAAAAGAACCACCTGTTACTTCGAGCTTATATTTTGTCCAGCCATAATTGCCTTTTAAAAAGCCTTTTGTCCAAAGTGTTTCTCCTTTATCAGAAATGGTTATAATACCTGTTAAAAGAGTTTTGCCCGGTACGCGGAGGCTGCTGGTGTCATATACCAATACTGTTTTTTGAATAGATGAATCGCTGTGGGCTTCAATACCCGCCATTTGCGCAGAAGCATCAAGGGTGGATAGTACGAGTAAAACTACCAGGGATAGTAGGGATTTCATATGGAGGTTATTTAAAGTTCAAAATTAGTGACTGTACTCAATTAGGCGATTTTTATCCTGAAACCTTTTGCAAAGAATCGCTTTTTTACATTTTTTAACATATAATAAGTTATAAGGGGTAAGGAGTAGGGAATAAGTAAATACATAGTACTCTTAACTTACCCCTTACCCCATATTCCTTATTCCTCTTTTCGGGTTGTTGAAAAGTATTTTAACTAAATGTTTATTAGTATTAAATATAATGTTTATTTTTGTATCATCAAATTCGATAAACTAATTACTCGTCACTAACCACTAATCACTCAATCATGTATATATCACCTAAGAAGCATTATAAGCTTTTTGCAATCGATCAGCGTAATGAGATAAAGGAAGAAATTGCCAAAGCAAAAAGTAAAGCCGAATGGCGTTGGTATCAAACAAAAAGCATCGGCGGTAATTTAAAAGATGTAGATACTGCCGGGCGTACCGTTTGCGGGTACTTTGCCTCGTTTAATACCAAAGACAGCGACGGGGATATGTTTGCGCCGGGCTGCTTTGCAAAAAGTATTAACGAAAATGGCGACCGTATTATACACCTGTTGCAGCATAACACCCTGCAACCCATTGGCAGGCCAAGTACACTTAAGGAAGATGCACAAGGGCTTTATTTTGAAACGCCTGTTGCCAACACCCAACTGGGCGATGATGTGTTACAGCTTTACCGCGATGGTGTATACAAGGAACACTCGGTAGGTTTTGAAATGATAAATAGCGGCCAGTCGTCTGTCGCTAGTCAACAGTCGTTAGACGAAGAGCCTGTAAATATTATTAAAGAAGCCCGTCTGTGGGAAGGCTCTACCGTAACATGGGGAGCAAATGCCAATACACCTTTCAGGGGTATTAAATCTAACCCCTCACTTGCCACTAATCACTATTCACTAACCACTACCGAGGATATTCTCGATGAGGCCCTTGAGCGCAGTTCGCTTATTTATAAGCAGCTGCACCGCGGCAACCTCCACGATGATACATATACACTTTTGGAAATTGAGTTAAAGCAACTGCAATCTCTTCTGGCAGCAAGGCCGTTTAACAACACCTCGCCCGCAAACGATGAGAGCCTCGATGTTCTGAATAAGATCAATGAAATGTTGAAATCATAATTCTGTATTTTGTTTTTGCGTTAGGGATTGAAGCGAAAAGCCCGCAGCAAAGCGAGGACTTGTAGCGTAAAGCCCGACCCGAAGGGGAACGCCCAAATACTGAGATTGCCACGCTTCGCTCGCAATGACGGGAAGCGGAATTAGATTCTTCGTTTCACTCAGAATGACAAAATCATTAACCACTAATTAAAAACAAAATGGAAAACAAACAGGTGGATGTTATTGTAAAAGAAATAAGCGATAACATAAACACCATTAAAACAAAGGGCGAAGCGCAGGATGCGCAACTAAAAGCCCTCGACGCCAAAATAGCAGCCAACCAATGGCAGCTTGGCGACAAATACGAAGCCCTGCGCAAGGACTTCGACCAGATGACTGCCATGCTGAAAAAAGGCAGAATATTTGGTGCATACGACCGTGGCATGACCGTAAAGGATATGCTGAACGCACAAAGAGAAGGCTTAGCAAGCCTTAAAAACAAAGCAGGCATACCGGTAAGCTTATCGCTGAAGGCACACCAGCTCTTTACCAAATCGGCAGGTAATATTACCGAAGGCGGTAACCTGTTGGGCACCGACCCTATTCCACCAACAAGGCTGGTGGGTATATATGCAGACCCATTAAGGCCCGTGCATATACGCCAGTTTATGAACAGTACCGCCACCGACAGTAACCAGATATTGTTTAACCAATTGACAGGTGAAAATGATGGTACAGGTACAGTAGCTGAAGGCGCCAGTGCGGCACAGAGCGACTTTACCATTACTGCTAAAGAAGTGGTAGTGCGTAAATTGAATACCTACTTAACAATTTCGAAAGAAATGATGGAGGATGCCGATTTTGTAGACAACTACATTAATACCCATGTAGCCGGCCGTTTGCTTATGCAGGAAGATACCCAGATAATATCGGGTAACAACAGCGCACCAAACCTGCAGGGTATTGCACCTATTGCAGCAGCTTATGCTAACCCTGTTATACCGGGCGCAACACCAAGCAGCATTAACTACTACGATGTATTGCACCAGGCAGTAACACAGGCACGTGTGGCTTACTACACGCCAAATTACATACTCATTAACCCGAACGATTATAACGCGCTAGTACTGTCTCGTGATAGCTATGGCCGTTACCAGTTCCCGCAAATGATCAGCGGAGCGCCGGGCACCTTCTTCATTAACGGTGCGCAGGTTATTGCTAATACGGCAATGACACAGGGTTACTTCCTTGTTGGCGACTTCCAGCTGGGAGCAACACTGGCTTACCGCGACGAGGTGAACGTTACCTTCAGCAACCAGCACGTAGACAACTTTGTAAAAGGTTTTATAACTGTGCTTGTTGAAGAGCGTTTGGCTAATGTGGTTTACCGTCCGAATGCTTTTGTCTATGGTAACTTTAACCAGGCTGAAGCTTCAGGCTCTTAAGAGCCTGAGTGAAAAGTGAAAAACTAAAAGTGAAAAATTTAATGCAACTTACTTTTCACTTATCACTATTCACTTTTAACTTCTTTTTTCATGGTTGGTTTGGCCGGGCTTTGTTCTCAGGAACGGGTCCGGCTTTCTTTAATAGTTATAAATTATGAGTTATAAGTTATGAGCGAATATAGCTGTCCGTCATTGCGAGCGAAGCGTGGCAATCCCAACGGGCTCGTGAACTCCTTAATAGAAAATCAGCTTATCAGTGAATAATCTCAGTATTTGAATAGAAGAGAAATTATTGTAAATTTGATTTATGTTAAAACCATTTTTGATAATACTATTTGGCCTGTTTCTTTTTTCATTTACGGATGGGCTTGACCAATGTTCTATATACCTAAATCAAACCATGGTGGGGCATTGGGTTGAAGTTGATTCGGCAAAAACATATACAGTAAAAGCTAATTTAGACCGAGATACGTTAAGGTTTGAATACTGGACTGATTATGGAGGGGAAATGCATGCAAAACTAGAGTTGAGAACAATGAATGATAGTATCATTCATTTTATTCCTTTCGGCAAATACATAACAAGTTATGGAGTGTATTCGTTTCTTCTTATAAAAAATAAGGAACTAATTAAGAAGTATAATTCTTTTAAAGTATATGTTATGCAAACTAATCCTTATGCAAAAGATACAGCATTGGCAAAAACAAATTATTTTGTAGCTATTCTAAAATTCAACTAATGTTAAAACCACTTCTATACATATCCATTTTATTCCTGGTGTTTTATTCCTGCTCAAACAATGGCAGTAATGGAACAAATATCGGTAATGATACGGTAAAGGTTAATCCTCCTATAGTTGATTTGCCTGTAAGGCATAAGAAAGCGGTGGATTACAGGAAGCTATACGGGCAATGGGTATATATATCATCGCATAGTAATGGCGATACAGCCTTATCAGCTTTTATGGATGATACTGTTCAGTCGAAAAATGAATTTGGTTATTACCGTACAGAAGATTTTGATACTTCATGCATTTGGCATGAGCGAGATGATGATATAGGTTCTGCAGGCAGATTTAAAATTGATTCTGCAAAATGCGGGATAGATATCTACAGGTACCAAACCCGTAAAAAGGATTCTATACAAACGTTAAGGATCATTTACCTCGATAAAAATTATCTGTTGTCGGAAACTATGTACGGAAATAAGAAGTATGTCGGTTTTTATATGAATATAAAAGCCAGAAAGTATTGGAAATGGGCACCTTCCGGATAAGAGATTTAGGTTAGGTAAGCAGAAAAAAGTATTATTTTTCCGACACTAAACCCCCCAAAACCGACACGAAAAATTTATATCTTGCAGGCTAAAATTAAATTAATGAAACTTACTCCGTATTCCTTGCTCTTTACCCCTTTACTATTTATCTCCCTATCGGGTACTGCACAAAGTGGTTTTACCAATAAGGCCGAAGCCAAAAACGAAAAGAGCGATGGCAGAAAAACCGGCAAGTGGATAGAATATATGGATACTGCCTATGGAACCCCTGACGACAGCACCAGGCCATTTTATATGCTGACTGAATATAAAAATGATGAACCACAGGGTATGGTAAGGGAATATTATAAGCATGGAGCCATAAAAATGGAGATACCTTATGTTAATGGAAAGAAGGACGGAGTACAAAAGGAGTATTATGAAAACGGAAATGTAATGAGTGAATACCCTTATAGCAAGGACGAAAAAAACGGAACTGTAAAGAAATATTACTCAAATGGTAAGCTTAAGATAGAATGGCCCTATACCAATGGTAAAATAAATGGCACTCAAATATCGTATTATGAAAGTGGGGCAGTGGATTGGAAGGTGCCATATGTTAATAGCTTAAGCGAAGGTACCGGAATTGAGTATTATGAAAGTGGAGCCAAAAAGTGGGAACAGCCATATACAAAGGATCAAAAGAACGGAATATTAAAAGAGTATTATGAAAGTGGAGCTAAAAAATGGGAACAGCCATATACAATGGATCAAAAGAACGGAACCTTAAAGGAATATTATGAAGATGGTAAACTTAAATCGGAAACTATTTATGTTAATGGTGTTAAAAGCGGGGTGTGGAAAGAATATTTTAAGAGCGGGAAATTACAGTATGAGTGGCCCTATAGCAATGGAAAGTTGAACGGAACTGCTAAAGAGTATTCGGAAACCGGTAAGTTAACATATGAAAGGCAGTATACTAATGATCAAAAAAATGGCGAGGTTAAAGAATATGGCGAATCAGGCAAGGTATTAAATGAGTGGCCCTATACTAATGGCCAAAAAAATGGCGATATGAAAGGGTATTATGCCAGCGGAAACCTGGAATGGGTGGTGCCTTATGCAAACGATAAAAAGAACGGCATGCAAAAGCATTACTTCGAAAGTGGTAAAATGGAAAGCGAAACCCCTTTTACCAATGGCACCGAAGGCGTAACAAGGCATTTTGCCGAAAACGGCGAGGAAATAAAATAAATCAACAATAAACTATCTTTATGAAATCCACTATACTTATTCCCTTATTTTTTGTTTGCTTTTCTGTTTCTGCCCAGGAACATGTGCAGCCGTGGCTAACAGGATATATTAATAAAGCAGAGGCTAAGAACCTGAAGGTGCATGGTAAAAAAGAAGGTAAATGGATAGAATACCGCGATAGTACTTATGACGAAACAACAGATACTAACGCACCTTATTATGTACTTATAAATTATCATGCCGGTAAGTATACCGATACAGTGCATGAATATTATAAAAGCGGTAAGCCATATTCTATTGAAACCTATACCAATGGTAATCAGAACGGGGTTTTAAAGGAATATTATGAAGATGGGGCATTAATGGACGAATATCCTTACGTCGATGATAAATTAAACGGGAGCGTAAAAGAGTATTATGAGAACGGCCAGCTTAAATCTGAACATCCTTATGTCAACGATAAACAGGAAGGAGTAGCTAAAGAATATTATGAAAGCGGAAAACTAAAGACTGAATGGCCTTATACCAATGATGAAATAAACGGAACGGGGAAAGAGTATTTTGAGAGTGGAACGTTGCAGAGTGAATCGCCTTATACCAATGGCGAAGAAAATGGTATTTCGAATGAGTATTACGAGAACGGGAAATTTAAATACATAACCCCTTATGCCAATGATGAAAAAGAAGGCCTTGAAAAAGGCTATTATGATGATGGTAAGCTTGAATGGGAGATACCCTGGACCAAAGGTGAACGGGTTGGAATAGAAAAGGAGTATTATGAAAATGGAAAAGTAGAAACCATTTGGCCATATAAAAAAGAAAGACTGGATGGGGTAAAGCTGACCTATTTTGAGAATGGGAAGCTGCAATGGGAGGAACCTTATGTTGACAGTGTTGAAAACGGCACAGAGAAAGAATATTACGAAAACGGTAAACCCAAATGGATAACCAATTATGCTAACGGTAAAAAGAATGGAAAAGAAACAGGCTATTACGAAAATGGCAAGGTACATTGGGAAAACAACTACATAGATGATAAAAAAGACGGGCTGGCTAAAGGTTATTTTGAAGATGGTAAGCTAATGGGCGAATACCCGTATGACCATGGAGACAGGAATGGCGTGGTGAAGAAGTATTATGAAAGTGGTGCATTAAAGCGCATGTACCCTTTTATGGGCGATAAAAAAAACGGAACAGAAATAGAATATTACGAAAGCGGAAAAGTCGAGGAAGAAGTTCCGTATACGCATGATACTATAATGGGGCAGTATAAAAGATATTTTGAAAACGGAAAAATAACCACTGAAATTCATTACATTAATGGTAAAATGGATGGCGATGTAAAATGGTACCGCGAAGACGGAACATTGAAGCAGGCGCTTCATTACCAAAACGGGGTAATGACTGGTGGAGTAACCAATTATGATGAAAGTGGCAACGAAATAAAATAATTACACATGAAATCCACAAGACTTATTCCCGATTTATTGTTCATTATAGCCTTGCTAAGTTGTTTGCCCACCTTTGCGCAAGATAGCTTATCGGCAAGGCATGGCATGTATACAGATAAAGCGGAGGCGAAAAATGAAATGCTGCACGGCAAAAAGGAAGGTAAGTGGATAGAATACCGCGATAGCAATTTAGATGCCACTAAAAATACAGATGCTCCTTATTATGTGCTTTTAAACTACCACGAAGGCAAATCAACTGACTCCGGAATGGAATATTATAAAAGCGGCAAACTGCATTCCCGTATACCATATGTTAACGGTAAAATAGAAGGGTTAAAGAGAAATTATTATGAAAATGGCGCTATTAGGGCCAGGATACCTTATAAGGCCGGTAAACGGGATGGGCAGGATAGTACTTTTTATAAAAGTGGCAAGAAAAATGGAATATGGATCTATAAAAATGGAATGAATGAGGGGGCTAAAATATATTATGAAAATGGCACATTGAAACGCGAAGAGCCTTTTACCGACAGTGTTGAAAATGGGATAGATAAAAAATATTACCAGGATGGTAAAATAGAAGCAGAGTGGCCTTATGTAAATGGAAAAGTAAATGGGGTGCAGAAATCGTATTTCGAGAATGGGGCATTAGATTGGACAGTACCTTATGTTAATGGCAAGAGGGAAGGAAAGGCGACCGAGTATTACGAAAAGGGAGGAGTGCATTGGGAGCAACCCTATGCTAATGATAAAAAAAACGGAACTGAAAAGGGATATTATACTAACGGTGCCCTGCATTGGGAAACTGATTACACCAATGATGATAAAAATGGAGTGGAAAAAGAATATTATGAGAATGGAAAGACAAAAGATGTTCGACTATATGTTAATGGTAAATCTAATGGCGTTAGAAACTCATATTATGAGAACGGTGCGTTAAAATGGAAAACAGGTTATAAAAATGGAGAAAAGGACGGGCCGGAGAAAGGCTATTATGATAATGGGAAGCTGAAATGGGATAACGTATGGGTTGATGGTAAAAGAATTGGTACGTCAAAAGGTTATTATGACGACGGGAAAATAAAATGGGTCAAGCCATACACTGATTCCGGAAAGCTGGATGGAGTAGAGAAGCTGTATTATGAAAGCGGAGCCGTTAAGAATGAATACCCATATACCAATAGCCTTGAAAACGGTGTTGAGAAAGAATATTATGAAAGCGGAATGATAGAAGAGGAAGTTCCTTATATAAATGATACCATTTCCGGACTATACAAAAGATATTATGAGAATGGGAAGCTTAATACCAAAGTTACCTATATTAATGGCAAAAGAGACGGCAATATAGAGTGGTATCGTGAAGATGGAACATTGAAACAGCTACTCCATTACCAAAACGGTGTAATGACAGGTGGAGTAACCAATTACGATGAAAAAGGGGATGAGATTAAATAGCGTATTTATGCTGATTTTTTGTTCTGCCTGTTCATATTCTGTGGCGCAAAACGGTTCAACATCAAAGCCCGATAGTATCAGCAATAACCAGGTGTTCACTATTGTACAGCAAATGCCCGAGTTTCAGGGAGATTTGGATAAATACCTGAGTGAACATATGAACTACCCTGATTCGGCCATAAAAGCAGGTATTACAGGTACTGTTTATATAAACTTTATTGTTGAAAAAGACGGATCTGTTTCGCATGTAAAAGTTATTAAAAGTATTCCGCATGGTTACTCTCTCGATAAAGAAGCCGTTAAAGTTATAACGGCTATGCCAAAGTGGTCGATTGGTATGCAAAATGGGCATCCTGTAAGAGTTTCTTATAATATACCTATGCGGTTTGTACTTAATAGTAACAGCAATTATTTGCCGGATAACCAACCGCAGCCTGTTGAGCAGGAGGGCTTTACCAATAAAAATGAAGCTAAAAATGTAATGAAGGATGCGCTAAAGGAAGGTAAATGGATAGAGTACCGGAATTATGATTTTGGTCCAACAACCGATACTACGGCACCTTATTATATACTTACTGTTTATAATAATGATAAGCCTGTAAGCACAAGTTACGAATATTATAAAAGCGGTAAGCTTTATGGAGAAATACCACGTACCAATGGCAGAATAAATGGCAAAGTAAAAATATATTATGAGAGCGGAAAGGCTTGGAGCGAATATCCGTACACTAATGGGGTTGAAAATGGTATGTCAAAAGTGTATTATGAAAGTGGAAAATTAAAATGGCAAAGCCCTTATGTTAATGATAGCTTAAATGGTATTGACAGTGAGTATTATGAGAATGGAAAATTAAAGAGCGTTATTCTTTTTGTGAAAGATAATAAAAGCGGGATAATGAAAAGCTATTATGAGAATGGCGTGTTAAAATCTGAATCGCCTTATTTAAAAGATAGTTTAACCGGAATTGAAAAGGAATACTATGAAAATGGAAAATTAAGGTGCGAATGGCCCTATACCACTAATATTATTGAAGGAATAGCAAAGCAGTATTACGAAACCGGTGAGCTGCGCATTGAAACACCATATATGCATGGTGAAAAAAACGGAATGCAAAAGGAATATTACCAGGACGGGAAAATAAAAAATACTACACTTTATGCCAGGGATAGAGAAGGTAAAACAAAATATTACGCTGAAAACGGAAGTGAAATAAAGTAATTTAAAAATTAAATCAGGAATGAAAACCACTAAACATATTCCTTATTGCATATTTGTAGTTTCCTTGTTATTTGCCTGTTTACCTGCAATTGGGCAAGATAGCCTGTATGTTGAAAAAACTAATGGCTATACTAATAAAGCAGAAGCTAAAAATGAAATGGTAAATGGTAAAAGAGAAGGCAAATGGATTGAATATGTAGATAGCACTAAACTGGTTACCACTGACAGTTCAAAGGCCGTGCTTTACAGGCTTATTATTTACAGTAATGGCAAACCCTTGGGAGTGGTGAGGGAATTTACCCGTGATGGTAAATTAACATGGTCGTCGGGTATTGCGCTTATTAAAAATGGGATTGACAAGCAATATTGGCCCAATGGAAATGTTCGGTATGAATGTCCTTATGTAAATGGTAAAAAAGAGGGAGTAGAGAAAACCTATTATGAAAACGGTAAACTTGAGAGTGAAACACCCAATACAGCCGATTATAAAAACGGAGTGGTGAAATGGTACGGTCGCGACGGAACACTGAGCAGCGAAACATCTTTTGTTGACGGCCGTGCAGATGGCATAGCTAAGGAGTACTTTAAGGGTGGGGCCGTTTTAAGTGAAACCCCATATAATGGGGGCAATGAAAATGGCGATGCTAAAGAATATTATACAAATGGGAAAGTGAAGGCAATTACGCACTACGATACTGGCATGATAAATGGGATAGCCCGGGAGTACTATATGAGCGGAAAAATATTATCTGAAACCCCTTTTACCAATAACCAGGTGAATGGAATGGCCAAAGAATATTATGAGAGCGGAAAACTAAAAGCACTTACTCCATGGATTAATGGCTCTATAGTTGGGATAAAAAAAGAGTATTACGAAAACGGAAACCTAGAAACTGAATCGGAATATAAAGATAATGACATTCAATCGCAAAAAAATTACAATAAAAACGGGAAGCTTATTAATGAAAGGATATCGACACACACAAGCACTGAAGAATGATATACTGAATATCTATTCACTAACCACTGCCCACTAATCACTTTTTATGAAACTCTCTATTTTAATTTGCTCGTTGCAAAAACGATTGACACAATTTGCACTGTTGTGCGAACATTTACAAGTCCAAGCCGCAGGAAAGCCTGTAGAGATACTCTGGCTGGGTGATAACAAAACTATGAGTGTAGGCGAAAAGCGCAATAATCTTCTTAATATTAGTAAGGGCGACTATGTAGCTTTTGTCGATGATGACGATTGGGTAGCCGATGATTATGTGGATGCAATATTGCAAGGAATAGAGCAGAACAAAGATTGTATTTGCTTTGATGCCATATATTCAACCGATGAGGGAGATAAGATACCGGTACATTATAGCGTGAATAATTTGCTGAATGTTGACGAGCCCGGTAAGCCACGCTTGCGTGTACCTAACCATCTTATACCTATAAAACGTGAATATGCTCTTGCAACAAAATTCCTGGAGAAGAACTTTGGCGAGGATACCGATTATGGTTTGCGTATACGTCGCTTGCTAAAGACGGAACACAAAATTGATCGGCCCATGTATTATTATCGTTTCTCCGCCCAAACCAGCGAAACGCATAAGTACTCGCCTAAGTACCGCAGGCCGACATACGGACCAATGGTGAAAATGGATGTGGTGATAGTAAGCGATGGGTCGGTGGCCGATTGCCGGGTTATGACTCAGCAAGCTATCAATAGGATTGCTTCAGTTGATGTGAATGTGGTTGTGCTTGAGAAAGCAGATAACATTCGTTATGCTAATGCCGATACCTTTTTACAAAGGCAGCCCTTTAATTATAACCAATGCCTGAACAATGGTGCAAGTATGGGCAATGCAGAGTATATATGTTTCAGTAATAACGATATTGTTTTTCCGGAAGGGTTTGTAAATAGAGTAGTGGCGGAGATGAGCTCACAGAGCCTCGATGTTCTTTCTGTTACCAATCATAAAGGATTTATTCACCCTCATATAATAAGCGGTTTTTGTTTCATCATGCGCCGCAATGCCTGGTTAAAGATTGGCAAGCTAAATACTGATTACCGCTTTTGGTGTGCCGATAATGTTACCAGCGAACAAATTAAACAACATGAGCTACGCGAAGGCAGATCTGATATAAAAGTGTTTCATGGCACATCGGTAACACTCAACACGCTCGATGCCGCTACCCGTGAAGAATATACCCGGACTTGCGTGCGCCAGTTCAACCACGATTATGATAAGAATGTGCTGGGGATGGGGAAGTGATATCAATTAAGAATTAGGAATTAGAAATCGAAATTTATATATTTGAATATATAACCACAAAGGATGAAGAAAATAATACTCATTATATCACTAATTATCAGTACTCTTTTTGTAAAGGCACAAGATTATGTATTGTACGGAATGACGCAATATTCATTATTCAGTTATGACATTACAACAGGAATGTATTCTGTTTGCGATAATGTATCTAATCCTGTCTACTCTTCACTTATGCAGGCTTCAAATGGTTTATTGTATGGTTTAGAAAATGAGTCGCTATTTAGTTTTGATCCTAAAACGAATAATTTAAATGTAGTATATACATTTGCAGGCGGAGTATTTGGGCAATCGCCTGGTGGAAAACCTTTACAGGCTAAGGATGGTTATTTATATGGGATGACTACTATGGGTGGAGTTGCTAATAATGGAGTTATATATCGCTTCGACCCGTTATCAGGGAAAGACACAACATTACTGGAATTTAATTCTAAAAATGGTAGTGAGCCGGAAGGTTATTTCATGCAAGATAGCATATCAGGATTATTATATGCCATGACAGAACAGGGAGGAATTAGCACATCAAGTTCTGATGGAGTGCTTTTAAGTTTTGATCCCAAAACATATAAGGACAGTGTAATTATGTCTTTTATTCCAAAATCAGGAAATCGGCCGGAAGGAAGTGTAATGCAGGCAAAAAATAGGATTATATATGGAATGTGTGGAAGCGGAGGTAAAAATAATGATGGAACTTTATTTAGCTATGATCCTGTTTCTGGGAAAGAAACCCTTTTGTTGAATTTTAATGATACTAATGGCGCTGTGCCTTTTTATGGTGTTTTGCTTGAGGCCTCAAATGGACTTCTTTATGGCATGACACCTAATGGAGGTAAGTTAAATGGTGGTTACGGTGATGGGGTGATTTTTGCCTATAATGCTTTTACAGGAAAAGATAGTGTTGTATATGAGTTTGATAGTATACATGGTGCGCAACCTTATGGAAGTCTTATTGAAGATACAGCCAATGGGTTATTCTACGGGTTGACAGAATTAGGTGGATATTATAACGCAGGAGTACTATTTAGTTTTGATCCTAAAACGGGAAAAGATAGTGTGCTTGTTAACTTTAAAGTGGGTGCCGGTGCTCCATTAGGTGAGTTATTGTTATTAAGGATTAACCCACCTGCCGGAATAGATGAGTTAGCTTCAAATAATTCGGGGATGCAAGTATTTCCCAGCCCATTTAATACTTCAACAACTATTGTATTTTCAGAAGCTGGTAAGCACTATTTAGAACTTGATGATATAACCGGAAGGCAATTGGAGGAAATAGAATGCAACGGAAAGCAATATGAATTACAGCGAAACAACCTTGCACCCGGTATTTACTTTATAAAAGCATTTGACCAGGAGCATGACTATCTTGTAACTACCAAGATAGTGGTTGAGTGATAACTTGTGAATATAAAATGCAAGACCAGTAGCCTCCCATTCGCAATTATTTTGTGTCTTTGCATGGTTTATGAAAAAACTCTTATTTATACTTTTAGTTTTTCACTTTTCACTGATCACTTTAAAAGCTCAGGTCGATACCGGTAAAAAGGTTGCGGGCTTTGTTACCCTGGGCTACGGCTTATGCCAGCCCGTAAGCAGTTTTGGTTCAACAGCAAATAACCCTTCAAGCGGTTATGCCCAAACAGGTACAGCCAATAATCTTTCATTTGGCATAATGATAAACTCCATCAACTTTGGTTTTGCATTTATGCGTAGCACAAGTAATAATAACTATAATGTAGATGCTTATACCAATAACTTACAAGCTAACCTTCCTTCATCCTCATATAAGGCTACAAGTGGTAAACAGCCTTATTTGGGTGGGTATATTTTTTACGGGATATACAAGGCATTTTATATAAGCCGTTTTACCTTTGATGCACGTGTTATGCTTGGCCCTTGTAGTGTTATATTGCCAATTACCACCTATGGTGAGATATATAACGGGCTTCAATCTTCATATTACATTAATGCGGGCACTATATCGGCTACCGCTTATAGTGTGGGCCTGGCAGTGAGGTATTCTATAACTAAAGGCTTTTGTGCTTCGCTGGATGTAACTTACATATACACCCAGTTAAATTATTCTACTACCGAAAATTATGCCGATAATAACGGGAATACCCAAACGTATCCTATAACGGGCAGCTTGCCGGTGTCGCTCCTAAATGTTTCGCTAAACCTGGGTTGGCAATTTGGCCGTAATTTGAAATAATTAGGTAACTCATTAGTAATATTGGCTTTAGGCTAAAGAAATAAAGGAGGCATAGCTTTGTACAAGACAATCATCCTGAATTCTCCCCAAACCTACGCGCTTTATTTTGTCCTCTCTAAGTCAAGAGAGGATGGGGAGAGTTTATTCTGCTACTGGCAAATAAAAAAGCCCCGCATTGCTGCAGGGCTTTTTAAAGAATAAAAACTAAATACTACAAGTTAAATGCTATGCCAACACTTGCATTAACCATGCCAAGAGCCATAGTTTGCTTTAATGTTGTATTAGTTGTGCTTGAAGTAGTGCCAAAGAAAGTAGAAGATTGACCATAACCGGTATAGCTTAATGTTGAACCTAGGTAGTCAACATTAACGAGTAAGCCCATTTTATCATTAAAGTTATACTTTATACCAGCACCAAAGTTGTAACCAAATCCGCTTCCAGGGTTTCCTGTCCTTGTAAATGAAGCTTCAGCACCACCACTTTGACCATTGGTTTCAGTAATAACGGTTGCATTTGAAGTAACCAGGCCTACCAATACTCTGATGTTAAGCTTCAGTTTATCACCAAAACTCAAAACAGGGCCAACTAAATATTGACCGATGTAGTAATTATTAGCAGTAAAGGTTTCTGGTGATTTGATGTTATTTACAGTTTTATATGTAGCAACGTCAAATGAGTTCATATTACCACCTATCATAACCTGGCCACCAATGTGGTCGGCAAACATGTAAGAAGCAGTAACATCAAAATGGAAACCTGTACTTGCAAATCCGTTTTGAACGTGTGTGCTGTCATTCTGTGTTGATGAAGCTGTGTCGGTAGCTTTTGCTCCATAAGCACTCATAGGAAGTGCAGCGCCAACAGATAAGCCAATAGTAAGCTTGCTGTCGCCTCCGCCACCATGAGATAGTAGGTCTTTATCACCTGCCTTTAAAATAAATGCGGAACATACCGCAACTGCTAGTAAAATGTGTTTTTTCATTAGGTTAATTTGTTTTGAGGATTAGTTGTTAGTTACAAAAATAGCATAATTTTTATACTATGCTAACTAACATTATAATGTGATTTTAAGGGGGAAACGAAGTCGATTTATTGATTTATATTTGCCATTCGGGCTATTAATGCCTTAACGTATGTTTAAAGTTTTTAAAATTGTAGTTATCAGCCTTGCATCGCTGTTCATTGGCTCTACTATACTAGGCGTGGTTGCGCTAATAGCATTTTGTATGTATAATTTCTTTAAAGGGTTGTTGCATTAGGGTAAGGCTATAAAAACTAAAAGGGGAAAGGACCCCATACCTCCCCCCATTCTAGAGCGCGGTTGCCATAAGTTTACACCCGACAAACCACAACATCAATACTATTTCAAAAATTTGCCTTTAAGCAGTAATTAAAACTTGACTGAACTTAATTTCATTTACAAAGTAACAATACAAGCATGGTTTAAAAGATGATTTAAGTCAGTTTTTGAAAATTCTTTTTCAATTAACTGCTTATTAGTCCTTAAATACAATGGGCAGTCTTACCCGATCTTTCTTTTGTTCATTACTTCTATTGCAGATCCCTCCGCCAGCATAACCGATAATGGTTTTGCGTTAGTTAACATAGCAAAATCCTTTCCATACTCTTTTTCGAAACTGCAATTAATATCATAATGTAATACCTTATGCATCCTCCATTCCGGATGCGTAACATTATATTCAGTAGTAATACCTTTTTTGCCCTTTGTATAGCCCCAATAATGCTCGCAAATAAACTCTTCTTCCGATCTGCGTTTAGCAAAATGGCCAGTTTCATCTGCCGTTACAACTACCCAATTCCAGTCTGCTTTATGTTTCCACATATATTCAACCCCAAGTTTGTCAGGGGCAGGGCTCGACCATTGGTGCCGGGTGTCACAGGCCAGGTAGTTTTCGCCATAAATTTTGTTTGCTACCAGGGCAATAAGCTTTTTAGGTACTATTTCTTTAACAAAAACAACACCGCGTTTCCAATTGCCTTCATGATTGTGGCGAACATAAAAACGCAGATTTATTTCTTCAAAAGTGCGGTGAAAAGGTACTAAAACGCCTTTAACCTTGGTGTTTTTGAATAAAAAGCCAACAAGGCTTATATAATGCTTGCCATTAAATGTATCTAATTCAGTATTGGGGGGCAGGTATTTGGTGAGTAAAGCAGGGTCGAATTCGTAATTCGCTAAAACCAAATTCCTCCACTCGGCACGTAAAAATATGGAAGCGCTCATACTTAGTAATAAATACTATACAATAGGGTTTTTAATGCAAGTAGCAAAGTTCGGAATTATTCCGCTATACTACATTAAAAATAGGTTAAACTTATGGTTGTAATTGAGGTTCAGCTACTAATCGCGGCCTTATTCCTCACTCATCATTGTTTATCTGAAGGTCGTAAAGTTTATTGGTATCAAGGTCGTACTTAACATTCCAATAGCTCGATCCTCCTCCCTGTACCATTATCATTTGCTTGAGCCAGTTTTTTATGTATTTGTCATCATCCCAAAACATATTAATAAGCAATATTTTATGGCCATCTTTGTTTGTATATCCAAAGTACTGACGTTTATACTTTTTTATATGACGATACATATCCGGCAGCTTTTTGGTTGTATCCCTCTGCAGAAGCATTTGCTCTAAAAGAGCATGTTCCGCCTTATCAATATCAGGAAAACCGGGGGTAAATCGTTTGCCAATAACATTATCGGCAATATATCCCATCGGAAATATGGCGCAATCATATGTTTCGGTTTTATAGTGCCACGCCGAAGTTGAGTCTTTCATCTGTGCAAACAGCACTGCTGATGTAAGTATGAAAGCAAACGAAAGTAAAAATTTCTTCATGTCTGTATCGTAAAAAATTGCTTTACTATGAGTTTCGTTTAACAAAAATATAATTTGTTTGCAATAAATGCATTATGAAATGATAATTAGCTTGTTACTCCCCCTCTTTTTCGAAAACCACCTCAAAATTGTGCCATGTTCTTACATATGTATTACCAATGCGTGCCGGTTTCCATTTTGGGTACTTTTTAAGGTATTTAAGTGCCAGTTGCCAAAGTTCTTTTCCGCAACCATCATATACCCAGCTGTATTTTAATGTATCATCATAATAAAGGGCCCCTTCCGACATAAATGTTTTAAGCCTATACCCGGTAACCGTTCCATCGGCTTCTATCAATACATTAGCCAGCATATATGGGTTTGCCTGCTGACTGCTCAGTTTTTTGAACTTAGCGTATAATAGTGTGTCGCACTTAATATGAAAAAATTCCCCGTTCAGGTTCTTGTAAATGCTTTCGTCGGGTACTGCAGCAGGCACATTGCAGTATTTTTCGTCTATGGTATCGGTTGCAATGTGGCTCCAAAAACAACTATCCGCACTTTTGGCAAGTTTTATCTTAACCGAATCTCCCAACTTAATCTTCAATGCCGAATCGATAGCTGCAATATAACAACGCATTGGGTTAAAGCCACCATAGCCAAGCCTGTCCTCGGGTAAATAGAAATAAGTGAGGTGATAATGTTTACATAGCCACGGCATATATTTTTTATAGCGTGGCTCCATGAGTCCTGTTTCAATAAAATTAAGCCTGCTTGCTTTAATATCCTTTACGGCGCGTTTGTGTTCAAGCGAACAGAATATATCCACATCATAACCTCCGGTATAAGCAGTATCGTACGCGGGCATGGTAATAATACTGTCCTTTTGGGCATGTGTTGCAAAGGCGGGCAGCAAAAACAATATAAATAACAGTTTACGCATAAATGCAAAGATACAGGATGCAGGCTTTTGTACTATCAATAAGCAATGTTTGCTTTTATGTTACCAAAGCTATAGGCCAGTGATGCGGTAAAGTTTACATAGGCCATGCTTGAATGGGCAACAAAACTTTTTGTTTCATTTGTTCCGTTTATAGTATTAGTAGTAGTAAGGTTTAAGGGAAGCGCTGCAAAAATTAGATCACTATAAGCCATAAGAGCCAAATGTTTCGAGAATTTATAGCCAAGGCCTATGCCGGGGCTTATTGCAAACGCAACTGTTGTTGCCGAAGATACTGAAGAAGTATAGGTTTGATAGGTATTGAAATTGGGGGCCTGAGCTATTTTGCCTGAATAGCTTATAGCCGGTACACTTGCAAGCAGCGGGCCAACCATTATCCTTAATTCAACGGCTTCGCGAGTTGTGCGTTGGGGTAGTTTTAAATTTAACCCTGAAAGCAGGTAATAAATACTGTAACGCCCTGCACTGCCACTTGTATATGTAGTAAGTTTATTGGTGTCGGAATTTGCTGCAGCATAAGCACCCACATTAAAGCCAGGGTTGCTGTAGCCTATCATTACCGGTATACCCCAATAGGCTTCTTTAAATGCCAGTAAGCCCGATATGTTTATAGTGATGCCCGTTGTGCCAAAGAATGGCTGTATGTTATTGTCACTGGTAGAAGTAAGGTTTGTGCCATAACCAACATTTACCGCAATAAACGAATACATATAATGAGGCTTGCCTGTATCGGCCTGGCTGTATGCATCAATTGCAGTAGTAAGTGTAATAAGTAATAATGAATACCGGAGTATTTTAAGCATGTAGTATCAAAAATATGCTGGATAAAGATAGTGGATATTTGCTCCCAATTTCGGGCTGCAATTATAGGATATGTTTTTATGAAATAATGTTAAAAAAGTCGAAAAATTTAACGCTGTTGATAAATAAACAGGTAGCAAACTATTGACAAAGGGGTATCATTTGTTCTACTTTAGCCTAAGATATTTTCAGGGTAGCTACGAAAATATAAACTAAGTTCTAACCAATAAACATACCCGGGGCAAAGGCAACGGGAAGCTAAATTGAGAGAAGCCCGACGGGGTAACTCAGAAACAGAGCGGGCTTAAACTTGTTATTTATGTGACAAGTTATTCATCTGCAGGGCCCCGAACGTAATAAATACGTGCAGATGGGAAACAAAATTATAAAACAACTAGGGCTGCCCTGTAAGGCGGCCCTTATTCTTTTACCGACATCGCCCTGGTTTTTCCGGCTTTAACCCCATAAAAGGTACTTAATCTATCTTTGCCAATACCTGTGCGGTATTTGCTTCTTTTTCTTGGTGAAGTAAATGTCGGAAATTGTGTGTTTTGTGTCGGAAAAAAGTATTTTTTACTTCTTTTTTGAAAAAGTGCTTCCTGTTTTTTTATATGGTCAAATAAGCCAAAGAACAGATTCCGCTTTACAGCGGTTAATACTAAATGTCTCTTACAAATTTACTGCTCAAAGTTGCTGCATTCAATGAAATGAGAATGGAATTTTTAACAACTCGAACGTCTTTTGCTGTAGATGTATTCACGCGCTTTGAGTCGGTATAGCTTTGTTATTAAGCATCTTCTCGACCTGTTGAAAACTTATTAGTTAAAATGTTTACTACTAATAAATAAAATGTTTATTTTTGCATTATCATTTTACCATTCACCATTTAAAATTCACAATTAGCAAAATGGCACTCACAGAAATAAAAATAGTAACACCTCCGGCAGTTGAGTTGGCTCTTGCAACCGTAAAAGGCTTTCTGCGCATTGATTTTACCGATGACGACTCGCTTCTCACCACCCTCATCCAATCAAGTCGCGAAAGAGCAGAGCAATATTGTAACACCGGAAGCATAACAGGGCAAAAAGGAAAAAGTGATAGGGAAGAAGCCCTGAATTGGAGCACTCTCTGGGCTCAAAGCTCACGTGCAGGATTGTCCTATTCCGATTTTTGGAAGATGACACCTAATGAATGGTCGGCTTGGATGGATGGTTTTATGTTGCGTGAAGAGGATGAGTGGAGGAGGTTAAGGGTTATTTATGCGTTGATATATAATACCCATGTAGATAGGCACCACCAAATGAAACCGGAAGAATTAATGCCCTTGCAGAGTGATTTGAAGAATGAAACCGGTAACGGAAGTAAACTTGTTCGTTACCTTACTGAAGCCGAACGCAATGTATTGAAACAGAGGTATAAGCTCAAGTAAGTTTTGTTGGTTTAAATGTTTTGTTTTATTTTTGATATAGATTGTAAAACCCAATTTACTCAATGAGACAGTTGATTTGTATTGTGATTATAGTTTTTTTCTTCGGTAATACGAACGCTCAATCTAATGATGGTGTTGATTCATCCAGATCGTATTGGATTTATTTACATCAAATGAGTAAAATGACACCCGATTCAATTCAAAGCGCCTATATTTATGCTAAAGAGGATATTAATTTTGGGTTCCCTTATTATAGAACAACCCCATACTTGGAGGTCATTTTTAAAGATAATAATATTGTTTGTATAAATCTGAAAAAAGGGAAATTCAAATTAGATGTCGATGGATTTGCTTATCCTAAAATTCGGTTTGATAATGGTAACCCGATACGTGTAAAATGCATAAAGGAAGATGATGATTTAGAAACGTTGCTTTTTGTTAAGGCTGATAGCATAATTGAAAGAATTAAGAAAGCGAAGGTAGTACGGATAGAAGCCATGTTTTATGACGGAGAAAAGAGGGTAATGGAATTTGAGCCCAATCAGCTTAAATGGCCATACAAGTCGAAACCGGAAGAAAAGACACCTGATAATAAACAAAGTAGTAAAAAAACAAAACAGGTTAAAAGCGATGGAATAGCAGATTCGGTCAATTTTCACTGGCAATATGGATATGAAATAGATAAAATGACATCTGATACCATTTATACTGCATATGCACTTGCAAAGGAATTACTTGATTTTAAATTTCCCTATGATGGTGGAGTAACTGCTAACCTTATACTATGTTGTAAAAATGATACTAATTATTTAACGGTGGCAATAGCAAAGGGCCAGTTTCATTTTGATGTAAATGAAGTAGATGTTCGCATTCGCTTTGATAACGAAAAGCCGTTAACTGTTAAGTGTTATAGATCAACTGACGGTACTTCGCAAAATATTTGGTTTAGGGAATCCGCGGATAGTTTAATGGCTAAATTAAAAAAATGTCAAAAAATATTGGTGGAAGCCAGCTTTTTTAATGATGGCTCCAGGATAATGGAATTTGACGCCGGTAACCTGGTGTGGCATCACGGCGAGGCTGATATAAAGAAAACAAAGAAGCCTACTACGGGTAAAAAATAATTCTACTTGTGTAAGTTAGGGTTCCGGGCCTACCATAAAGAAAAATAAATAAGTTATTATCAATTCCGACAGGTTAAAAACCTATTGAATGAGCTGTTGATAAAATAATAAATAAAATGATTATTATAGTAAATATATAGTGTATATTTGCATAGTTAATTAATACCACTAATTACAATGGAAGTTTCAGCATTAAGTGTCAGTATTGACATAGATATATCGGCTTTTGTAGATGCTATGGAGCAAGTTGCTGCCATATTGATTGCTACTGCCGAAGAATTTGAGCAGGTTGCGAATGATATTGAAAATGCCTTTAAAGACATTACAAAATCGGGTCAGGAAGCCCAGGGTTTTTGGGAGAAGTTTTTTAAGGTTCTTGAAACTGCTGCTGTGTTAAAGGATGTCATAGAAATATTGGCCTATGCCTTTGAAGGATTAAAATACCTTTTTAAAGAAACATCGGTGGCTGAATTGGTTGAAGGCCTTGGTGAGCTTACTGTAGTAATAGGCGAAGCAATAACTCCTGTAGGCTGGCTTGTTTTAGGACTTACCGCTGCAGGATTGGCTATTGCAGCTTTTTCTAAGTCTAGTTCAGATTTTGTAGGCGATATAAGCAAAAAATAGCGCTTGTTATGATGTTTTTTTTATTTCATTTGATTGTCTTTTTCTCTTTTAAAGGCATTGATAGGCTTATAGCGCTTTTCTAGTAGGTATTATAAAATTGATAGTTGTATTATAAAAAGTAAGTATTTGAAAACTAATTCTACTTTTGGTACCTAAAGAATATGATGATGAAAGCGGGTAGCCTTATTTGTTTCCTGGTAATTGTAAGTGTTGCAATATGCCTGTATGGTTGCGGTGGTTCTAATACAAGGAAAATGTTGCTTAAGAAATGGCAGGTTGAGTCAATTGTTAGCGTTGATATTGATAAAGATATTGCCAAGTTGAAACAGGTTATGGATACTGCTAAAGATAGTGCGACAAGGATAAATATTTTCACTAAAATTCGATTTGACTATGCAATTATAGAAGCATATAAGACTATGATAGTAGAGTATAAGGCTGACAGTACTTTTGTTAAGAGCATTTCTTTAGGGAGTGAAAGCCGAACTAAAACAGGCAGATGGATGCTTTCAGAAGACAATAAAAAGATTATTGTTATTGATGAAAAGCTAAATAAAGATACTGATGATATTGTTGAGATCACACCCGATAGGTTTGTAACTGTCAGTTCTGATAACGCAGTTTGTATGACATATAAGGCTGTTAAGTAGGGAAAAATTACTATACTTGAAGGTAAATTACCATTGCGATGCAGGAGCATTATCCTACCCGAGAAGCTATAGAGGCCGCTCATTTGCGGATAAAGCCCTTTGTGCACCATACACCTGTAATGGCAAGCAATAGTATCAATGAAATTATTGGTGCGAAACTCTTTTTGAAATGCGAAAATTTTCAAAAAGTAGGTGCATTTAAGTACCGGGGAGCAACGAATGCAGTTCTTATGCTTACCGATGCCGAAAGACGTAAAGGAGTTGCAACACACTCATCAGGCAATCATGCTCAGGCTTTGGCCCTGGCTGCACGTAATAATGGGCTGAAGGCTTATATAGTCATGCCTGAGAACTCATCGAAGGTAAAGATGGATGCTGTGAAAGGGTATGGTGCTGAAGTAATAACATGTACACCAACTCAAAAGGCCCGTGAAGAAACGCTTGCAAAAGTGGTTGAGCGCACCGGAGCTATTTTTATACATCCGTATAATAACTTCCATATTATAGCAGGGCAGGCAACAGCAGCTAAAGAGCTTATTGAAGAGATTCCTGATTTGGATATTATTATGGCTCCGGTTGGTGGTGGCGGATTGCTCAGTGGCACTGCTCTGGCAACCCATTATTTCTCGCCGGATACTAAAGTTATTGCGGGAGAACCTCTTAATGCTAACGATGCCTGGCAGGCTATGCAAAAGGGAGAAGTAGTGGAAGCACTTCCGCCTGATACTATTGCCGATGGACTACTTACTTCACTTGGCGATAAAACATTTGCCATTATACGCAAGCATGTTGCCGAAATAATAACTGTTTCTGAGCCTGAAATAATAGCTGCCATGCGTTTGATATGGGAGCGTATGAAGATTATTATAGAGCCATCAAGTGCCGTGCCGGTTGCTGCTGCCATAAAGGATCGTGAGAGGCTTCGTGGTAAACGTATAGGCATCATTATCAGTGGTGGCAATGTAGACCTAAGTAAATTACCTTTTAAATATAATCTAATATGACTAACATCCGTCCTTTTCACGTTGCTTTCCCGGTGCACGACCTTGAGGTCACCCGAAAGTTCTATTCCGAAGTACTTGGCTGCAAAATAGGCCGTAGTGCAGAGCGGTGGATAGATTTTGATCTATATGGTCACCAGATATCAGCTCACTTAGTTGAGGGATGGAAAGGTGGTGCTAGTACAAACCCGGTTGATGGTAAAAATGTGCCTGTTTTACATTGGGGTGTTATACTGCAAATGAGTCAGTGGGAGACACTGGCTGAACGGCTTAAAAAGCATGGCATAAAATTCATCATTGAGCCTTATATCAGGTTCAAAGGTGAGGTAGGAGAGCAGGCTACTATGTTCTTTTTGGATTCAAGTAATAATGCATTGGAATTCAAGGCTTTTAAATCAGATGGTTCAATCTTTGCTGTATGATTTATTTTGCTACAATAAACTTCTTTGTAATCCTTTCTCCGTTCTCTTGTACGGTAACAAAATAAACACCCGGCAGCAGGCCATCGATATAACATACATGTCTTGTTGCTTTATCGTAATTAAATGAATTGTTAAGTACCACTTGCCCAAGCACATTTGTTATTGAAATGTTTTGCACAGGTATATCGGTAACAATAGTTAACTGATCTTTTGCGGGGTTTGGATAAAGTTGAAGGCTACTGTTATTGGCATTCTTAATATTGTTTACAGAAGTTGTTACACCACTGTTGAAATGCGCGCCTACCTGGTTTTGTGCGCCCCATGCCACCACCCTTATGAGCTTAACATCGGTAACACCCGGCACCATATCGTAAGGAGGGTTGCTTCGTACTGCACGTAATTGAGCTATATCATTAAGCACAGTAGTAGAATCAGGTAACACATTATGTACTTTATCTACTACTACATTAAGCAGTCCACTAGTTCCGGTATTACCAATAAAAACTGAATTGGCTGCCGGCGATGTAGAATCCTGCCACACAGAATCTGCCGTTGAACTACGTGCCCCCCAATCATTATAACCGCTAAAAATATTACAATTCGTGCCACTACCTAACATAGGTGTATAGCTTTGGGGATCCTCGTTCATGTGATTCAGTAAAAAGGTAAAAGTGCCGGTGAAGTTATTAGTGCTCACCATGGGTAGCGTAGGTTTTAACAAATTCCATGACATGCATGCAACCGATAGCTTCCCAAACGTATTGCTAAGGTTTACCAAGCCACTTGTACGTGCCCAGTCGCCCTCGTTCCACATGCCTTCAGCATCTATTCTTCCGCCATTCTTTACATTAAACAAGTTCTGGCAGTCGCCGGTTGCACCGGCAAGCAATGATATTTGTCCGTTGGTGTTACCACCCGAGGCCAATACCGGGCCTCCGTTTGCCTGTACCATAGCAGAAGTACCATAAGCAGGGTAATAGCACATCATAGTTATATCGCTGTTTTCAATACCGTCAGATAAAAGACCTATGTCGCATGGCTGTGTCCACTGAGGGCCACCTGCGCTGAATTCCTGTCCGTAAATGCGTCCACCAGCCTGGTCGGCATCATCAATAACAAAGGCTTCAATAGCATCGGTATAAGGCACATCCAATAATAGATCTTTTACAGTAACCCTGCTCGGGCCTTGTAATTCCATTATTGGTCCCGGCCCGGCTTTTGCACCGGCCCAGTTAAGTGTTGTAACCGTTGCACCATAACCCAAGCCTGAACCATCGCCAATTATTTGCATATCGCTGTTTGCGGGCACTGTAATAGGTGTTTTAATACTATACTGGCCAAAAGGTATATGCACTACCGGCTTACTACCCAAAGGCAGAAGCGCGGCAGAGTCTATTTTACTTTGTATCTCATTGGCATCGTTACCGGTTCCTTTGACCACTTCAAAAACCTTCCGGCCTAAATTCTGAGGGGTACCCGGAATTTTAATGGTATCAGGAAACATAATTGCAGTAGTGTCAACTGCACTGTTATCAAGCGGGTAATATTGTCCCCATGTTTCATCAGCGCCCGAAACAAAACCGTTCGGGTCCTTTGTAATATCTGTACTCGAGCCATCCAACAATGTTAATTCATTAACCTGCCAGTTTTGTTGATAGGTATTCGCTCCACCGCCTTCAAAGCTTGAATCGAGCGCAAGGTTTATTTTCGGAGCCAGGCTTTCCCTGAACGAGAAATTATCGAACCATGCGGTGCCCGAACTGGTAGCCACATATTGATCGGTGAGATACAACTGGGCACTTAAAGCATTAGCAGGAGCAACAATGGTTTTAGTATAATTTGTCCAGGTAGTTGTACCAGTTACTTTAGCTATAGTATCAACCTTTATATAACCTGTAGCAGTAGCACCAGGATTAATCGGGGTAGTTGATGCATACCATAAAACCAAAATATAAGCATCTGTACTAATTGCATTACTCATCATCCATCCGGAAACATTGTAGACACTATCAGCATG